>CAYQME010000057.1:0-15819 GCA_964418645.1 uncultured Flavobacteriaceae bacterium
ATTAAGCTGTCGCTTTTCTATTTTTACCTGTCTTCATCAAGCCATCATAATGTTTATTCAATAAATATGAATTTACTTGTTGCATTGTATCTATTGCAACTCCAACCATAATTAATAATGAGGTTCCACCAAAGAATAATGCCCATCCTTGTTGTACATTCATTAACTTCACAATAAATGCAGGGAACACTGCAATCAATGCTAGGAATATAGATCCTGGCAATGTTATTTGTGACATTATTTTATCTAAATATTCTGAAGTTTCAGAACCTGGGCGTATGCCTGGAATAAATCCACCGCTACGTTTTAAATCATCCGCCATCTTATTGGTAGGCACCGTAATTGCTGTATAAAAATATGTGAAAATTATAATCAATAAAGCAAATACGAGATTATACCAAAATCCAAACATGTCAGAAAATTGAGCTTGCATCCATTGTCCAGTTCCTGTATCCTTCAAAAATGAAGAGCTTCCAATTAAACTAGGCACAAACATAATGGCTTGCGCAAAAATGATTGGCATTACACCTGAAGCGTTTAATTTTAACGGAATGTATTGTCTAGATCCAAAGATGTTTTTCTCATAACCTCCAGATGCTGTACGTCTAGCATACTGTACTGCAATTTTTCGAACAGCCATGACAAGCATTATAGAAGCCATAATAATAACTAACCAAATTACAAGTTCTATTAAGATCATGATTAATCCTCCATTAGACTCGGTAACTCTCGCCGCATATTCTTGAACAAAAGAGATAGGTAATCTTGCAACAATACCAACCATAATTAATATTGAAATACCATTACCAACACCTTTATCTGTTATTTTTTCACCTAGCCACATTGCAAAAATAGTCCCTGTTACTAAGATGATTATTGAAGAGAAATAGAATACCCCTCCTTGACCTAATAAAAAGGCACTTTGAGGAATTCCTAAGCTAGGTAAACTCACTAAATAACTCGGTGCTTGCACCATACATATAGCAATGGTTAACCAACGTGTAATTTGTGTAATTTTCTTTTGCCCGCTAGCTCCTTCTTTTTGTAGTTTTTGTAAATACGGAATTGCTATTCCCATTAATTGCACTACAATAGATGCAGAAATATAAGGCATAATTCCTAGCGCAAAAACAGAAGCCTTAGCAAAAGCTCCTCCTGTAAATGCATTTAGTAATCCTAATATACCAGAATCTGTACTTGTAGCTAAATTCCCTAATTGAGCTGCATCAATACCTGGTAATGTTACTTGGGCTCCAAAACGATATACCAAAAGCATTCCAATGGTTAAAAGAATTCTATCTTTTAACTCCGTTATTTTCCAAACATTTTTTATACCTTCTATAAATTTCATAGTAATAGGGTCTTATAAAGTTACAGCTTCTCCTCCAGCAGCTTCTATAGCAGCTTTTGCTGAAGCAGTAAATTTATGAGCCGATACTTTTAATTTAGCTTTTAATTCTCCTCTTCCTAATATTTTAACTAGTTCATTTTTACCAGCTAAACGAAAAGCGATTATTGTATCTAAATCAATAGTGCCTTTTATTTTCTTATCATCAACCATTTGTTGTAAAGTATCTAGATTAACACCTTGATATTCTTTACGGTTAATGTTAGTAAAACCAAATTTTGGCACACGTCTTTGAAGTGGCATTTGCCCACCTTCAAAACCAATTTTTCTAGAATAACCAGAACGTGATTTAGCTCCTTTATGACCTCTTGCTGAAGTACCACCTTTTCCAGAGCCTTGTCCTCTACCTATTCGTTTACTATTATTTTTAACGGAACCTTCTGCAGGTTTTAAATTACTTAAATCCATTCCAGTTTTATTTTTAAGCTTCTTCTACAGAAACTAAATGTTTAACTTTATTAACCATACCAAGGATGTTTGGAGTGGCATCATGTTCTACTGTTTGACCAATCTTTCTTAAACCAAGAGCTTCAAGAGTTCTTTTTTGTCTTAATGATCGATTAATCGCACTTCTTTGTTTTGTTACTTTAATCTTAGCCATCTTATCCTTAAATTATCCGTTAAAAACTTTTTCTAGAGAAATACCTCTATTTTTAGCTATAGTTTTAGCGTCTCTTAATTGCAATAATGCATCAAAGGTTGCTTTTACTACGTTATGAGGGTTTGATGAACCTTGAGATTTTGATAATACATCGTGTACTCCAACTGCTTCTAATACTGTTCTTACAGCACCACCAGCAATAACTCCCGTACCAGGAGCTGCAGGAATAATATTTACTCTTGCTCCACCATACTTACCTTTTTGCTCATGTGGTAATGTTCCTTTAATTAAAGGAATACGAACTAGATTTTTCTTAGCATCTTCTACTGCTTTTGCAATTGCGCTAGCAACGTCTTTAGATTTTCCTAAACCATGTCCTACTACACCTGCTTCGTCACCAACCACTACAATTGCCGAAAAACCAAATGCTCTACCACCTTTAGTTACCTTTGTAACCCTTTGCACACCAACTAAACGATCTTTAAGATCTAATCCACTTGGTTTTACTAACTCTGCGCTTTTGTATTTTTGATACATAATTTCTTAAAATTTAAGTCCTGCTTCTCTAGCTCCGTCAGCTAATGATTTTACTCTACCATGGTATAAATACCCTCCTCTATCAAAAGAAATGCTAGTTACACCTGCTTTAATAGCTTTTTCAGCAATAGACTTTCCCACTAAAGCAGCTAATTCTATTTTAGTCCCTTTAGCAGTAATATCTTTATCTCTTGAAGATGCTGCACTAATAGTTTTACCAGTTACATCATCAATAATTTGAGCGTAAATTTCTTTATTGCTTCTAAAAACAGTTAGTCTTGGTTTAGTTTCAGTACCTGAAACTATTTTACGGATTCTGTTTTTTATTCTTTGTCTTCTATCGGTCTTTGTTAATGCCATAACTTAATTATTAAGCTGATTTACCTGCTTTTCTTCTTATTTGTTCTCCAACAAACTTAACGCCTTTTCCTTTGTAAGGTTCTGGTGGTCTAAAACCACGAATCTTAGCTGCTACTTGGCCAACCAATTGTTTGTCGTGAGATGTTAATTTTACTAAAGGATTCTTTCCTTTTTCTGAAATTGTTTCAATTTTAACCTCTGGAGCTATACTTAAAACAATATTGTGAGAAAATCCCAAAGCCAAATCAAGTTTTTGTCCTTGATTACTAGCTCTATATCCTACTCCTACCAACTCTAACTCTTTAGTCCATCCTTTAGACACACCTTCAATCATATTATGCATCAATGATCGGTATAAACCATGCTTTGCCTTTTGATCTTTTGTATCTGAAGAACGTGTTACTAAAATATTTCCATCTTCTACTTTAATTTCAATAGAATCATAATTTTGAGTTAATTCTCCTAATTTACCTTTAACAGTCACGACATTTTCTTTAATATCAACTGTTACGCCTTCTGGAATGGCTATTGGCTTATTTCCTATTCTTGACATTTCTTTTCGGCTTTAAATTAGTAAACGTAACACAATACTTCACCACCAACATTTTCTCTTTGAGCTTGTTTGCCTGTCATTACTCCGTGAGAAGTAGAAACTATGGCAATACCAAGACCATTAAGAATTCTAGGTAGTTCTTTTGAACTTGCATACTTACGTAAACCTGGTTTACTTATTCTTTGGATTTTTTTAATTACTGACTCTTTGGTTTCTTTCGTATACTTTAAGGCTATTTTAATTGTGCCTTGTACTGAAGAATCATCGAATTTGTAACTTAAAATATATCCTTGATCGAATAATATTTTTGTAATTTCTTTCTTTAAGTTAGAAGCAGGAATCTCAACCACTCTATGGTTGGCACCAATTGCATTTCTAAGTCTTGTAAGGTAATCCGCTATAGGATCTGTATACATATCTATTAATTTGCGGTTTTGGTTTTCAAAAAATTATTTCTTGAACCTAAAACCAATTTATAATTTTACCAACTTGCTTTTCTAACACCAGGAATTAATCCTTTATTTGCCATTTCTCTAAACATAACACGAGAAATTCCAAAGTTACGCATGTAACCTTTTGGTCTTCCGGTTAATTTACAACGGTTATGCATACGAACTGGTGATGCATTTTTAGGCAACTTTTGTAATGCTTCGTAATCGCCAGCTGCTTTTAAAGCTTTACGTTTCTCAGCATATTTAGCTACTGTTTTAGCTCTCTTCACCTCGCGAGCTTTCATTGATTCTTTAGCCATAACTAGTTCTTTTTAAAAGGTAATCCTAATTCTGTTAATAATGATTTTGCTTCTTTATCTGTATCAGCAGTAGTAACAAATGTAATATCCATACCAGCAATTTTATTTACCTTATCGATATTAATCTCTGGAAATATAATTTGTTCAGTAATACCTAAACTGTAATTACCTCTACCATCAAAACCTGTTGCTTTTATACCGCCAAAGTCTCTTACACGTGGTAATGAAGACGTTACTAAACGGTCTAAAAACTCATACATTTGCTCACCTCTTAAAGTTACTTTAGCACCAATTGGCATACCTTTACGTAATTTAAATGATGCAACATCCTTTTTAGATATTGTAGCAATAGCTTTTTGTCCAGATATATTTGTCATCTCGTCTAATGCATAGTCAATTAACTTTTTGTCTGCAACTGCTCCACCAACACCTCTAGATAAAACTATCTTAGAAAGTTTAGGTACTTGCATAACATTTTTATATCCGAATTCTTCTGTAAGAGCAGAAACTACCTTGTCCTTGTACTCTTGTTTTAATCTTGGAATATAAGCCATAACTATTATATTACTTCATTAGATTTTATTGCAAATCTTACTTTCTTATCGCCTTCTATTCTATATCCAACTCTAGTTATTTCTCCTTTTGAAGTTAACAACGATAAGTTTGAAATATGAATAGATGCTTCTTTTTCTACGATTCCTCCTTGCGGATTTTGAGCATTAGGTTTCATATGTTTTTTTACCATATTAACACCTTCTACTATCGCTTTATTCTTATCTATTAATACTTTTAGTACTTTACCTTCTGATCCTTTATGATCTCCAGCAATTACTTTTACTGTATCTCCTGATTTTATTTTAAGCTTTCCCATCTTACTATTTTGCATTAAAGCACTTCTGGTGCTAATGATACAATTTTCATGAATTGTTTGTCACGAAGTTCTCTAGCCACAGGTCCAAATACACGTGTTCCTCTCATTTCTCCAGTTGGATTTAAAAGGACACAGGCGTTATCATCAAATCTGATGTATGAACCATCTGGTCGTCTTACTTCTTTTACAGTACGAATAACTACTGCTGTAGAAACCGCTCCTTTTTTAATACCTCCGTTAGGAGTTGCATCTTTTACGGTAACAACAATTTTGTCACCAACAGAAGCATATCTTCTTTTTGTACCACCTAAAACACGGATAGTTAAAACTTCCTTTGCTCCAGTGTTATCAGCTACTTTTAATCTTGATTCTTGTTGTACCATAATTATTTAGCTCTTTCAATTATTTCTACTAATCTCCAACACTTAGATTTACTTAAAGGTCTTGTTTCCATGATCTTTACAGTATCTCCTTCGTTACAGTCGTTTTTCTCATCGTGCGCAACATATTTTTTTGTTTTTAACACGAATTTACCATACATAGGGTGTTTTACTTTTTTAACTTCAGCAACCACAATTGATTTTTGCATTTTGTTACTAGTAACAACTCCTATACGTTCTTTTCTTAAGTTTCTTTTTTCCATCTTTCGACTAAATACAATTATTGTACTTCTCTTTTAGTTAACTCTGTTGCCATTCTTGCTACGTTTCTTCTTAAACCACGTAACTGAATCGGGTTTTCTAGAGGGCTTATTGCATGAGCCATTTTAAGGTCTGCATAACTCTTTTTAGTCTCACCAAGTTTTTCTTGCAACTCAGCTGTAGATAGTTCTTTAATTTCTGATTGTTTCATAATATCAATAAATTAAGCTTCAAAATCTCTAGCAATGATAAACTTAGTTTTCACTGGAAGTTTTTGTGCAGCCAAACGCAATGCTTCTTTTGCAACATCTAGAGGCACGCCTCCAACTTCAAATAAAATTCTTCCTGGTGTAACCACAGCTGCCCAATACTCAACAGCTCCTTTACCTTTACCCATACGTACTTCAAGAGGCTTTTTTGTGATAGGTTTGTCTGGAAATATTTTAATCCATAATTGCCCTTCTCTTTTCATGTAACGTGTAGCAGCAATACGTGCAGCTTCAATTTGACGTGACGTAATGAATTTTGAGTCTAGCGATTTTATACCAAACATTCCGCTTGATAGCAAGTGCCCTCTTCCAGCGTTACCTTTCATACGGCCTTTTTGCTGCTTACGAAATTTTGTTCTTTTTGGTTGTAACATTTTTCTTTAATTTAAAAAATTACTTTCTACGACGAGATCTATTATTATTTCCACCGCGTCCACCTTTTCCTTGCTTCTTAGATAAACCAACAAGCGGAGAAAGTTCTCTTTTACCATATACTTCACCTTTCATAATCCATACTTTAATACCCAATCTACCATAAGTAGTATGCGCTTCTACTAAAGCATAATCAATATCGGCTCTAAATGTAGACAAAGGAATACGTCCATCTTTATAATGTTCGTTACGTGCCATTTCAGCACCATTTAAACGTCCACTTATTTGAATTTTAATGCCTTCAGCATTCATACGCATTGCTGCTTGGATAGCCATTTTAATAGCACGCTTGTATGAAATACGATTTTCAATTTGACGTGCAACACTTGATGCTACCAAATATGAATCTAACTCAGGTCTTTTAATTTCAAAGATGTTTAATTGTACTTCTTTCCCTGTAATCTTTTTAAGTTCTTCTTTTAACTTGTCTACCTCTTGACCGCCTTTCCCAATAATAATACCCGGACGAGCTGTAGTGATAGTAACGGTTACGAGTTTAAGAGTTCTTTCGATGATTACTCTCGACACACTAGCTTTAGATAAACGAGCGTAGATATACTTTCTGATTTTATCGTCTTCAGCAAGCTTATCTCCATAATCATTACCTCCAAACCAGTTAGATTCCCATCCTCTGATTATACCAAGGCGATTTCCTATTGGATTTGTCTTTTGTCCCATTTATTAATTGCTTTGTGTGTTATTGTTAGCTCCAAGCACGAGTGTTACGTGATTAGATCTTTTTCTTATTCTGTGTGCACGACCTTGAGGTGCTGGACGTAATCTTTTTAACATAGATCCACCATCAACTCTAATCTCTTTTACAAATAATTCAGCTTCTTCAATATCAGCTTCTTCGTTTTTTGCTTGCCAGTTTGCAACTGCAGACAATAACAGCTTCTCTAAACGACGAGATGCTTCTTTTGGACTGAATCTTAAAATATTAAGTGCTTTCTCTATTTTTTCACCTCTTACTAAATCGGCTACTAAACGCATTTTTCTTGGTGACGTAGGACAGTTATTAAGCTTTGCAAAAGCAACTTGCTTCTTCTCTGCTTTAATAGCGTCTGCCATTTGTTTTTTACGACTTCCCATTGCTCTTATCTTTTACCTTTATTTTTAGCACCTGCATGACCTCTAAAAGATCGTGTTGGTGAAAATTCTCCTAATTTATGACCTACCATGTTTTCAGTAATATAAACTGGTACAAATTGGCGGCCATTATGTACTGCTATTGTTTGTCCAACAAAATCAGGAGTAATCATACTAGCTCTTGACCAAGTTTTGATTACCGATTTCTTTTTAGCTTCAACATTTGCAGCTACTTTCTTTTCTAATTTATAATGAACGTAAGGTCCTTTTTTTAATGATCTTGCCATGTCTTATTTATTTCTTTCTACGTTCTACAATATATTTATTACTTGCTTTTGTTTTAGAACGAGTTCTATATCCTTTAGCAGGAATACCGTTTCTAGAACGTGGATGACCACCAGAAGATTTTCCTTCTCCACCTCCCATTGGATGATCAACTGGATTCATAACTACTGGTCTTGTACGTGGACGTCTTCCTAACCATCTACTTCTACCTGCTTTACCAGATACTAATAATTGGTGGTCTGAGTTAGATACTACTCCTATTGTAGCTAAACAATTTGCAAGAATCAATCGTGTTTCTCCGGAAGGCAATTTTACTGTAACAAATTTACCATCTCTTGCCATTAACTGAGCAAAAGCACCAGCACTACGAGCCATAACAGCACCTTGGTTTGGATGTAATTCAATACAAGAAATAATTGTACCTAAAGGAATTTGGCTTAATAGCATAGCATTTCCAATCTCTGGAGCTATGTTTTTTTCGCCTGATACTACTGTTTGACCAACCTGAAGTCCATTTTGAGCAACGATGTATCTTTTTTCACCATCTTGATAGTTCAACAACGCAATAAACGCTGTTCTGTTTGGATCATATTCAATTGACATAACTTCAGCAGGAATACCAGCTTTGTTACGTTTAAAATCTATAATACGATACCTTTTTTTATGACCTCCACCTTTATAGCGCATGGTCATTTTTCCCTGACTGTTTCTACCACCTGAACGTTTTTTCGGAGCTAATAAGCTTTTTTCCGGCTTGTCAGTAGTAATGGCGTCAAACCCATTTACTACTCTAAATCGCTGTCCTGGTGTGATTGGTTTTAATTTTCTTACTGACATTTTCGTCTTAATTACATGTTAGCGTATAAATCAATCGTTTCACCTTCCGCCAGTTGTACAATTGCTTTTTTAACTGCATTTGTTTTACCATGTTGAATCCCAGTCTTTGTGTGACGTGTTTTTCTTTCTGGACGGACATTTATAGTACGAACTTTTTCTACAGAAACACCGTAAAAAGCTTCTACAGCTTTTTTAATTTCTACCTTGTTCGCCTTTGTGTTCACTTGAAAGCTATAACGATTGTTTAACTCACTATCGTTAGTTGCTTTCTCTGTGATTATCGGTTTAATTAAGATACTCATGGTTTTCTATTTACTTAAATTCGATTTAATTCCTTCTAAAGAGCTTTCCAAAAGCACTACTTGATTTGCATTTAAAATCTTGTAAGTACTTAATTCTGAACTATTTACAACCTCAGACCTTTTTAAATTGCGTGACGACAAATATACATTATTATTTGTACCACCCAATACAAACAAAGACTTTTTGTTTTCTAGGTCTAAAGCCTTCAATACTGCTGTGAAATTTTTAGTTTTTGGAGCATCAAAATTGAAGTCTTCTAAAACTGTAATTGCCTTCTCACTAGCCTTAATTGATAATGCTGATTTACGTGCTAATCGTTTCACATTTTTATTTAGCTTAAAGCTATAATTTCTAGGTCTTGGACCAAACATACGTCCACCACCTCTAAATACACCAGACTTGATACTTCCTGCTCTTGCAGTACCTGTACCTTTTTGTTTTTTAATCTTACGTGTACTTCCTGTAATTTCTGCTCTTTCTTTTGCCTTATGTGTTCCTTGACGTTGATTAGCAAGATATTGCTTTACATCAAGATATACTGCATGGTTGTTAGGCTCTATTGCAAACACATCCTTAGAAAGGTCTACCTTTCTTCCTGTGTCTTTTCCGTTTACATCTAAAACTGCTACCTTCATTACTTCTGAATTGTTACATAAGTGTTTTTATGTCCAGGAACGCATCCTTTAACAACAAGTAAGTTCTTATCAGTAACTACTTTTAAAACCCTTAAATTTTGAACTTTCACTTTTTCACCACCCATTCTTCCTGCCATTCGCATACCTTTAAATACTCTTGCAGGATACGATGCAGCTCCAATAGAACCTGGTGCCCTTAAACGGTTGTGTTGACCGTGAGTAGCTTGACCAACTCCAGCAAATCCATGGCGTTTTACAACACCTTGAAAACCTTTACCTTTTGAGGTTCCAGCAACATCAACAAATTCTCCTTCTAAAAAGTGCTCCACTGTAATAGTGTCACCTAATTTGTACTCCTCATCAAAACCTTGAAATTCAGCGACTTTTCTTTTAACAGAAGTACCTGCCTTTTTAGCGTGACCAAGGTCAGCTTTTGTAGCATTTTTTTCTGTCTTGTCATCGAAACCTAACTGAATAGCTTCATAGCCATCAATCTCATTAGTTCTGACTTGGGTAACAACGCATGGCCCAGCTTCGATTACTGTACAAGGAATATTCTTCCCGTTTTCATCAAAGATGCTGGTCATTCCGATTTTTCTTCCAATTAACCCAGACATATTATTAATTTTTGATTTACGATTGTTGATTTACGATTTCAGAATTTCTCTGTATTTAAATCTTCAATCTATTATTAACTTACTATGTATTTAAAAAATTAGGGTCAAAATACATTTCAACCCTGAATTGCATTTTTTCCGTTTTTCCCTTGCTTAAAGCTTGGGACATGTTTACTTTCGGCAAAATCAGAAATCTGATTTATCTTTTACAGACACCTCTTGAGACTCCCACTTTCGTATGAATAGAAACAAAATTAATTAAACTTTTATTTCTACCTCAACTCCACTTGGTAATTCAAGTTTCATTAAAGCATCAATTGTTTTAGACGAGGAGCTATAAATATCCAATAATCTTTTATATGAACATAATTGAAATTGTTCTCTCGACTTCTTGTTTACGTGTGGTGAACGTAATACTGTGAAAATTTTCTTGTGTGTTGGTAATGGAATTGGTCCCGTTACAACTGCACCAGTACTTTTTACTGTTTTTACAATCTTTTCGGCAGATTTATCTACTAAATTATGATCGTAAGACTTTAATTTTATTCTGATTTTTTGACTCATTTTCTTAAAATTTAAGCTTCAACTCCTTTTGCTGCTTTAATCACTTCTTCAGATATATTTGAAGGTGTTTGCGCATAGTGTGAAAATTCCATAGTTGATGTAGCTCTACCAGATGATAATGTACGTAAGGTTGTTACGTAACCAAACATTTCAGATAAGGGTACTGTTGCTTTCACAACTTTAGAGCCTGCTCTATCACTCATGTCACTTACTTGTCCACGACGACGATTAAGATCTCCAACAATATCTCCCATGTTTTCTTCTGGAGTAACTACTTCTAATTTCATGATTGGTTCCATGATTACAGCTTTTGCAGCCTTTGAAGCAGCTTTAAAACCTAATTTTGCAGCCAATTCAAATGACAATTGATCCGAATCAACATCGTGATAAGAACCATCCGTTAATGTTACTTTCATAGCATCGACTTCGTATCCTGCCAATGGTCCATTTATCATTGCCATTTTAAATCCTTTCTCTACTGAGGGTACAAATTCTTTTGGTACATTTCCGCCCTTTATAGATGAAATAAATTCTAGTCCTTGCTTACCTTCTTCAGCTGGTTCTAATATAAATACAATATCTGCAAATTTACCACGACCACCTGATTGTTTTTTATAGACCTCTCTATGCTCAGCACGTTGAGTAATTGCTTCTTTATACTCCACTTGAGGTTGTCCTTCATTTACTTCAACTTTAAATTCCCGTTTTAAACGGTCAACTATAATATCTAAGTGAAGTTCACCCATTCCAGAAATAATAGTCTGTCCTGAAGCTTCGTCAGTTCTAACTGTAAATGTTGGATCTTCTTCGGCTAATTTTGCTAAAGACATTCCTAATTTATCAACATCAGCTTTTGTTTTAGGCTCCACAGCAATACCAATTACAGGATCAGGGAAGTCCATACTCTCTAAAACAATTGGATGTTTTTCATCAGAAAGTGTATCTCCAGTTTTTATACTTTTAAATCCTACTGCAGCACCAATATCTCCAGCCTCAATATAACTAATCGCATTTTGCTTATTAGCATGCATTTGATAGATACGAGAAATTCGTTCTTTTTTCCCAGAACGATTATTCAATACATATGATCCTGCATTTAATCGTCCAGAATATGTTCTAAAAAAGGCTAAACGACCTACAAATGGATCAGTTGCAATTTTAAATGCTAATGCTGAAAACGGTTCTTTAACATCTGGTTGACGAGAAATTTCATTTCCATTATCAGGATTAGTGCCAATAATTGCCTCCTTATCTAAAGGAGAAGGCAAATAACGACATACTGCATCTAATAAAAATTGCACCCCTTTATTCTTAAAGGCTGAACCACAAATCATTGGAATGATAGCCATATCCATAACAGCAGCTCTAAGTGCAGCATGCACTTCTTCTTCTGTAATAGAATCTTCATCTTCCATGAACTTTTCTAATAAGTTCTCATCGTAAGTAGCTACTTCTTCTATTAATAATGCTCTATACTGATGTGCTTCTTCTTTTAATTCTTCAGGGATTTCAACAACATCAAAAGTTGCTCCTTGTGTTTCATCATGCCATATAATGGCACGATTTTTAACCAAATCTACAACTCCTCTAAAGTCTTGCTCCTCACCAATTGGTAGAACGATAGGCACTGCATTAGATCCTAACATTTCTTTTACTTGTTTGTTAACCATCATAAAATCTGATCCTTGACGATCCATTTTGTTAACAAACCCAATTCTTGGCACTTTATAATTATCGGCTAGTCTCCAGTTAGTTTCAGATTGTGGTTCAACACCATCAACTGCGCTAAATAAGAATACTAAACCATCTAATACACGTAATGAACGGTTTACTTCAACTGTAAAATCTACGTGACCCGGAGTGTCAATAATATTAAAATGGTAGCCTTCTGTTTCTTCTGTAGGTTTACCATTTTCAATTGGAAATTCCCAAGTACATGTAGTCGCTGCCGAAGTAATTGTAATACCCCTTTCTTGCTCTTGCTCCATCCAATCCATAGTTGCAGCACCATCGTGTACTTCACCTATTTTATGAGAAACACCTGTATAATAAAGGACACGTTCTGTAGTGGTAGTTTTGCCCGCATCAATATGCGCAGCAATCCCAATATTTCTTGTATATTTTAAATCTCTAGCCATTCCTTATTAAAATCTAAAGTGTGAGAATGCTTTATTAGCTTCTGCCATTTTATGAGTATCAACTCTTTTCTTAACGGCTGCTCCTTCTTCTTTAGCTGCAGCTAATACTTCTGCTGCTAATTTTTGAGCCATAGATTTTTCGTTTCTCTTTCTTGAAAAGCTAATGAGCCATTTCATTGCTGTAGAAACTTTACGGTCTGGACGGATTTGCATAGGAATTTGAAATGTTGCTCCACCAACACGACGACTACGTACTTCTACGTGAGGCATAACGTTAGACAACGCTTCTTTCCATAATTCTAATGCTGTTTTTTCTTCGTCCGTTTTCTTTTCTTCTACAATATCTATTGCATCGTAGAAAATTTTAAAAGCTACTGACTTTTTACCGTCCCACATCATCATATTAACAAAACGAGTTACTAACTGATCGTTAAAACGTGGATCTGGTAAAAGCGGTCTTTTTTTCGCTGCTCTTTTTCTCATGTCTTCTTCTTAAAGTTTTTTAATTACTTCTTTGGGCGTTTTGCACCATACTTAGATCTACGTTGTGTTCTACCTTCAACACCCGCGGTGTCTAAAGCGCCACGAACGATATGATATCTAACCCCTGGTAAATCTTTTACCCTTCCACCTCTAACCAATACTATCGAGTGCTCTTGTAAATTGTGTCCTTCTCCAGGAATGTATGCATTTACTTCATTACCATTTGTTAACCTTACCCTTGCTACTTTACGCATCGCTGAGTTTGGTTTTTTTGGTGTTGTAGTGTAAACACGTGTACACACTCCTCGTCTTTGAGGACACGAATTTAAAGCAGCCGATTTACTCTTCTTGGTTATTTTGGCTCTTCCTTTTCGTACTAATTGTGAAATTGTTGGCATATTATTTTCTAATATATTTTATAAAACCCTCTTTTAAGAGGGCTGCAAAGGTAGAAATTTATATGAATAATTCAAATCTTAAATAATTAATTTTCATTGTTTGTAAAAAATTAATTTGATAGACCTATTATTTGAATTTATTTTCCGTTAGTTTTATACTCAAAATATTCAGTTTGAAGGTTTCAAAAATTCTTTTTTTATATTTCATTTTTCTCGCATATAATTCTGTTAATACTTATTCTCAAGAATTACATTTAATTATTAACGGTAAGGATGCTTCAGAAAATACAGTCATTGATTCTATTGGCTATAAAAATGTGTTTGCTAATTATAAGTTACTCGAGGAAGAAATTAACAGCCTTTATTTAAAGTTTCAAAAGATTGGATATATAGAGAGTCAACTTATTTCAACTACAAAAAAAAGCGATACAGTATATAATGCCAAATTTCTTTTAAATAAGAAATTTTACACCATATATATATACTATGATAAAAATGTGATTTCAATGAAGGCTTTGAAGCGCTTTTCAGGAAACATCACATCGGATTATTTTGTAACAACAATTCAAGAAAGTGAGACTATTCTCAATCAAATAAACTCTAAGATTGCTGAAAATGGTCTACCTTTTACATCTTTAAAATTAACAACAATTAAAAAGAGAGATGCAAATTCATTGCAAGCAAAACTTATTATTTCAACAAACACCAAAAGAACAATAGATGAAATAATAGTTAAAGGTTATGACAAATTCCCGCGATCCTTCCTGAATCATTTTTTAAATATTAAGATAGGTGATGATTTTGATTTAAATACTATAAAGAAAAAAACACAATCTATAAATACTTTCCCTTTTACTAACCAAGCTAGAGCACCTGAAGTTTTATTTACCAAAGACTCTACATCAATCTTTTTATATTTAGAAAAGACAAAAAGTAACACTTTTGATGGGTTTCTTGGTTTTGGTACAAATGAAGCTACTAATAAAATAGAGTTTAACGGCTACTTAAACTTACGTTTAATAAACAACCTAAATTATGGTGAAGCTTTTAGCCTTGTTTTTAAAAGTGATGAAAGTGATCAAAAAACGTTCGATGTTGATGTGCGTTTACCATATGTATTTAACACAGCCATTGGCTCTGAGCTATCATTAAATATATTCAAAAAGGATTCAATATTTACAACAGTAGATCAATCAGTAAATTTGTTTTATCAAATTAATGATAAACAACGAATATTCACTGAAATTAATACTATTAAATCTAACAACTTATTAGTTGAAAATAATGCCCAGTTCGTTGAAGATTATAACTCTACCTTTTACAATATAAGATACGAGTTTTTAAAAAAGCAATACAACAATTTTCTTTTTCCAATAAACTTTGCTTTTGATATTAAAACTGGATTTGGTTTTAGAAAAGTTGAAGGTATTAAAGAAGATCAAAAAATATTTAGCCTAAATACCTATAAGATTTTCAATTTAAATAATAGAAATAGTATTTATTTTAGAATGAAAAGTGAAGGTATCATTTCTGATTCTTATTTGGTGAATGAGCTTTTTAGATTTGGCGGGATAAATACAATAAGGGGCTTTGAAGAAAATAGTATCCTAGCTTCTTTTTATGGTTTACTTAATAGTGAGTACAGATACAATCTTAGTTCTACCATTTATATACATTCAATCATTGATGCTACTTATCTTAATAATGAACTCACTAATTCAATAGAAAAGCTTTTTGGATTTGGATTTGGATTTGGGCTAATTACAAAGGCTGGACTTTTAAAATTCAACTATGCAAATGGGAAGTCAGAAAATCAAAAATTCAAGCTTTCAAATTCAAAAATTCACATCAGTTTGAATACAAGATTTTAACTAAAAATTAAGTATTAACGGTATGTTTTCAAAAAAAAAATGAAATTTTAGCAAATAATAATTGCTTTATTAACTTTTTATTATGATTTTTGGCGTAGACTAATTCAAATAAATTATAAAATGAAAACAAAGTTTAGTGGAATTTTAACGCTATTACTAGCGTTTGTTGTGCAATT
>CAYQME010000058.1:0-15578 GCA_964418645.1 uncultured Flavobacteriaceae bacterium
AAATATGAAAAAAAGAGTAACAGGATTAGGAGGGTTTTTCTTTAAAACTAAAAACCCAGATAAAGTAAAAGAATGGTATGGTAAACATTTAGGATTACCTGTTGATGATTATGGTTGTTCATTTTGGTGGAAGGATAAAGCTGGTAATGATTGCTCTACACAATGGTCGCCATTTAAAGAGGATACCTCTTATTTTAAGCCAAGTGAAAAACAATTTATGATGAATTTTAGGGTAGAAAATCTTCATGAATTATTAGCAGTTTTAAAAGAAGAAGGAGTAACTATTGTTGGCGAAGTAGAAGAATATGAATACGGTAAATTTGGATGGATTTTGGATCCCGAAGGGAATAAAATTGAACTTTGGGAGCCTATTGACAGTGCATTTTTATAAAGGAATTCATTTTTTTTATTACTTTTAGAGTCTAACTAAAATCAAAACTATTATGTCTGATGAAAAAAATTCAGGTAACGACCTTAACGATATCTTAGGAGATGCCAAAGAAAGTGCTAAAGAATTTGCAAATGAAGCCAAAGAAACGTTTAATAAAGCTTCGGGAGATAACAAAAAAGTAATTGCAGGTGTTCTTGCAATTTTGGTTGGCTCTTTAGGAGTTCATAAATTTATTTTAGGATATAATAAAGAAGGTATTATTCTATTGGTTGTAACGTTTGTGGTTGGGTTTTTTACTTGTGGTATGGGAGTTGGTTTAACTGGATTAATTGGGTTAATTGAAGGGATTATTTACCTCACAAAATCGGATGAAGAGTTTTACAATACTTATCAAGTAGGAAAGAAACCTTGGTTTTAGTAAAATAGTGGATATCGTATAATCTTTTGCTTAAGTAATACGCATAATATTGTCTGCTAATATATGATTACATTTTCTATCAGGCCATTTAATAAAGAAGATTGGATATCAGTTTCAAAAATTTATTCTGAAGGTATTAATTCAGGAATTGCCACTTTTGAAACACAGGTTCCTACTTGGGAACAATGGAATCAAAAATATATATCATCTTGCAGAATTGTTGCTATCTCTAATTCTGAAGTAGTGGGTTTCGGTGTATTATCTCTTGTTTCGAAGCGAGATGTTTACAAGGGAGTTGCTGAGGTTAGTGTTTATGTAGCTTCAAGTTTTAAAGGGCAACATATTGGAGAAGCTTTATTAAAACAACTCATTAATGAAAGCGAAGAAAACGGCTTTTGGACATTGCAAGCTGTTATTTTTTCAGAAAACATTGCAAGTATTGCGTTACATAAAAAATGTGGTTTTAGAGTTGTTGGTACTAGAGAAAAAATTGGACAGTTACAAGGTAAATGGCATGATAATTACTTTTTAGAAAGAAGAAGCAAAGTCTTCTAGAACTATAAATTATTTATCATGATTCTCCATAAACTTGCGTTCCAATTCGGCTTGAAACTCTTCCATTACAGGACGCACTGTGCTTTCTGGCAAATCGGCAATTTTAATATACATTAAACCATCAACGGCATTATTAAATAAGGGATCTACATTAAAACCAACCAAACGTGCATTTTGTTTAATGTACTTTTTAAGTAATACAGGCATACGCAAGCTTCCAGGTTCTATTTCGTCAATAATTTTATCAAATTTTTGAAGATCAGCTTCTGTTGCATCAAAAACAAAATCTTTATCAGCATCTTTCAATTTCACTTTAAACTCTTTTTTAGGATGAACATATTGTGCGATGTAAGGATCGTAATAGTGAGACTTCATAAATTCAATCATTAACGATTTGGAAAAGTTGGAAAATTGATTACTAATGCTTACACCTCCAATTAAAAATTTGTGTTCGGGAAAACGCAGTGTAGTGTGTACAATACCTTTCCAAAGTAAAAATAAAGGCATTGGTCTTTGTTGATAAGTTGCAATAATAAAAGCACGTCCTAATTCTATGGATTGGCTCATCATTTTATGTAATTCAGGCTCAAACCTAAACAGATCTTGAAGATAAAATCCATCAATACCAAACTTTTCGAAAATCTTGGAGCCTAGTCCCATGCGATATGCTCCAGCAATTACTTTTTTTTCATCATCCCAAAGAAACATATGATGGTAATAGGTATCAAATTTATCCAAGTCTATAGCTTCATTGGTGCCTTCGCCAACTTCTCTAAAAGTAATTTCTCGTAACCGTCCTATCTCACGAAGTATATTAGGCAACTTGAATGCAGGAGCCAAATACACTTCATAATTTTTGCTTTTTAATAGCCGATAATCTCCTTCTTTTAAGTCTTCTATTTCTTTAATCATAACATCAGTATTAACTGGAGTCACAATTTTTTTAGGAATTTTAGGAAGCTTTAAAGTGGTTGATATATTATTTAATATTTTAGATTTCTCCTCAAAAGTATTAGATAACATATAGGTTTTCCGTCTTAAAAACTCTGAAAAATCATCGAGGTCTTCATGTTCTTGTTGGTCTTTTACTGAAATAGATTTTCCTATCCTAACCTTTATAGTGCGATGCTTTTGTGTTAATAATTCAGATGGTAATTTTGCAGTTCTAAAGGTGTCGCTAACTTTAGATAACTTGTAAAAAAGAGTACTGTTTTTTGCGTGAAAATAAATAGGAACAACTGGAACTTCTGCTTTTTTAACAAGTTTCATAGCAGCTTCTTCCCAAGGTTTATCAACTACCAATTTCCCGTCTCGATAAGTCGAGACTTCACCTGCCGGAAAAATACCTAAAGATTTACCTGCTCTTAAATGAAGAATAGAATTTTTAAAACCAGTTATGCTAGATTTTACATCCTTCCTGTCTTCAAAAGGATTTACAGGCATTATATATGGTTTTAAGGGCTCTATGCGATGCAACAAAAAATTTGCGATAATTTTAAAATCGCTGCGTTGTTCCAGCATAAGTTTTAACAATAAAATACCATCAATACCTCCAAGTGGGTGATTAGATATAGTAATATAAGCACCATCTTTAGGTAGTCGTTTGAGGTCTTCTTCAGGGATTTCAAATTTAATTTGAAACGCATCTAAAATACCATTTAGGAACTCAAGGTCGCTTAAATGTTTATTTTTATTATAAATTTTATTGAGTGTAGAAATTTTTAAAAGCTTCATGAGTAACCAACCAATAAAAGTACCTATAAACCCATATTTATCTGCTTTTATAGCTTTTGAAACTTCTTTTGCGGTTACTAATGCCATGTGTTATTTTAATTGAACGAACTACAAATATACTTAAAAACAAATAAGAATAAGTCCACTATTTTGTTACTATTTGAACGGTATCTAAGTATAATTGTTTCATTAAAACAGATTTATTTTGTTCTAAAATTTGAATAGATTTTTCGTCGTAATGACGTATAGTATAAAGCGATACATTTTCGTGGTATGTTACTTTAAATTTTGCTTTTAAGTGTTGTAGTAACTTTTCTAAATTATTGTAATTATTATCTACACAGACTGAAAAACTAATAGCTGAGTTTTGAATCAAGTCAACTTTCATTTTGTATAAATGTAATAAGTTGAATATTTCACTAATATTTTCTTCTACTATAAATGAGAAGTCTAAAGAAGATAACGAGATTAAAACTTGATTTTTTCTAACGATAAAACAAGGTGTTTTGGGCTCTATACTAACACCTTTGCTAACACATGTCCCTGTGTCTTTAGGGTTTAAAAACGATTTAACATACAAAGGAATTTCTTTTCGTTGCAAAGGTTGTAGCGTTTTGGGGTGAATTACAGAAGCACCATAAAATGCCAATTCTATAGCTTCACGATAAGAAATTTGATTTAATAATTTGGCATTTTCAAAAAACCTAGGGTCGGCATTTAAAACTCCAGGAACATCTTTCCAAATAGTAACACTTTCTGCATTTAAGCAATAAGCAAAAATAGCTGCTGTATAATCACTTCCTTCACGTCCAAGCGTGGTAGTAAAGTTGTTTGCGTCACTTCCTAAAAACCCTTGCGTAATGTTTAAAATATTTTTTTCTGTTTTGTTAGTTATTATGTCTTGTGTTTTTTTCCAATCTACTTTTGCATTTCTATTAAAGTTATCGGTTTTTATAAATTCACGAACGTCAAGCCAATTATTTTTTATATCTTCAGTTTCTAAATAAGTACTAATAATAGAAGTTGATAAGAGCTCACCAAATCCAACAACCTGGTCATAAACAAAGTTGTAATCTGGCGATTTATTTCTTTCTAAAAAAACAGTTAAATCATTGAAAAAATTAGAAACAGTATTAAAAACCGGATGGTTTTCATTTTCAAAAAGATCTAACAAAATACCGTTATGATATTTCTTTACATCCTGTATAGAGCTTTGCAATTCTTTTGTGTTATTAAAGTAATTGTAAATAACCCCTTCTAGAGCATTTGTGGTTTTTCCCATAGCAGATACTACCACTAAAGTATTGTCATATCCAACTGTTTTTAATACTTTAACTAGATTTTTTACACCTTCAGCATCTTTTACTGATGCTCCTCCAAATTTAAAAATGCGCATTATTTTATATTTGCTATATAATTTTTAATTCCTTGTTCATTTAAATGTACTACGTCCCAATCTCTTAATACTTTTGCTCCTTTTTTTTCATACAGGTTGATTGCTTTTTCATTCCAATCCAATACTTCCCAATTAATACGTTTAGCACCCAAACTAAAAGCAAATTTAACTACTTCGTCTAAAAGAGCAGATCCCATTCCTAAACCTCTCATTTTTTGACTAACAACCAAGTCTTCCAAATGTAAAATTGGGCCTTTCCAAGTGGAATACCGTTTGTAAACTAAAGCGATGCCTTCAACTTTATTATTCAATTCTGCTACAAAACAAGTAAAAGCAGGTAGGTCGCCAAAACCATCATTTTGCAGGTCTTGAACAGTTACTTCTACAGCATTCTCTTCTTTTTCAAAAACAGCTAGTTCTTTAATTAATTCTAATGCTTGAGGCATATCCTCTTTAGTTGCATCTCTAATTGTAAAATTCATAATTTTAAAATAAAGCCAAAGATAGTTTAATGTAGATTAATTATACTAATTTATCTTTTACGAAAACGTTATAGTTGATTAAAAAATACGATATTTGCGATATTAAACACAACCAAAAAATGTCTCAAAAAAATAAAACTTTAGGCGAGTTTATTATTGAAAATCAAACTTCGTTTAAATATACTTCAGGAGAGTTATCGCGATTAATTAACTCGATTAGGTTAGCTGCAAAAGTAGTAAATCATGAAGTAAACAAAGCTGGTTTAGTTGATATTATAGGAACTGCAGGAGATACCAACATTCAAGGAGAAGATCAACAAAAGTTGGATGTTTATGCTAATGAAAAATTCATTCAAACTTTAACCAATAGAAACATTGTTTGTGGAATTGCCAGTGAAGAAGAGGACGATTTTATTACCATTAATAGTCAAGATGAAAACAACCAGAACAAATATATTGTTTTAATTGATCCCTTGGATGGTTCATCAAATATCGATGTAAATGTTTCCGTAGGCACAATTTTTTCTATTTATACCCGCATAACACCAATTGGTACTCCAGTAACTATTGAAGATTTTTTACAAAAAGGAAATCAGCAAGTGGCAGCGGGTTATGTAATTTATGGGACCTCTACAATGCTGGTTTATACAACTGGCGATGGTGTAAATGGGTTTACATTGAATCCTGCTATTGGAACATTTTATTTATCTCATCCGCATATTCAATTTCCAGAAAACGGAAAAATATATTCGGTAAATGAAGGTAATTATATTCATTTTCCTCAAGGTGTAAAAGATTATATCAAATATTGTCAGATGGAAGAAGGTGATAGACCTTATACATCAAGATATATTGGGTCTTTAGTATCCGATTTTCATAGAAATATGATAAAAGGAGGTATTTATATTTACCCAAACACTTCAAAAAATCCTACAGGCAAATTGCGTTTACTTTACGAATGCAATCCAATGGCATTTATTGCTGAACAAGCCAATGGAAAGGCAAGTGATGGTTTTACTAGAATTATGGATATACAACCAACCGAATTGCACCAACGTGTGCCTTTTATTTGTGGAAGCAAAAATATGGTGAAAAAAGTTGAATCGTTTATGTAAAAGTGATTTTTTAGCTATTCATTCATTGTTTTAATGGCTAGCATAAACTCCTCCAAATTAGCTCCTGTTTTCACCAATATTAAGGCCTTATCTACTATATAAACAACGTTAACAGCCGAAAAACCTAATCCAACAGCAAATTTATGTAAAAGTCTTACTTGGTGTTCATCAGGTATATGGTCAACAAAAACCATTCGGACCAAATCAAATAAACGTTCTAAACGCTTGTTGTATGATAGTGGTGGATTAATTGGGTGCGTTGCATAATCCTTTAAAATTTGTTTATAATCAAACTCGTTAATGTCCAAATTTATAGCTAAACGATCTAAAAAGGCTTTCTCTTCATCTGTTATTTTACCATCATCTATGGCTAATCTTACTATTGCTGCAAAATGGTCTTCATTACGTTTTCTAAACCCACTATCGAATAAATCTGAAATTGACATAAGCTGTATTATTTTTCTGCAAATATAATATTATTAACACTTTTTAGGCAAATAAAAAATTAAAATTCTAAGCAACAATTATTATATATTTGTTTCAAAATATTCTTAGTGAGTAAAGCCTTAATCTCGCAGACGTATTTACAGTCTTTGCAACAGCAAAAATTGCAAATTGCTATTGCCAATTCGCAAAGTAAAACACATTTAAAAGGGCTCATTGGATCGTCGTTTTCTTTTGTTATCTCGAATGCATTTAAGCAAGCTGAAGCCCCTTTTTTATTAGTATTTAATGATAAAGAAGAAGCGGCTTATTATTTGAATGATTTTGAGCAACTTTTAAATGAAAAGGATGTTTTATTTTATCCTGGAAGTAACCGCAGACCTTATCAGATTGAAGAAACCGATAATGCAAATGTATTATTAAGAGCAGAGGTATTAAATCGGATTAATTCCAGAAAAAAGCCGGCAATAATTATTACCTATCCTGATGCTCTTTTTGAAAAAGTGGTGACTAGAAAAGAGTTGGAACGCAATACTTTAAAAATTTCCATAAATGATAATTTATCTATCGATTTTGTTAACGAAGTATTGTTTGAATACCAATTTAAGCGCGTAGATTTTGTGACTGAACCTGGAGAATTTTCAGTACGAGGAGGTATTGTTGATGTATTTTCATTTTCGCATGATGAACCCTATCGTATTGAATTTTTTGGAGATGAAGTAGAAAGTATGCGAACCTTTGATGTTGAAACACAACTCTCTACTGAGCAAATCAAGAAAATTAATATTATTCCAAATATTGCGAATAAGTTTCTAGAAGAAAGGCGGCAAAGTTTTTTAAAATATATAGCTTCTAAAACTGTAGTTTGCACAAGAAATGCTGAACTTCTATTTTCTAGGATTGATTCTTTTTTCAATAAAGCTGAAGATGCTTTTGAAGCGCTTTCAGCCGATTTAAAGCATGCAACACCTAGTGAGTTGTTTTGTAATTCAGAATTACTCAAAAAACAATTGTTAGAGCTTTCTTTAGTAGAATTTGGGTATACTTCCTTTTTTAATAAAAGTGTCATTGCGAGTGAAACGAAGAAATCCTCTGAATCTAACGAAATAGTATTCAACACTAAACTACAACCCTCTTTTAACAAGCATTTTGATTTGTTAATTGAAAACCTAAATGCAAATCACAATAAAGGATATACCAATTACATAAGTTGTGTTAGTGAACAACAGGCTAAACGATTTCAAGACATTTTTAATGATGTAGAGCAAGATGTGCATTACAAAACTATGGTGCTTTCTTTGCACCAAGGGTTTATAGATAACGATAACAAAATTGCTTGCTATACAGATCATCAAATTTTTGAACGCTATCATAAGTTCCATTTAAAAAATGGTTATGCAAAAAAACAAGCCATTACATTAAAAGAACTCACCAATCTTGATGTTGGCGACTATGTAACACATATAGATCATGGTATTGGTAGGTTTGGAGGCTTACAGAAAATAGATGTTGAAGGGAAAAAGCAAGAAGCTATAAAATTGGTTTATGGAGAGCGAGATATATTGTATTTAAGTATTCATTCACTACATAAAATCACCAAGTTTAATGGGAAGGATGGAAAACCTCCAAAAATATATAAACTTGGTAGTAAAGCTTGGAAAACACTAAAGCAGAAAACAAAATCTAGAGTCAAAGAAATTGCGTTTAACCTTATTAAACTATACGCCAAACGTAAATTAAAAAAAGGCTATCAATACAATCCAGATAGCTATATGCAGTACGAACTTGAAGCTTCCTTTTTATATGAAGACACACCAGACCAAATCACAGCAACTGCAGATATTAAAGCTGATATGGAAAGCGAGCAACCCATGGATCGTTTAATTTGTGGTGATGTAGGTTTTGGTAAAACCGAAGTTGCTATTCGAGCGGCTTTTAAAGCTGTAGATAATGGAAAACAAGTAGCCATATTAGTACCAACAACCATTTTGGCATTTCAGCATTATAGAACACTAACCGAACGTTTAAAAGAATTTCCGGTTACAATAGATTATATCAACCGATTTAGAACAGCAAAACAAAAACGAGAAACTTTAGAAAATTTAGAAAATGGACGTGTAGATATTATTATTGGAACGCATCAATTGGTAAATAAAAAAGTAAAATTTAAAGATTTAGGATTGCTTATTGTCGATGAGGAGCAAAAATTTGGTGTGGCTGTAAAAGAAAAATTAAAAACCATTAAAGACAATGTAGATGTGCTAACCTTAACAGCAACTCCAATTCCTAGAACACTTCAGTTTAGCTTAATGTCAGCAAGAGATTTATCGGTAATTACAACACCTCCTCCAAATCGTTATCCAATTGAAAGTCATGTAATACGGTTTAACGAAGTAACCATTCGTGATGCTATTTCTTATGAAATTCAACGTGGCGGACAAATATTTTTTATCCATAATAGGATAGAAAATATTAAAGAAGTTGCTGGCATGATTAAGCGTTTGGTTCCCGATGCTAAAATAGGCATTGGTCATGGGCAACTAGAAGGTAAAAAATTAGAACAATTGATGCTGGCTTTTATGAATGGCGAGTTTGATGTTTTGGTAAGCACAACTATTGTCGAAAGTGGTTTGGACGTACCCAATGCAAACACTATTTTTATTAATAATGCCAATTATTTTGGATTGAGTGATTTACATCAAATGCGAGGACGTGTAGGACGCAGTAACAAAAAAGCGTTTTGCTACTTTATAACGCCAGAACATTCAGCAATGACTAATGATGCACGTAAACGTATAACAGCTTTAGAACAACATACTGAACTTGGTAGTGGTTTTAATATTGCTATGAAAGATCTAGAAATTAGAGGCGCTGGAGATTTATTAGGAGGAGAACAAAGCGGATTTATTAATGAAATAGGATTTGATACGTATCAAAAAATATTAAATGAAGCCATCGAAGAACTTAAAGAGAATGAGTTTAAAGGCTTGTATAAAGATGATAATGAAGACAAAGCATATGTAAAAGATATTACCATAGACACGGATTTCGAGTTGTTATTTCCAGACGATTATATAAATAATATTACAGAGCGTCTTAATCTTTATACAAAACTTAATACCATAAAAACAAAAGAAGAGTTGAATGTTTTTGAGCGAGAGCTTTTAGATCGTTTTGGTGAGTTACCAATACAAGTTGTAGATTTATTAAACAGTGTTAAAATTAAGTGGATTGCCACAGCATTAGGTTTTGAAAAAATCATTATGAAACAAGGCAAGTTTGTGGGATATTTTATTAGCAATCAAGAAAGTAATTTTTATAAAAGTGAAATATTTACTAAAGTATTACAGTTTGTGCAAACACATGCTAATCATTGCACAATGAAAGAAAAGCAGACTAGGAAAGGATTAAGATTATTGCTTACTTTTGAAAAGGTAAATAGCATTGAAAAAGTATTACATACAATTCAACCTATTTTGGCGTGATTATTGAAAATAAAAAGAAAAATAAAGTGACCGTATTATCTGTTTGGTGTATTATTAAAAAAGAGTTTATGTTAAAAAAAATGCTATACGCAATTCTATTAATGCCAATGTTTGTTGTAGCTCAACATACTATAAAAGGGACGTTTTCTCCTGCCGAGGATTTTGAATATGCAATTTTATATAAAGTGACACCAACAACATCCTTATATGTTGCAAACACTCAGGTTGATAAAAAAGGAAATTTTGAATTTCAGTTAGACTCTACAATTACAAAAGGAATGTATAGGTTGGTGTATGCAGTACCACAAGAAGAATTTAATTTTGATATTATTTACAATGCCAAAGAAGATGTGTCCTTAACCTTTAATACGGAAACAGGAGTAAAATATAATACTTCTGTAGAAAATACTTTAATAAACTCTTACACAACAAGTATGTCTATGGTGAGTCAAAGTATTGGTAATTTTTATAGACAGCAAAGTACAGACACCTTAGCATTAGCTGCTATTTTTAAAACCCAAAAAGAAACTCAAGTTGAATACGGAAAAGCTGCAGAAGGCACAATAGCTTTGCATTTTATAAAAGCAAATTCACCTTATATTCCTGAAGGCTTTGAAGATATTTCAACCTATATCAAAAATTTAAAAGCACATTTTTTTGATCATGTAGATTTTGATAATGAAATACTTCAAAGTTCTAATTTTTTAATAGAGCGATCACTTAATTATGTATTTGGAATGACTTCAAAAGAAGATAATGAGGTCATTTCCTATGAGAAGAATATAGATGAAGTATATGCTGCCATGAAGGATGCAAATCCTGTAATAAAAAGCACATTATTAGAGATTTTATGGCAACAAATGGTTGATGCTAATTTTGAGGCTGTAGCCAATTACATTGCAGACACTTATTTAATTGAAATTGCCCAAACACTTAATGATATTGAACTTGTTGATGGATTAACACTGTTTAAAAGTTTATCCATTGGAAATAAAGCACCAGAGTTTAATGTTGATCTTGGAGAAGGTGTAAACAAAACCGAAGTGTCACTTTACGATTTAGATATGGCACAAGAATATGTTGTTGTGTTTTGGAGTAGTACCTGTTCGCATTGTTTAAACGAAATTCCAAAGCTACAAACTTATATAAAATCAATGAGTGAAGGGAAAGTAAAGGTAATTGCTGTTGGTCTAGAAGATGAGACCACATTATCATTATGGGAGAAAGCTATTGTTAATTATCCAGAATTTATACATGTACTTGGGTTTGGGAAATGGAATAACGAGATAGGTAATAGCTATAATGTAACAGCAACACCTACGTATTATATTTTAAATGCGAATAAAAAAATTATTGCAAAACCTTACGATTTCGAGGCTTTTAAGAAATATATGGATCAAAAATGATAGAACGCATTTTCTAAATGCTCAATATTAAAACCGTTTTCTTGTTTTGTAATGGCAATAATATCAAAACGGACTTCTACGTCTAAATTGTTTACGGTAACATATTCATCCACTGCTTTTACGAGGCGTTGTATTTGTTTGGATTTTACAAAATCTTGTGGATTCCCAAAGTCTGAGGTAGAACGAGTTTTCACTTCAATTATAGCAAGAGTATCTTCTTTTTTGGCGATAATATCAACTTCGGCTTTTTGAAAACGATAATTTCGTTGTACAATAGTATATCCTTTCGAAATTAGATAATCTACTGCCAGTTGTTCTCCTTTTTTACCAAGTTCGTTGTGTTGTGCCATAATATTTCCCACGAAAGTGGGAATCTCATCCTACTTTCTGTATTATTATTGTTTTGTCATTCTGAGTGTCCCGATAGCCATCGGGACGAAGAATCTTTAATAATAATCTTCTCAATTTCTTTACTTAACTGAAACTCATTTTCATATTCAATACTATAATCCGAACATCCTTCAATAGTAGTAGAGTGCTTTGCGTCTTTCCTTTTAATGTAAATGATTGGTTTTTGTTTTGCAAAGGCATAACCCACTTCAATTCCAACACCAATTGCTATTTTTGTGAGTTCGACGATAAGAAAGGTTGAGTTATCAATTTCTTCAAAAGCCATGTTCATCATTTCTTTTTCTTGTCCAATTTTAAAGTTGTATTTATCAACAAAAACAAAAAGTTCTATCGAATGTTTTGCCAAGCATTTTTTGAGCTCATTAATCTCATTATCAAAATTTACTCTGTTTGATTTACTAATTCCAAAATAAGCTGTTTTCATATACATTTTATCAAGCTGAGATTCTTTATTTAGCTAAAGTTTCATTCAGAATGACAGTATGCTTTCGTTATTTTTAGTCTTTTGAATGCTCTAGAGATAAACTTCAGTGAGAATTTACTAATTTTTATTCAGATAACCGTTGTTCATTAAATCAGATGTTTCATTAATGTTAATTCTATTACCGTTTTTTAATAAAAAATTACGGTCTGTTACTTGTAAAACATCAGAATAATAATGGTCTGTTATAATTATTCCTTTTGTTTCTTTTAACTTTACCAATACTGCTTTTATCAAATCTTTATAGAGCGGAGCTATCATGGAAAATGGTTCGTCTAAAAGAATAAATGGATGGCTTAAATTACAAATAAGTAAAACTTCTAAATATCGTAATTCGCCTCTTGAAAGCACTCCTATCTTTTGTTTTTCAAATTTAGATACTCCAGGTGAGTAAAAGATTTTATCTTGATTATCTCCATTTTCAAATAACAGAGGAATGACTTGCCTTACTGTTAATCCCTTTGGCAGAAAAGAATCTTGTGGAAGAAATCCAATCTTTTTTTGAGGAATTACTTTTAATGGATTGATAGGGTTTGAATTTATACTTAAACCAATAGAATCAGATTTTAAAGAACCATGAACAATTTTTAGCAGCGTAGATTTTCCACTTCCATTTCTACCAAATATTCCTATAATTTCTCCAGTTGAGCATTCAAAAGATATATTATTTAAAATTTGTTTTTCCCCGAAGGATTTAGATATGTTATTTGCTTTTAATGTTGACATTTAAAACGAGATGAAATAGATAAAGCTTGACATTATTACACAGATAATAATATTTAATGTAAACACAATTCTTAACAACTTAAGTTTTGTATAGCCTAAATTATAATATAAATAGTATTCGTTTTTTTTGAAATACCAATGCACTAGATAACCAATTAAAATTCCAATGGAGAAAAAAGAAATAACGCCATATAAAGCACTCGTAATTGTTCCAATAAATATTGAAACTAATAAATTGTAAATATTTATATCTATTACATATTTAAAAAGTGCTCTTATATTCATTTAAAAACAACTGTTGACTGTTCACTCCCAACTGTTAACTCAATAACCCTCCCAAGTATCATCGCACGATTTTCATCATCATGTCCAGCAGGAAAATTAAATAGCAAAGGAAAATCGTATTCGGCAACAACATCTAAAATAAGCTGCTCAATAGGTTTCCCCCAAGGGGTTGTGTTTTCTCTAACCTTGCTTATAGAACCAACAATAAGTCCTTTGCAGTTATCAAAATAACCAGCACGTTTTAAGCTTTGTAGCATGCGATCAATATGGTAAGCATATTCACCAATTTCTTCAAAAAATAGGATTTTACCAGTAGTGTCAATACTGGTTTTAGAACCTAACATGGTGTGTAATAAAGTAAGATTGCCACCAACCAGTTGCCCTGTTGCAGTCCCTTTTTTATTGTATTTTGAATTTTCAATTGTGTAGGATAATGGATTTCCAAAAATAGCGTCTTTAAATGTAGATACATTGTCTTTAATCTCCTCCAAATCATCGGTTAAACTCGTCGCCATTATTGCATGTATAGATTCACTACCTACATTATTTAGTTGGTTATGAAGCGCAGTAATATCAGAATAACCAATAATCCATTTTGGATGTTCTTTAAATGTGGTATAATCTAATTTATCTAAGATCCTAACGGTTCCATAACCACCACGAGCAGCCCAAATAGCTTTAACGTTTGGATTATCTAATACCTTTTGAAAATCTTCTGCACGTTCATCATCAGTTCCTGCAAAATGCCCAGATTTGCTAAATACATGTTGCCCCATAACGGCTTTCAATCCCCAGCTTTTAAGTAATTGTTTAGCGAGGTCAATTTCTTTTTCACGATTATTTAAAACTCCTGAAGGGGCAACAATTGCAACAGTATCGCCAGATTTTAAGTATGGCGGCTGAATAAGTTTTTTAGGCATTGAAGTCTCGTTGTTAGATGAAGTTGAATTTTGTGCAATTACTGCTTTTTGAGTTCCAAAAGTTATTAGAAGAACACAGTAAAATATCCGTTTTAAATACATGTGAGAGGCTTTTTTGTAAATGTACATTTTTTTTCTATTAGGCTGTTAAAATGTGTATTTTTGTGGCTTGTTAATTTATTCGTCATTACGAGTGAAGCGAAGTAATCTGTTTTTTTTGTAATGAGATTGCCACGTCGCAAACTCCTCGCAATGACACCTTAATTTTAATCTTATATTATTTATGGGCATACCAAAAAGATATACCATAACGGCTGCACTACCATACACTAATGGTCCTATTCATATTGGGCATTTGGCTGGTGTGTATGTGCCTGCAGATATTTACGCACGCTATTTACGTTTAACCGGAAATGATGTTGCATTTATGTGTGGTAGTGACGAACATGGTGTGCCTATTACTATTAAGGCAAAGAAAGAGGGTGTTTCTCCTCAAGATATTGTAGATAAATATCACGCTATTATTAAGCAATCGTTTTTAGATTTCGGAATTACGTTCGATAATTATTCGCGTACAACTGCTAAAATTCATCATGAAACTGCATCAGAAATTTTTACGACATTAAATGATAAAGGTGAGTTTATTGAAGAAGTTACAGAGCAATTATACGATGCTGAAGCACATCAGTTTTTAGCAGACAGATTTGTTATTGGCACTTGTCCTAAATGTGGCAATGAAGAAAGTTATGGTGACCAATGTGAAAACTGCGGAACAAGTCATAATGCAACCGATTTAATTAATCCGAAATCGGCTATTACAGGAGCAATACCAACATTAAAAAAGACCAAACACTGGTTTTTACCTTTAGATAAACATGAAGCTTTTTTAAAAGAGTGGATTCTTGAAGGGCATAAAAAAGATTGGAAACCAAATGTTTACGGACAATGTAAATCTTGGATTGATGATGGTTTACGACCTAGAGCTGTAACTAGAGATTTGGATTGGGGAATTCCTGTTCCAGTAGAAGGAGCTGAAGGTAAAGTTTTGTATGTATGGTTTGATGCACCAATTGGTTACATTTCTGCAACCAAAGAATGGGCAAAACGCGAAGGTATAGATTGGGAACCGTATTGGAAAGATAAAGACACCAAGTTGGTACATTTTATTGGGAAAGATAATATTGTGTTTCATTGTATCATTTTTCCATCCATATTAAAAGCTGAAGGCTCTTACATTTTACCAGATAATGTGCCGGCAAACGAATTTTTAAATTTGGAAGGAAATAAACTGTCAACTTCTAAAAATTGGGCTGTTTGGTTACACGAATA
>CAYQME010000059.1:0-15351 GCA_964418645.1 uncultured Flavobacteriaceae bacterium
CAAGAAGCGGGTTATAAGGTAGGTCTATATACTTCACCTCATTTAAAAGAATTTAGAGAACGTATAAAACTCAATGGGAAATGTATTAGTAAGCAGTTTGTAATTCAATTTATAAAATCAAACAAGTCTTTTTTTAAAGAAAATTTATTGTCTTTTTTTGAAATGACTGTAGGTTTAGCTTTTGAATATTTTTCAAAACAAAATGTTGATATTGCAATTATAGAAGTCGGTTTAGGAGGGCGTTTAGATTCTACAAATATTGTGACTCCTGAAGTATCTGTGATTACAAATATAGGATTGGATCATACACAGTTTTTAGGACAAACTATTCAAGATATAGCAAAAGAAAAAGGTGGTGTTATTAAACCAAATATTCCTGTAGTTATTGGCGAATCTCAAAAAGAAGTGAAACCTCTTTTTATGGAATTAGCAAAAGTGCAGAATGCTCCTATTTATTTTGCAGATACATTAGTGAAAACTGATTTTGAATCCGATTTAAAAGGGACTTATCAAAAACATAATATAAAAACAACTGTACAGACCATTTATGAACTAAATAAAAAAGGATTTAGTATTTCGGATAAAGATATAGTAAAAGGATTGTTAAGTGTTGTTGAACACACAGGGTTAAAGGGACGTTGGCAAATATTGCAAAAGCATCCAAAGATTATTTGTGATACAGCGCATAATAAAGAAGGATTATGTTATGTAATGCAACAATTAAGTGAGGAATCATATAATAATTTGCACATGGTAATAGGAATGGTAGACGACAAAAATATCGATCCCATTATTGATTTTTTTCCCAAAGAGGCAATCTATTATTTTTGCAAACCTAATGTTTTACGAGGATTAGATGCAAGTATTTTAAAAGAAGTTTTCATTAAAAAGGACTACCTTGGTAACGTTTATAATTCGGTTTCTGAAGCATTAGAAAACGCTAAGAAAAACGCAGACAAAAACGATATAATTTACGTTGGAGGAAGTACTTTTGTAGTGGCTGAAATAATATAGAATTTTATTTGAAAATGTTTGTCAGATTAAAAAACTGACTTATATTTGCAGTCCAATAATTAGGGCGCATAGCTCAGTTGGTTCAGAGCACTTGGTTTACACCCAAGGGGTCGGGGGTTCGAATCCCTCTGCGCCCACATCAAGCAAAAAATCCTGATGCAATTAGCATCGGGATTTTTGTTTCAAGAAACTCCAAAGTTTACTTTTTTTGCTTAAATTTTTTGTTTATAACAAAGCCAAAATCCGTTCTAAAGCCATACCTCTAGAGCCTTTAATTAATATGGAAGTATTTTTGATTTTAGAGGCTTTATATTTATTTTTAAAATCATCAAAAGTCCTAAAAACAGTTATTTTTGGTGATACTATTTTTGTATTGTAAAAATGTTCACCTATTAGTATGACATTATCTAATAGCATTGTTGAAGTGAGATCGACAATATATTGATGTTCTTTTTTTGCTTCATCACCTAATTCGAACATGTCACCAAGTATTGCTGTTTTAATAGAACTAGTTTGTTGTTCAAAATTAATTAATGCAGCTTTCATGCTTGTTGGGTTGGCGTTATAAGCATCAAGGATAATAGTATTCGAATCTTTATTAATAATTTGTGATCTATTATTTTTTGGGATATAACTTTCAATAGCGTCTTTAATATCAATATCATTCACTTTAAAATAGTGTCCAATAGCAATAGCAGCTGAAATATTACTAAAATTATATGCGCCAATCAAATGGCTTTCAATATTAAGGTTTCCGAATTTTGTATTTACAAAAGGGTCGGCATCAATAAAAGAGAGTGTAGCATTATTTTCAGGCTTACTCCCAAAAGTATAGCAGGACTTATAGTTATTTAGCTGTTTCACTTGAAAGGCATCTTCAGCATTAAGAAAAATGAGTTTTGAATTTGCTTTTAAGTTATTGTAAAGCTCACTTTTCCCTTTAATAATACCTTTAAAACTACCAAACCCTTCTAAATGTGCTTTGCCAAAATTGGTGATATATCCATAATCTGGATTGGCTATATGGCATAGGTTTTCAATTTCATGCAAATGATTGGCTCCCATTTCTACAATACCTATTTCTGTGTTTTCGTTCATTGAGAGTAAAGTAAGAGGGACACCAATATGATTATTTAAATTACCAATAGTAGCGACTGTATTATATTTTTTTTGAAGCACACATTGTATAAGCTCTTTAGTTGTGGTTTTACCATTACTACCAGTTATTGCAATTATTTTTATATTTAAATAATTTTTGTGATAACTAGCTAATTGTTGTAAAGTGTTTAATACATCTTCAACTAAAATATAATTTTCAGCCAAAGCAAATTCTTTCTCATCAACAACAGCATAAGCAGCACCAGATTCTATGGCTTTTTTTGCAAAGGTGTTGCCATTAAAATTATCGCCTTTGAGGGCAAAAAACATACAGTTACTGGTTATTTTTCTAGTATCTGTACATACAGAACTGCATTTTAAAAATAGGTTATGAAGTGTTTCTAAATTCATGAATTAAATGTAATAAAAAAAGTCCCAACGAAAACGCTAGGACTTGTATTTTATAATTGGTAAGACTTTAATTTTTCTTTTTATTTTTTGCTTTTGATTTAGAACCAATTCTTGACATTGCACATCTAAACCCAATATAGTCAGTTGCCATATCTTGTGGGAAATAACGTCTTTGTGCAGGATCTAGCCAATAAGCTCTATCTCTCCATGAACCACCTTTATACACCCGTACTTCATCACTAATTAAGGATGTTCTATTATTAGATTTATCGTATTCTCTAATCATATTACCGCTAGAGTCTATTTGAACAGTGTTTTTTGGAGCATGATACATTTTACTAGTAATCGCATCTTGATTTTCGACTTCGTCTTCATCATTGAAGCTTTCAAAGTTTCTTGAAGATCTTTTATCGCCATCTCTAAAGTTTCTGTTGTCACTTGTAGAGAAATTATTTCTTAAATAAGTTTCATTTTGATCTACTGCAACCTGCAATATTTCACCTGGTAAATTTCTAGCTACGACTTTCCCATTACTTAAGGTGTCATAAACAATATCATTAACAGTTACAATTTTTACAGTGCCATCATCATTAATTGCATTTTTAGTATATACATTTCCACGATAGTAATTAAAGTCGTTAAACTCATCATCTACTATTGGTCTGTACACATCGGCAACCCATTCGGCAACATTTCCAGCCATATCATATAAACCATAATCGTTTGGTTCGTATGATTTTACCTGAGCTGTAATATCAGCCCCATCATCAGACCAACCTGCAATTCCGCCATAATCACCTTTACCTTGTTTAAAATTAGCCATTTGATCTCCACGAATTTTGCGTTTTCCAGAACGAGTATATTGACCATCCCAAGGATATTTTTTACGTCCTCTATATACATTATAGCTTCTTAACTCGGTTAAGCCAAGTGCAGCATATTCCCATTCTACTTCTGTAGGGAGTCTGTATTTTGGAGAAATAATTCCTGTGCCTCTAGAAGCATACACATTAATGGTATCACCAGCGGTAGTTGTTTGAACTCTCTTACCTCTTCTTGAAGCAGGATTAATAATACTATCGTTACCACCATATGTTTGTGTAGGTGCATTAATATAGGTGTCAGTATTAAAATTAGCTTCTGCAGTTGCGGTATGTCTAGCATCTCTTTCTAAGTATCCAGCTTCTTCAAGATACATTTCATTAACTCTATCGGTACGCCAGTTAGCAAATTCTACGGCTTGAATCCAACTTACACCAACAACAGGGTATTCAGCATATCCTGGGTGACGTAAATATTCGTTGGTCATCATTTCATTATAACCTAAGCGATTTCTCCACACTAAAGTATCTGGTAAAGCACCATTATATATGGCTTTAAAGTTTGGGTTTTCTGGTGGGTAAACACGCTTAATCCAATCTAAGTATTCCATATACATCATATTGGTAACTTCGGTTTCGTCCATATAAAAGGACTGTACGTGTTGTTGATTTGGAGCATTATTCCAATCATGCATCACATCATCCTGAACTTTTCCCATCGTGAAAGTACCTCCTTCAATAAAAGCTAGCCCAGGTGCAGTTGCCTGCTCTTTAAAGTCTGTATTATATTGAAACCCTCCTTCTTTGGCATTAATTTTCCATCCTGTAGCTCTAGAATTGTTCTTAGAACTCGATGATTTTTTACAACTAAACATAGATAAAGATAATGCTAGAACTAGCATTATTTTTAGTGTTGTGGCATTTTTCATATCCATACTTTTTAAGTAAGTCAATTAAATATTTGGTGTCGCAATATAGTAATTAAAGATTAACAGACAAGTGTTTTTATCAAAAAATACGCATTTCATCCTATTTTTTGTACACAATATCGGATATTTTTATCTTTTCGAGACAAATTTAGTTATTCTAAAACGCATTAGTTCATGATTTATTATTGTAAATTTGAATTAAATTACAATTATAATACTATTGGTAAATAACCAACGTTAATTGTGTTATAAATATATACAAGTTTATATTTTTATTAATTAGCTAAAATGTTGAATTTTAATTGTAATTAACCATAAATATGGAGATATAATAGCAAATGAATAAAATACTTTACACAATATTTTTTTTATCATTTTTTCTAAGTTATTCCCAACAAAAACAGTTTAAAATTGAATGGGAAGGCACGCGAACACTATCTACATCATCTTCTAAAACCGTAGTACCTTCATTTAATAAAGAAAATTTTAGTTTTGACCATATTTCAGGGTTAAAGTTTGTTTCACAATGGGAATTGAACCAACCTATTAACGAAAAGTCAGTAAAGCTAACTAATGTGACATATGCTCCAATTGTTTTAAGTGAGTTGAAAGGTGTAAATATTAAAACTATCCCAAAGCAAATTACATTTGGTTTAAAAAATTCTATTGCCAGAGGCAAACGTTATGCTTATTTAGAGGTTTCTCCAATAGTAAATGATAATGGTATTTATAATAAAGTCCTTGCTTTTACAATAACATATAACAGTACAAATAGTTTTAGAACCACTTCAAATACAAGTGTTATAACCATCAATTCAGTATTGGGACAAGGGACTTGGTATAAGTTTTATATTGATAAAACAGGTGTGTTTAAACTATCAAAGAGTTTTTTAAACAATTTAGGGGTTAATACAAGTGGAATAGACCCTAGAACCATAAGGGTATTTGGGCAAGGAGGCACGATGTTGCCTTTAGAAAACGCTGCATTTTATCCATTAGACTTAACAGAGAATGCAATTAAATTTGTTGGAGGAGAGGATGGTGTATTTAATAATAACGATTATTTACTATTCTACGGTGTTGGTCCAACAGGGTTTAATGCTGAAAGCAATACAAATATTAATGTGTTTGTTGACAAGGCCTGCTATTTTATAAATGTAACTCCTGGGGTTAATGCAAAGCAAATACAAGTTAATGTTGAACCAATAGGAGGTCCTGACGTGATTTTTGATACGTTTCATGACTATCAATTTTATGAAGTAGATGAATATAATTTGGTAAAAATTGGCAGACGTTGGTTTGGAGATAGATTTGATTTTGATAACGAAAAGTTTTTTGATTTTGAATTTCCTAATATCGTTTCAACAGAGCCTATTAACTTAAAAGTTTATGCCGCCGCTGTTGGGGAGGTTCCAACAACAATGCAATTGAAAGTTAACGGAAATCAAGTAGATGATTTTTCGTTTCCAGCCATTAACGATCCTGTATTGGCAACGCAAGATTTTTTTATTGGAAATATTTCTGTGAATTCGGAAAATATCACAGTTAATCTCAATTATAATAATAATGGAAATCCATCTTCTGTTGGCTATTTAGACTATATTTCTATAGAAGCTGCACGAGCTTTATTAGCCAATGGAAAACAATTTGCATTTAAAAATAATAATGCATCTTTAACTGCAGGAATTGGTCAATATAATGTTTCCAATGCCTCTGGTATAGCTGAAGTTTGGGACGTAACAGACCGAAATAATATTACAACTATACTTAATGAAGACTCTAGCTCAACATTCAGTTTTAAGGCAAAGTTAGGGGAAAAGAGAGCGTATGTAGCTGTAGACCCTTCAGATTATTATCAGCCACTTAACAATTCAGCAACTCAAATAAGTAATCAGGATATTAAAGGATCGGTATTTTTAGGTACCCAAGGGCAATTTCAAGATGTAGATTATATTATTATAGCAAGACAAGATATGTTGTCTCAAGCACAAAGATTGGCACAATTAGATAGAAATATCTATGGTTTAAACGTAAAAATATATACATTACAGGAAATTTATAACGAATTTAGTTCTGGAAATCAAGATGTTGCTGGAATAAGAAATTTAATAAAATATGTATATGATAATGCTAGTACGCCTGATAGACGATTAAAGTATTTATGCTTATTTGGGGATGCTTCTTTTGATTATAAAGATAGAGTAGCAAATAATACAAATGTCGTTCCATCTTGGCATACACTAAATAGTTTTAGTTTAACAAGCTCATTAGTGTCTGATGATTTTTATGGGATGATGGACGCTAATGAAGGAGGAATGAACTCTTCTGATAAATTAGATATTGCTGTGGGAAGAATTTTAGCCGACACTCCACAACGTGCTAAAGAGTTAGTAGATAAGCTAGAATCATATTATCAAGTAGAAGCCTATGGGAATTGGCGAAATAATGTTTTGGTGATTTCAGACGATGTTGATGTAGCTTGGGAAAGTATTATACAAAATACTACAAATTTTATAGGAGACGAAGTAACACAAAACAAGCCTTTTTTTAATGTTTCAAAGATTCATTCCGATTCATTTACGCAAGAGTCTAGTGCTGGAGGAGAACGTTACCCAACAGTAAATAAAGCTATTTTTGATAATGTTGAAGTGGGTGCATTAATAATTAATTATTTTGGTCATGGTGGTGAAGATGGTTTAGCTGGTGAGCGTATTTTTGATAAAATTAATGCGCAAGAACTTACCAATGTATGTAAACTTAACTGTTTTGTCACCGTTACTTGTGAGTATTCAAAATTTGATAATCCATTAAGACCATCAGCAGGAGAGTTTTTATATTGGAATAAAGAGGGTGGAGCTGTTGGATTAATTACCACTACGCGTCAAATATTTGTGAGTGTTGGCGTTGCTTTTAATGAAATATTGGGAAAGTATTTATTCAGTTTTGGCTCAAATAGTTATGTATCTGTAGCCGAGGCCTTGAGATTAACTAAAAATGACCCTTCAATTTCAGGAATAGCACAGCGACGATTGACTTTTTTTATTGGAGATCCTGCTATGAAGCTAGCAATTCCTAAATCTGGAATAAGACTTACCAAAGTTAACGATGTGGCGATTACAGGAAATATTGATGTTTTAAAAGCCTTGAGTCATGTAAAACTAGAAGGCGAAGTTGTTGATGGTTTGGGTAATCTCATTAATGATTATAATGGGGTGCTTACAGCAACAATTTATGATAAAGACATTGATAGGCAAACATTGGCAAATGATAGAACAAGAGATAATAATGGACAGCTTATAATTTTGGACTTTGAAACCTTAGGCGAAACTATTTTTAGAGGACAAGCAACAGTGACTAATGGTGTTTTTACATTTGATTTTATAGTGCCGAAAGATATTGGGATACCAGTAGGTAATGGAAAGGTTAGTTTCTACTCAAAAAAGAATAATCAATTTCAAGACCAAACTGGGTTTAATTTTGATATTAAAATAGGTGGTATAAACGAAAATGCTGCTGAAGACAATATTGGACCAACCATAGTGCTTTTTATGAATGATGAAAACTTTGTTTCTGGAGGAATTACTAATGAATCTCCAACACTTCTTGCAAAATTACATGATGAAAATGGTATAAATACCTCTAGTGGAATAGGACATGATATTATAGCTATTTTAGATGGGGATGAAACGAATCCCTTTAAATTAAACGACTATTATACAACCGAAGTAGATGATTATCAAAAAGGTACACTAACCTATCCACTTAGAGATTTAGACCCAGGGTTGCATACATTAACGTTAAAAGTGTGGGATGTTTATAACAATTCATCGACTTCTGAGGTACAGTTTGTGGTTTTTGACGAAAATGAGTCACTTGTTATCGATAATGTACTAAATTATCCAAATCCTTTTGTTAATTACACAGAATTTTGGTTTAATCACAATAGTTCAGAGGTTTTAGACGTTTCAGTACAAGTATTCACCGTATCAGGTAAATTGGTAAAAACCTTAAATGGTCAAACCACAGGAGGGAGTAAGGTAACAAGCTCAGTATCTAAAGATATAGTTTGGGATGGAAAGGATGATTTTGGAGATAAAATAGGAAAAGGCGTGTATGTTTACAAATTAACTGTACGCTCAAAACAATTAAATAAAACAGTAGAAAAATATCAAAAACTTGTAATACTATAATAATAAATTATATTTGCCAAATAGATTAATGCTTTTTAAAGCAGCAGTTAAAATCAACATTATACTTATGAAAAACTACATTTTTGCCCTAATAACAATAGGTTTTTTCGCTCGTGTTAATGCACAAATTACTCAGTTAATACCAAATTCTAATGACAGTAGAGTAATCACAACTGGAGTTCCATTTTTACTTATAGCAGCCGATGCAAGAGCTGCAGGTATGGGAGATATGGGAGTAGCAACATCAGCCGATGCCTATTCTCAACAATGGAATCCTTCAAAATACGCATTTTCTTTAGCTAAATCAGGATTTGGTGTAAGTTATACACCATATTTAAGTAAATTGGTTAACGATATTTCAATTGGTCAGTTAACGTATTTTAATCGTCTTGACGAAAGAAGTGCCATTTCGGGAAGTTTTAAATACTTTAGCCTTGGAGAAATAGAGTTGGTTGATGGACCTAATGATACACCAAGAATTGCAAAACCTAATGAGTTAACTATGGATTTAGCGTATTCATTACGATTAGCCGATCAATTTTCAATGGCAGTTGCATTACGCTATTTACGCTCAGACCTTAAAATAATTGGAGTAGACTTAAATCCGGCACCAGCAAGTACAGTTGCTGTTGATGTTTCTGGTTACTATCAAAGTGAAGAAAGCGCATATGAAAGTTTTAACGGACGTTGGAGAGCAGGTTTTGCTATTCAAAATTTAGGACCTAAGATTAAGTATGATGATGCAGGTACGGAAAACTTTATACCTACAAATTTAAGAATAGGTGGAGGGTTCGACTTTATCTTCGATCAATACAACACACTTGCTGTGACATTAGAACTAAACAAGCTCTTAGTACCGACACCACCAATTTTAGGTACTGAAGTAACATTTAACGATTTAAATGGGAATGGTGTTTATGATGGTCCTGTTGTTGATGACTTGATAAGTGAAACAGATAACGTTATTGTAAGTGGTCAATCTACTGATGTGAGCTTCATATCAGGCGTTTTTCAATCTTTTGGAGATGCGCCAGGCGGATTTAGTGAAGAAATAAAAGAATTTACTTGGGCATTAGGAACAGAATATCGATATCAAGATTCGTTTGCTTTTAGAGCAGGATTCTTTAATGAAGCTGAAGAAAAAGGCGCACGAAAATTCTTTGCATTAGGAGCTGGTTTTAAATACTCATCAATTGATATTGATTTATCATACTTATTTTCGGCATCAAAAGTACAGAGCCCATTAGAGAATACATTACGCTTTTCTTTGACATTTAATTTTGGAGCTGGTGAATACAGTGAATATTAGAACGAGATAATAATATGAAGATTAAAAAAACTATTGTATTTTACAATAGTTTTTTTGTCTAAAATAGTTTCTGAATGAAAGATTCATGACTGTAAATGTGGTGTCACATGAATAAATGATTATAGGAATGTTACATATGACCTATAAAAAACAATATATATAAACAGATGAAAGCAATAAAAATAGAGTCTACACTATATGTATTTGATAGTTTAGAAGAAGTGCCTGAAGATGTTAAGCAATTGATGGATAAAGCTTCTCATGCAAGACAAAAAGCATATGCTCCATATTCAAAATTTAGTGTTGGAGCGGCCTTACTTTTAGATAATGAAGAAGTTATTACTGGTAGTAATCAAGAGAACGCGTCCTATCCTTCAGGACTTTGTGCAGAGCGCACAGCCATATATTATAAAGGCGCTCAATATCCAGATTCAAAAATATTAAAAATGGCTATTATTGCTGGGTCTCAAGAAAACCCAACGACAATTCCTATTCCACCATGCGGTGCTTGCAGGCAAGCCATTGCAGAATATGAAGTAACCCAAAATGCTCCAATAGAAATCTATTTTATGGGTGAAACAGGTAAAGTCGTTAAATCAAATTCTTTATCAAACTTGCTGCCTTTGATGTTTGACAAATCTGTGCTATAGTATTTTGGTTTAAAATTAACCTTTAACTGTTTTTACGTTATTAACTAAAGTGTTACTTTTGTCGTTCCTTTATTAATAAAATTAGTAAATGCAAAAAATCACTAAAGAAACATACCTTAAATGGTATGAGGATATGTTATTCTGGAGAAAGTTTGAAGACAAACTAGCAGCCGTATATATACAACAAAAAGTAAGAGGATTTCTTCATTTATATAATGGTCAAGAAGCTGTTTTAGCAGGAGCGTTACATGTTATGGACTTGTCTAAAGACAAAATGATAACAGCTTACCGAAATCATGTACAGCCTATTGGAATGGGTGTAGATCCTAAACGTATTATGGCAGAGCTTTTTGGTAAAGCAACAGGAACTTCACAAGGACTTGGAGGCTCGATGCATATATTTTCTAAAGAACATGGCTTTTATGGAGGTCATGGTATTGTTGGTGGTCAAATTCCGCTTGGAGCTGGAATGGCTTTTGGTGATAAATACAACGACACAGGAGCAGTTACTTTATGTTGTTTTGGAGATGGTGCTGCTAGACAAGGTTCTTTGCATGAAACCTTTAATTTAGCAATGCTTTGGAAACTTCCTGTAGTATTTATTTGCGAAAATAATGGTTATGCAATGGGAACATCTGTAGAACGTACTGCTAGTCATACAGATATTTGGAAACTTGGTAGAGGTTACGAAATGCCTTCAGGACCAGTTGATGGGATGAATCCTATAAAAGTGGCTGAAGCTGTTCATGAAGCTGTTGAAAGAGCAAGACGTGGTGAAGGACCTTCATTTTTAGAAATGAAAACCTATCGTTATAGAGGTCACTCAATGAGTGATGCGCAACATTACAGAACCAAAGCAGAAGTAGAAGAATACAAAAAAATAGACCCAATAACTCAGGTTAAAAATGTTATTCTCGAAAAAAAATACGCTACTGAAGATGACATTTCTAAAATAAACGATAGTGTAAAAGAAAGGGTTAAAGAATGCGAAAAGTTTGCTGAAGAATCTCCTTTTCCAGAAAAAAATGTCATGTACGAAGTAGTTTACGAACAAGAAGATTATCCTTTTTTACAACATAAATTATAGCTTATGGCCGAATTAATTAAAATGCCACGATTAAGTGACACCATGGAAGAAGGTACTGTTGCTACTTGGTTAAAAAAAGTAGGAGATACTATTGAGGAAGGTGATATTCTAGCTGAAATTGAAACCGATAAAGCTACAATGGAGTTTGAGTCTTTTAATGAAGGCACTTTGCTGTTTATTGGTATCCAAGAAGGAGATACTGCTCCAGTAGATGCGTTACTTGCTATTATAGGAGAAAAGGATGAAGATGTTGATACTTTGATTAAAGATTTTAAATCAAATAGTGAAGCAACCGAAGAAATACCTGTAAAAGAAGTAACGAAACCTGTTGAAGAAAAAGGTGAAGCACCTATACAAATACCAGTAATTCCAGAAGTACCTGTAACAGTTTCAAGCTCAAATGGACGTGTTATTGCATCACCATTAGCAAAAAAATTGGCAAAAGATAAAGGAATTATTATTTCTAATATTCAAGGCTCTGGAGAACATGGAAGAATTATAAAAAGAGATGTAGAAAATTTCAATCCTGCTTCTGTTGCTCAATCTACAGTACCTGTTGCAAAGTTTGTTGCTTCAGGAGAAGAAAATTTTGATGAGGTAAAACATTCGCAAATGCGAAAAGTAATTGCCAAACGTTTAGGTGAATCTAAATTTACAGCACCTCATTATTATCTCAATGTTGAGTTTGACATGGATAATGCCATTGCATTTAGACAGCAATTTAACTCCATTCCAGATACAAAAATCTCGTATAACGATATGATTGTTAAAGCCTGTGCTTTAGCATTGCGTTTACATCCACAAGTAAATTCACAATGGTTTGATGATAGAATGCGATTAAACAATCATGTTCACATTGGTGTAGCTGTTGCTGTTGAAGATGGTTTAGTCGTTCCAGTAGTTCGTTTTGCAAATGAGCAAAGCTTACCACAAATTGGAGCTGCTGTTAAAGATTATGCAGGTAGAGCACGTAATAAAAAACTAACACCTCAAGAAATGGAAGGGAGTACGTTTACTATTTCTAATTTAGGAATGTTTGGTATAGAGAGTTTTACATCTATTATAAACCAACCCAATTCGGCTATTCTATCGGTAGGAGCTATTGTGCAAAAACCAGTCGCTAAAGAAGGACATGTAGTTGTTGGAAATACTATGAAATTATCAATGGCGTGTGATCATAGAACAGTAGATGGCGCAACAGGATCTCTATTCCTTCAAACGCTGCAAGGTTATATTGAGAATCCAGTAACGATGTTGGTGTAGTTATTCAACCAGAATATAGTTTTGAATCTCACTATGGTAAAAATAAAAAAGCCATCATAAATCGTGATGACTTTTTCTATTATAAAGGTAAGCGAGTAATTATTTATCTCCAGCAGTTGTAGGATCTATAATAGTACCAACTGCCGCAACCGAGTTTGCTGGAAAACCACCTTGTTTGGCGTGTTCTCTTACCAATTCTTCATTAGTGGCCATATAAACACAATAAATTTTATCTCCGGTAACATAACTATGTAACCACTCAATGTCAGATCCCATTTTATCTAATACGCCACAAGAAGTTTGAGAAATGGCTTTCAATTCTTCGGCAGTAAAATTGCCTGCACCTAGAATTTCTCTTTCAATTACATACATGTTTTTGTTTGCTTCAGCAGCATCAGCTCTTAACATGTCTGCAGCAGATGTCTCCTTGTTGTCACAATTTGTAAATGTCATTGCTAAAATAATAACGGGTAAAAGTTTTAAAGTTTTCATAATGTGTTAGTTGTTAGTTAAATAATTAATTTAGATTTTCTTATTGTAAATGTAGTAGTAAGACATAAGAAGTAATTCTACATTTAATTCAAAAAATTACAATTTTGAACCATTGTTGGAAAAACTAAAGCAAAAGGAATTAACTTATACGCTGTTGCATATATTTAGAAGGAAGAATTCTATATTTTTCAAAGAAACATTTAGAGAAGTATGTAGGGCTATTAAACCCTGTTTCAAAAGCGATTTCCGATATGTTACCTTTGTGTTTATGCATTAAGTTAAGTGCTCTGTGCAATCGGAATTCTCGTATAAAACTATTTGCAGATTTGCCAGTAATAGATACAAGTTTTCTATATAATTGAGATTTGCTAAATCCTAACTCCTTGCTGAAATCATCTACATTAAAAGTTGGATTGTTCCACACTTTTTCAACAAAATCCATTAATTGTGTTAAAAATTCTTTTTCAGAAGGTTTTAGTGTTCTTATATGTTCTTTATTTATAAAATTATTCCTGTTTTCGCTTTCATAAAGGCTTTTTATTCTTGATGTAATAACAACTTGATCTTTTACTATTTCACACATTCGTGTTGCTAGTGTAATAGCCTCTTCAAAAAGAGCCTCTTTTTTTGTTACAGGTGTACCAGCACTTATTCCAATATTAAGCCTCCGATTTTTTTTGTCAAATTTTGGTGTGATATATTTAAAATTAGATTGAACTTTTAGTCCACAAACAATGGCATTGGTTACCGACTTAAAAGAAACCAAATAACTGTTATTGTCCTTTTTTATTACTCTTCCTTCAAATTGTTTTAATGTTTTCGAAATACTGTTGTGAAATTTTTGTGTAAAAATGCTAAATTGATTGGATTCAATCCGATTTAAAAAATTGCTGGTTTCAACAACCATTAATACCCTAAAAGCAGTATCGTTTATAATATTCAGCTCTGTATTTTGTGCTTTTTCAGGATCGGAGATTCTTCCCAGAAAAGATTGCACAATTTTGGGTTCTACTTCAATGATGCTATTAGGAATATCGCCATGTGCCTGTAAATGCATTTCAACAATGGATTCCTTGTTTGGAGCTTCAATTAAACAAAATGCCGTTTTTTGGTCGTCATCATACCAATAGGTAAAGCCCTTGCAACCAAACTTATGTTCAATTTTTAAATCTTCCTGATGTATTTGCGCCAAAGTTTCTGCTGTAGCTGAGCCAGGAACATCGTGGCGATCCATATAAATTGGCATTGCTGACTAATTTCCTACAAGTTAATGATTTTTAATTATATAGAGAATTTTAATTTGTTTTAAAGAAATAATAAAGTAAGTTGAAACAATGTATTTTTTTATCTTTAAACTTTAATTAATATACGAGATGAAGAATATTGTTATTACTGGAACGAGTAGAGGTATTGGTTTTGAATTGGTAAAATTGTTTGCAGATGCAGGTCATAATGTCCTGGCATTATCTAGAAATGCTAAACCTACTTCTAATTTGAATTTGAGTAGCGTTACAGTTTTGTCTTTTGATTTAAATATAGCTGAAGACTATAAACGTATTGAATCGTTTATTAAAACCGAATGGCACCATATAGATATTCTTATAAATAATGCAGGGATTTTGTTGAACAAACCTTTTTCTGAAACTTCATTACAAGATTTTGAACAAGTGTATAAAACAAATGTATTTGGTGTTGCTGAAATGACACGTATTGTGATTCCATTTATGAAAAAAAATAGTCATGTAGTGACTATTAGTTCGATGGGAGGTATTCAAGGAGGTGTAAAATTTCCAGGGTTGTCAGCATATAGTTCTAGCAAAGGCGCCATAATTACATTAACCGAATTACTAGCTGAAGAATACAAAGCAACAGGACCTTCATTTAATGTGTTGGCACTTGGAGCAGTACAAACCGAAATGCTTAAAGAAGCGTTTCCAGATTATAAAGCACCAACAACAGCTTTAGAAATGGCACAATATATTTTAGATTTTTCACTAACAGGAAATCAATTTTATAATGGTAAGGTGCTACAAGTTTCTAATTCTACGCCTTGAATAAATAGCTTTTAACATATTTTTTTGCTGTAG
>CAYQME010000060.1:0-14861 GCA_964418645.1 uncultured Flavobacteriaceae bacterium
TTACAGAAACCGTAAATAAGTTTGTCGAAGAAAAGATTCCATTAGATGCTGTAATCATCGATATTTATTGGTTTGGAAAAGACATTCAAGGACACATGGGAAATTTAGAATTTTTAAAAGATTCGTTTCCCAACCCAAAACAAATGATTAAAGATTTTAAAGCTAAAGGCGTTAAAACAATTTTGGTTACTGAGCCTTTTATTTTGGCCACTTCAAAACGTTGGCAAGAAGCGGTTTCAAAAAATATTCTAGCTAAAGACTCATTAGGAAATCCGTTTACATTTGATTTTTATTTTGGTAATACTGGACTTGTGGATATTTATAATCCAAAAGGGAAAGATTGGTTTTGGAATATCTATAAAGAATTAGCAGATATTGGTGTAAAAGGAGTTTGGGGAGATTTAGGTGAACCTGAAGTACATCCTTCAGGATTATTACACAAAACTGGGACTGCTGATGAAATGCATAATATTTATGGTCATGATTGGGCACGTTTAGTTTATGAAGGTTATATAAAAGAGTTTCCAAATGAACGACCATTTATTTTAATGCGTGCGGGTTATTCTGGTTCACAACGTTTCGGGATGATTCCTTGGTCAGGAGATGTCAACCGAACTTGGGGCGGATTGAAGTCTCAACCCAAAATCGCATTACAAATGGCAATGCAAGGTTTGGGATATATGCATTCAGATCTTGGTGGTTTTGCTGGTGCAAATCTCGATGACGAATTATACGCGCGTTGGTTACAATACGGTGTTTTTCAACCAATTTATAGACCACATGCACAAGAAGAAGTTCCTGCAGAGCCAGTGTTTAGAGAGCCAAAAACCAAAGCTTTGGCAAAGCAATCTATAGAATTGCGATATAAATTACTACCTTATAATTACACATTGGCTTTTCAAAATAATCAGACTGGAGCACCTTTAATGCGACCTTTATTTTTTGAAGAACCAAATAATAAAGCGTTGCAAACTAAAGTCATCTCTTATCTTTGGGGAAATGATTTTTTAATTTCACCAATTCTTAATTCAGGTGTAACAAAAAAGGATGTATATTTCCCTAAAAACAATGTATGGTTCGATTTCTATACATATGAAAAGTTTGAAGGCGGACAAACCAAAACCGTTTCAGTTAAAGAGAATTCAATCCCAACTTTTGTAAGAGCAGGAGCATTTATCCCAATGGCAAAGTCTATGCAAACAACTGATGAATACGATGCAAATAATCTAGAAGTACACTATTATTATGATGTTTCAGTTAAAGAAAGCCAAGGACAGTTGTATAATGATGATGGTGTAACAGCAAATGCTTTTGAAAAGGGAAAATATGAGATTTTAAAGTTTAAAAGTAACATTGAGAAACGTTGGTTAGAGATTGACTTAGAAGCAAAAACTGGTGCAAATTATCAATCAAGAATAAAAAAAATAGAACTTGTTATTCATAATGTTAATTGGAAACCAAAGCGGATTAAATTAAATGGAATTAAAACAAGTTTTTTTATTAATGAATCTGCAAAAACTATAACTAAGTTTTTATATTGGAATCCATCTAAAGAACTAGAATTAAAAATAAAACTTTAAAAAACAGTAGCATGAAAAAAAGTATGTTAATAGTTATCACGCTCTTAGCTTTTGTGTCTTGTAAAACAGAACAAAAAGAAGAGGTGAAAGCTGCATATGAAGAAGTAAAAGAAATAGAGGCTGTTACTCCTGAAATGATGGAAACGGCTGTAATTTACGAGGCTAATATCCGTCAATATTCACCTGAAGGCACTTTTGCTGAATTCACTAAAGACATTCCACAGTTAAAACAACTAGGTGTAAAAATTATTTGGTTGATGCCAATTTTTCCCATTTCTGAAACCAAACGAAAAGCAACAGGAGATAAATTTGCTAGTGATATTGAAGACCCAGAAGAACGCGAAAAATATCTAGGAAGTTATTATGCAGTTTCCGATTTTACAAAGGTAAATCCTGAGTTTGGGAACAAAGAAGATTTTAGGACTTTATTAAAAACTGCGCATGATAATGGTATTTATGTAATTCTGGATTGGGTACCAAATCACACTGGTTGGGATTATCCTTGGCTAAAAACCAATCCTGAGTTTTATACAAAAAATGCTAAAGGAGAAATTACAGACCCTTTAAATGATGATGGTTCATCTAAAGGTTGGACAGATACAGCTGATCTAAACTATGATAATGAAGAACTACATAAAGCAATGATTGCAGATATGATGTATTGGGTAACCGAAGAAGATATTGATGGATTTAGATGTGATGTGGCAGGCTCTGTTCCTGTAAGCTTTTGGCAAGAAGCCATACCACAATTACGTGCTAAAAAAGACTTATTTATGTTAGCCGAAGCATGGGAACCAGAATTGCTCAAAGATAGTTTGTTTGATATGGCTTATGCTTGGGAAGGACACCATATTTTTAATGAGATTGCAAAAGGTAAACAAGGTGTAAAAGAGTGGGATAATTATATAAAGAAAATGTCTACACAATATGAAGCTGATGATATCTTGATGAACTTTGTTACTAACCATGATGAAAATTCTTGGAATGGAACAGTTAAAGAACGTATGGGAAATGCATCGGAGATTATGACGGTTTTTAGTTATATAGTATCAGGAATGCCTTTAATTTATTCAGGACAAGAATACGATTTAAACCATAGATTAAAGTTTTTTGAAAAAGATTCTATCCCAAAAACAAAAGGAAAAACTTGGACTTTATTAGAAAAACTTGGAAAACTAAAAAACACCACTCCTGCTTTAAATGGAGGAAAACAAGCAGCAGAATATAGCAGATTAACAACTAATAACGATGCTGTTTTAGTCTTGAAACGCAACAAAAAAGGAAATACAATTACTTTTATTGCGAATTTTTCAAATAAAGAACAAAGGTTTAATAATATAGTGCAAGGTAAATTTTTAGACTATATGATAAACAAAAACGTAGAATTTAAAGGCGGGATAATGATATTAAAACCTTGGGAATACAAAATTTTAATAGATTAAACAAAAAACGCCTCTCAATACTGAAAGGCGTTTTTTATAATAAGTTATAAAGTTATTCACTAGAAGACGAAGACATTTTTCCATAAATTAAACTTGCTAAAACTCCCATGACAACAAATATTACAATATTAAGTATACCATTAACGATAGTGTCGTGCAAAGTCATTTGACCAAATGCAAGATCAAACCAACGTTCTCCAAATCCAATAAATATACCAGCCCATAACCCAAATTGTGCACCATGAGATAAGCTATGTCCTCCATCTGACAATTTAGAATAAATAGTAGAGAAAGCAAACGCCAAAATTATACATGCAATTATTAAATGAAGTTGGTCAGGTGCGGTTTCATTAACATTCTCAAAAAGAGAAGATCCTATGGTATCCCATAGTAAATTACCACCAAAATAAGCCCAAAGGGCTCCAACAATCGTCGAAATTAAATTTGATTTTGAAAACATAATTATTAATTTTTGTTAGTTATTTAATAGATAAATATAGGTAAAAATCATAAATACATAAAAATATTGTTAAAATATTATGAACAATACAAAGTGTTATTAACTTAATAACACTTCGACTAAAAGATATTATTAGTAGTTTTGTAAACTAATTAATTTTGTAATGATATCAAATAAACTATCTGAATCTCCAATGTTGTTTAAAATAAGTTTTAATAAACTTATTGAGCAATACGATGATATGTCTAAGGGCAATGATAAATCAAAAGCTATAAAGGCAAAAAGAGTTTTGGATGCACAAAAGCCTTTTCCAGAGTTAAGAGATGGGTTTACAGATTTTTCATTGCTTAAAACCTATCAAAAAGAGATAACAATTATTTTAGAAGATTTGTTTACTCAATTGCTTACTAAAAATGAGATAAAAACAGCTTCAGTACCTTTTGAGGATATTATTTTTAATTCTTCTGAACGCTTTAAGAATATAGTTAAAACAGCTGGAGACGATTTTAAATTGAAAATAAAAAATATGCCTGATGATGACAGGTATATTATTGCATGCACTACAATTTTGAATTTTTATTATGGATATAATTTAAATTTTAAGCGTCCTTTTTATTACGAAATACCAGATGCTAATGGTATAATGCGTTTTTATAAAATATTATATAATGCCGATTTTACAGAGATTATACCTTCTAAAAATGCTCCTAAAATAACTGAAGAAGATTATTTTGAATTACTCGATAATTTTGAGAATATTGAGATTTGGAAGGAAAAATTTCCACCTAATAGTTACACTTTTAAAGGGTTTGTTATTTCTAATATTTTTGACGTTACAGCAGATCAATCCATCTCAAATATAAAATCGACATTAATAGATGAAAACAAACGGCAGGATGAAAAATTCATGGAAGGATTTCAGGAAATTTTTAGATCACTTTTAGGAATTAAGGATATAAAAGTTGGATTTTCAATTTACAATAAAGAAGACGATGTGTTTGAACGCGTTTATGGTGCAGGGATGAATAGTTACTTGCTAAATAATCTTGAAAATGCAAGCTGTTCAGATACGTTGTGTAATTGGTCTTATAATAGGCTTCTAAATAAGAAAAAATACTTTTCTGTATCAGATGTAGAAAAATCATTTAAGATATCAAAAGGGGAAGCACCTCATATAAAAGTACTGCATGAGCAAGGTATACAGAGTGCTATTTTTGCACCAATAGCAAATGATGATGGACTTATGGGAATACTCGAAATTGTATCAGATAAGCCAAAAGTACTTAATAGCATTAATGCGAATAAATTAGTAGATGTAATGCCATTTATTGTTTCAGCAGTCGAGCGCTCTAAAAATGATGAGGAAAATTTAATTGAAGCTATTATTCAAAAGGAGTGTACATCAATACATCCAAGTGTACACTGGAAATTTAAAAAAGAGGCAAAGCATTTTATTATTGAACAATTAAAAGGCAATCAAGCATCTTTTAAAAAGATTTCCTTTAATGATGTGTATCCGTTATATGGTCAAATAGATATAAAAGGATCTTCTGAGGCTAGGAATAATGCCACTCAATTAGATTTGAGTTTGCAGTTAAATACGGCAAAGACTATTGTAGAGAATGTTCTTAATTTTGAATCACTTCCAATTTATGAACAAGTTATTTTTCAGATAAATAATTTCTTAAAAGGATTGAAAAATCATTTTCAAGTAGATAGCGAACAGCAAATCACAGAGTTTTTTAAACAAGAAATCACACCATTGTTTCAGCATATGATAAAATATGGTAAAGCTGCAAAAGAAATAGAATCATATTTTGAAACTATTGATTCTAAATTAGAGATGATTTATAGTAATAGAAAAAATTATGACGATACAGTTATGCTCATTAATAAAAGGATGGCTGCATTGTTGGATGCTAAGCAAATTGAAGCCCAAAAAATGTATCCACACTTTTTTGAGCGTTTTAAAACAGACGGTGTTGAGCACAATATGTACATAGGAGAATCTATTACTAAGGAAGAAAGTTTCAACCCTATTTATTTATATAATTTAAGGTTGTGGCAACTTCAGGTGATGTGCGAAATGGAAAATGAATACTATCAAATGCAACACGATTTTCCAATTGCATTAGATGTGGCTTCAATGATTTTAGTGTTTAATCAATCCTTATCAATTAGTTTTAGGATGGATGAAAAACAATTTGATGTAGATGGTACTTATAATGCACGATACGAAATTGTAAAAAAACGTGTTGACAAAGCCTATATTAAAGGAACAAAAGAACGCGTTACACAAAAAGGAAAGATAAGCATAGTCTATTCTCAAAAGGAAGATGAAAGAGAATATTTAAGATATATTAAATTTTTGCAATCAAAACGTTATCTCGATACAGATATTGAAATTGTTGAACTGCAGGATTTGCAAGCTGTAACAGGATTAAAAGCAATACGAGTTAGTGTATTATATCATAAAAATAAAGATGATAAAGCATTCTATACTTATGATGATTTAATGAAAGAAATTAAAGCTTAGTTATATTCCTGAAAAATAAAATGCAGCACCATAAGCAAACACACTAATTATAATACCTACAATAAAAACAAAATAGGTAGTACGTAAAATTTTGTACTTTTTATCCAAAACTTTCCCAAGAAAATAAAGATCTTTTTTCATTGAAGAATAAAGGTAATCTCTGTCTTTCATCATTTCTCCCATTGCCCATTCAAAATCATCTAAACTCATTTTATGAAAATTTCCAAAAAATAAAAGGTTTACTTTTTTATTTGCAACATCATCTTTAGTAAATTTTCCACTAGTTACATTTGGTCGTGTTGCCAATACAGATAAAACAATAGAAGCAACAGTAAATAACACAAAAATTACAGTTGGTAAAATGAGATAACTATTAGATGGATTGTCAAGTTTAGATACTAAATTAGACAATACTAGAGATACAATAATGGCATTCACTGATAATAAAATATTAGCCTTAGTATCAGCAATGTTACTTAAAGTTATATGGTTTTTTAACGTTACTCTAAACATGGTTTCAATACCACGCTCAGGTAATTTAGCTTTACTTTTCTTTAGCGCTAATTCTTCGTCTTTCTTTTTGCTTTTCTTTTCTTCTTGTTTTTGTTTTTTTAGAATTTTGAAGAGACTCGCTAAATTTTTATCTTTAGTTTGTTGCCAATTTTCTAAGGCATAATCTGTGTAAAATCTGTGGTGTTGTGTGAAAAAAGTAATATTTTCTTGAGTCCATTCTGTATCAGTAAATGTTTTTTGTCCTAATTGTTCCCATTCCTCACGTAATAAATCACAAATCTCGATATAACCTTTTTTTCCAAAATGTGAATTATCAGCATCATTCAATATTTTTTTAAGATGTGTTTGAGGTTCGTAACCCATTTCAGTAGATAAAATTAAGTTTGCTACGCTAGCAATTCTATCTTCATCTCTAACATTTTCTTTAAAAAATGCTTTCATTATAGCAACACTACTTTCTTCATGATTTTCACAACCTTTAGTGTAACCAACATCATGGAACCAAGCGGCAATTAATAAATTCTCAGCATCAACTCCAGAAATGTGTTCGCCTTCAATAAGTTCTTTTGTACTTTTCACAACACGAAGTGTATGGCTTAAATTGTGATATATAAAAGTATGAGGCAATTCAGTTCTTAGTAAAGAAGATACATGTTTTTCGACTACTATTAAAAGATTTTCCATTTAATTTAAAAGAATTATTTTTACTAAAATAGTTAATTAATCTATTTCTATGAGATTTCAACGACCAATCATTTTAGTTTTTATTATTTTGTTTGTAAATGCTTGTGCGACGTATAAACCTCAATATAAAGACGAAAATTTTGTTAAAACCTTTCTAAAAGAAAAAGAAATTGAGCATTCCTTTTATTTGATTGGTGATGGAGGTAATTCTCCTATAGGAACTCAAACAGAAGCCCTTAAAGATTTTAAAGCAGAATTGAGTAACGCTTCAAAACAAAGTACGGTACTATTTTTAGGAGATAATATTTATCCTGCTGGAATGCCAAAAAAGGGACATGAACAAAGAACTTTTGCTGAGCACCAACTTAAAGTACAAACGGAAGCTGTAAAAAATTTTAAAGGCAATGCTATTTTTATTCCTGGCAATCATGATTGGTATAATAATGGATTAAAAGGCTTAAAAAGAGAAGAAAGTTTAATAGAAGATATTTTAGGAAAGAATACTTTTTTGCCAGAAAATGGATGTCCTATTGAGAAAGTAAATATAACTAATGAGATAGTATTAATAGTTATAGATTCAGAGTGGTATTTAACCAATTGGGACAAGCATCCTACTATTAATGATGACTGCAAGATTAAAACAAGAGCCTTATTTTTTGATGAATATAAAAGTTTAATTAAAAAAGCAAGAGGTAAAACTATCATTGTTGCATTACATCATCCAATGTTTACAAATGGTTCTCATGGAGGTCAATATTCTTTTAAAAGTCACTTGTCACCAATTCCAATTTTAGGAACTCTAAAAAATATTATAAGAAAAACAAGTGGTATTAGCACTACAGATATTCAAAACAAAAAATACAGAGAATTTCAAAAGCGTTTAGTAACACTTTCTCAGGAGAACGAAAAAGTAGTTTTTGTGTCAGGTCACGATCATAATTTACAGTACATAGTTCAAGATAATTTACCGCAAATTATTAGTGGTTCTGGTTCTAAAACTAATCCCACACGTAATGTTGAAGGCGAGTTTTCTTATGGTACTCAAGGTTATGCGAGATTGGATGTGTTTAATGATGGTTCATCGAGTGTGCGTTTTTATGAAGCTAAAACAGATAAAATTGTTTTTGAAACCGAAGTGTTTTCAGCTGGCAAAAGTAAAAAAACTAAAATCTATCAAAACGATTTTCCTAAAGAAAAGACAGCTTCAGTTTATACTAACAATGAAACCGATAAAAGTAAATTTTACAAGAAATTTTGGGGAGAACGCTACCGAAAATATTTTAGTACAAACGTTATAGCACCTACAGTTAATCTAGATACTTTATTTGGAGGATTAACGCCAACGCGTAAAGGAGGAGGAAACCAATCAAAATCATTGCGATTGGAAGACGCAGAAGGAAGAGAATATGTAATGAGAGCGTTGCGTAAAAACGCAGTGCAATATTTGCAAGCAGTTGCTTTTAAAGATCAATATATTAAAGGACAATTTGATGATACAAGCACTCAAGGTTTACTACAAGACATATTTACAGGATCACATCCTTATGCACCTTTTACAATTGCAACATTATCGGAAGCAGTTGGCATTTTCTATACAAACCCAGTGCTTTATTATGCACCTAAACAAATAGCATTAGGAGTTTATAATAGTGATTTTGGAGATGAATTATATATGATTGAAGAACGAGCTGCTGATGGCCATGGTGAGAAAGCTAGTTTTGGGTTTTCCAATAAATTGATTAGTACGCACAATATGTTAAGAGAATTGCGTGAAGATGAAGATAATGTTGTAGATGAAGCAGCTTATATTCGTGCACGACTGTTTGATATGTTAATTGGAGATTGGGATAGACATGAAGATCAATGGCGTTGGGCAAAGTTTAAAGAGGGTAAAAAAACCATTTATAAACCTATGCCAAGAGATCGTGATCAAGCATTTTCAATCATGGCAGATGGTGCTTTATTAGGTTTTGCTACTAAAGTAATTCCATCATTGCGCTTAATGCAATCTTATGATGAAGAATTAAAAAATGTAAAATGGTTTAATCTAGAACCCTATTCATTAGATATGGCGCTCATAAAGCAGTCTAATATAGATGTTTGGGATGTACAAGTAAAGTATATTGTAAATAATTTAACTAATGATGTTATTGATGAAGCCTTTACACATTTCCCAGATGAAGTAAATGATGAGACAGTACAAGATATTAAACAAAAATTAATAGGAAGACGTGCTAATCTTCAGCAAATTTCTAATAGTTATTATCATCAATTAAATAAATATACCATCATAAGAGGTACAGATAAAGACGATTGGTTCGATGTAGAACGCTTAAGTTCAACTACTAAAGTTACAGGATACCGTATTCATAAAGGCAAAAAGGGAGAAATTTTTCATAAAAGAGAATATTCGTCTTTAGACACAAAAGAAATTTGGATTTATGGTTTAGATGATAATGATACTTTTAATGTTTTTGGAAAAGGAAATAATTTGATAAAAGTGAGGATTGTTGGTGGACAAAATAAAGATACTTATGCCATTGAAAATGGGGAAAAGCTAAAGATTTATGATTATAAATCAAAAGAAAGCGTTTTTGTTACAAACAAAGGCAATAAGAAATTAACAGATGATTATGAAACTAATGTTTACAATTATAAAAAACCTACCTATAATTCAAATCAATTAATTCCAGTAATAGGCGCAAATCAAGACGACGGTTTTAAAATAGGATTTGTAAACACCTTTACTACTTATGGTTTTGAGCGCAATCCATTTACATCTCAACATACATTTTCTTCATCGTATTATTTTGCTACAAATGGATTTGATTTCTCTTATTATGGAGAGTTTGCAAATGTTGTTGGAAAATGGAATCTTGGTGTTGTAGCTAAGTTTACAAGTCCAAACTATAGTATAAATTTCTTTGGTTTTGGTAATGAAACTTTAAACCCTAATATTGAAGACCAAAATAATTTTGGAAAGGATTACAATCGTGTGAAAATAGGAACAATACGATTTGCACCTTCATTAATTTGGAAAGGAGATTTAGGAGCCAATTTTAAATTCGGATTAAACTATGAAGACATTGAAGTAGAAAATACACAAGAACGATTTATAAATACGTTTTTGGGAGCTAATAGTGGAAATAGTAAAAAAACTTTTGCAGGCGTAGAAGCAACCTACAACTTCCAAAATAGAGATAATAAAGCATTTCCAACCTTAGGAATGGAAGTTAATTTACAAGTTGGATACAAAACCAATTTAACCGAATCGAATAACTTTGGATATATAATTCCATCTCTATCTTTTGATTATAAATTAGTGCCAAGTGGTCAAATAGTATTAGCAACAAAATTGAAAAGTCATTTAACTTTAGGTGATAATTTTGAGTTTTATCAGGCAGCGAGTTTAGGTGCAAGTGATGGATTGCGAGGTTATAGAAATCAGCGTTTTACAGGCAAAAGTGCATTCTATCAAAGCACTGATATTCGTTTAAATTTGCGTAAAGTTAAAACAGGATTATTACCGCTTATTATTGGTATTTATGGTGGTATAGATTATGGTAAAGTTTGGGTTGATGGAGAAGATTCGAACAAATGGAACAACTCTTATGGAGGAGGAATTTTTGCAAATCTGCTTAATATGATGTCACTAAATTTATCAGGGTTCAATAGCAATGATGGCTTACGTTTAGCTTTTAAACTTGGTTTTGGTTTTTAATATAGAAATTGCCTTTTCTTAAACGAATTTTTAAGATATTTGCTTTCATTTTAAAGCACTACTAAATAATGAATTCTGTAAACGATTTATTGAAAATTTTAATTTTAGAGGAAATAGGCGAAAACCAGTTTAATGGATTGAGTAAAAATGTAGGTAGTCCAAATGTATTTGGAGGTCAAGTATTAGCACAAGCCTTAAACGCAGCTTATAGAACTATTTTCAATCAACGTGTTTTACACTCCATGCATGCTTACTTTCTTGAAGCGGGAAATCTTAATTTTCCAATAACTTATAATGTAAGTATTATAAGAGATGGTGGCAGTTTTTCTACGCGACGTGTAACAGCTATTCAAGGAGAAAAAACTATTTTTATTTTGGCAGCATCATTTCATAAAAATGAAGACGGATATGAACACCAAATCGAAATGAAATCGAATATTAAACCTCCTGAAGAACTACAAAGTTGGACAGATTTAGTTGTTAAATATGGCGAATTTTTACCTGATAAGATGAAAAGATTTCTGCAAATGGAACGTCCAATAGAATTTAAACCAACACAAATGATAAATCCTATGGAGAAAAAAGATTTATCACCAAAATTAGACATGTGGTTTAAGCTTAAAGGAGACTCATCTGTATTAGATTTGGCAACAAAACAACAAATACTTACTTATATATCAGATTATAATATTTTATCAGCAGCATTACTTCCACATGCAAGTAAAGCACATTATGGGAATACTCAAACAGCAAGTTTAGATCACTCTATGTGGTTTTTTAGAGATTTTGATTTTAAGGATTGGATGTTATTTTCTATCGAATCTCCAAGTACATCAAACGCAAGAGGATTTGCAAAAGGAAATATATTTTCTCGTGATGGAAAATTGATAGCTTCCGTTGCTCAAGAAGGATTGATAAGACCTATTAAAAAATAAAGTTATTTTATTTTTAACTCATAAAGATTTCTCCCTTTTCCATGAGATCTTTCATCAGTAATATATAAAGTACTATCATTTTTAAAACAAACACCTTCTTTTTGTGATTCATGCTCAAAAGAAATCTGGATTGCTTTTCCGTTAAAAAAATTGTCTTTAGTATAATCCGATAATAACCAAACAGCATCTAAAGTTAATAGAGCTATTTGTTTTCCATTATTACTAATATCTACTGAAGTTATCCAACATGGTAATTCGTCACAGGTTTTAAAAGATGCAATAAATTGGGCTTCATGATTGCCCTTAACTGCAGGAATTTTATACAAATTTGTTTTTCCATAATGGTGTTCTTCACGACTTTTAGTAAACATATATAAACTATCGTTAAAATGAAAGAAAGCTTCACAATCAAAATGCATTTTCTTTTTTTTTGGAGGAAATTTTTTTTGATCAGGAAAGTAAAATGAGATACGTTCAATTTCAGCAATTTCACTTCCTATTAAATCTTCTGAATTGATTTTTAAAACACTTAAGTCTTTACGATTGTTTAGATTATTCCCAAAAGCACCAATATATACATTGCCTAATTCATCAGATGTTAAATCTTCCCAATCATTATTTTTTGCGTTAATGAGGATTTCTTTTTTTATCTTTCCTTTAGTATTAAGCCCATAAATTTTATTAGGATTCCCACCATCATTTAGCATCCATATTAAATCTGAATGTGCAATAGTTTCTGTTCCAGAGACTTCATTTAAAACAGAAGGTAAATCTGTGAGAACAGTTAGGTTTCCTTTATCGCAATTAAAACAAATAATAAGAAATAAAAAAAGGATTTTTTTCAATGCAATCTTCAATTTAAATAATGCTAAATTTACGCAGTTAATTTAAATAGATTCCCGTTTTCAAGGGAAATATTATGAACTATTACGATGTTATAATAATTGGAGGTGGAGCAGCAGGCTTTTTTGCAGCTATAAATTGCGCTGAACAAAATCCAGATTTAAGCATTTGTATTCTTGAAAAAGCAAAAGAAGGATTACAAAAAGTAAAAGTTTCAGGAGGAGGACGTTGTAATGTTACACATGCTGAATTTATTCCTCAAGAGTTAGCACGAAATTACCCAAGAGGTGAAAAGGAATTACTAGGCCCTTTTCATACGTTTATGACAGGAGATATTATAGATTGGTTTGAAAAACGAGGCGTGAAATTGAAAATTGAAGATGATGGCAGGATGTTTCCAGTTAGCAATTCGTCTCAAACTATTGTCGATTGCTTTTTAAGTGAAGCCAAAAAAAACAACGTTGAAGTGTTGTATAATCATTCAGTAAAAGAGATTATTAGTCAATATAAAAACTGGAAAGTTATAACCAATCAAGACGATTTTAGTTCAAGCAAGCTTTTACTAGCTACAGGAAGCAATACCAAAATTTGGAAGATTCTTAAAGATTTAGGGCATAATATAATTGAGCCAGTAGCGTCTTTATTTACATTTAATATAAAAGATCAACGCATTAAAAACATTCATGGTGTTGTGGTACAAAATGTAGAAATTAAAGTTACAGATTCTAATTTAGAATCTGAAGGACCATTACTCATTACACATTGGGGAATGAGTGCACCAGCAATTTTAAAACTATCTGCTTTTGGTGCTTTAGAATTGGCAAAATTGGATTATAAATTTAAAATTGAAATAAATTTTATTCAAACATCTTTTCAAGATTGTTTGGAGACTTTAAAAGAAATTAAGAATAGTTCAATTAAGAAAACCGTAATTAATTCTCCTCAATTTGAATTACCAAAACGATTATGGCAACAATTGGTTTTAGCCGCTAAGATTAGTAATGAAACACGTTGGCAAGACCTTAATAAAAATCAATTAGAACAATTTACTAATCAATTGACAAAAGCTGTTTTTAATGTGAATGGAAAAAGTACCTTTAAAGAAGAATTTGTAACTGCTGGTGGCATAGATTTAAAAGAAATCAATTTTAAAACCTATGAAAGTAAATTACATAAAAACTTGTATTTTGCTGGTGAGGTGCTCAATATCGATGCTGTAACTGGAGGCTTTAATTTTCAAAATGCATGGACTGGAGCGTATATAGCAGCACAACATATTTCAAACAAATGAAAAAGTATATAGCTTTATTACGAGGAATAAATGTTGGTGGACATAAAAAAGTACCAATGGCAGAATTGCGAGAATTGCTCGCAAAATCTGGATTAAATAACGTTTCAACATATATCCAAACAGGAAATATATTTTTTCAAACATCAGAAAATAATATTCAAAACATTGAAGCTTTTATTCAAAAGGCAATTATTGACCATTTTGGATTTGAAGTTTCTGTTTTAGTAAAAACAAGGAAAGATTTGAAACGTATTTTTGATGACTGCCCATTTTCCGAAGAAAAAAAGGAAAAGAGTTATTTTACGATTTTACATCATAGACCAAATGATGAGTTAGTGAAAATTGCATCAGAAAAGGTTTATGAAGGCGAAGAATATCAAATCATAAATGATTGTATTTATTATTTCTGTGAAAAAGGATATGGTCAAGCCAAATTTAATATGAATCTTTTTGAGCGAAAGTTAAAAACTACTTCAACCTCAAGAAATTATCGAACTATGGTAAAGTTGTTATCTTTGGCATCTGAAAGAAGTTAAATGACTGAACAAGATTTTATTCCTAATCCCGATAGCTATCGGGAATATTCCAATACAATTGAAAGCGGAAGCTTCACTTGGCAATCGCCAAGTAATATTGCGTTGGTAAAGTATTGGGGAAAAAAGGAGGATCAAATTCCAGAAAACCCATCTATTAGTTTTACACTTGATGATTGCAAAACAACAACAACTTTAAAGTTTGAAAAAAAATCGAATACTGATGATTTCTCTTTCGATGTGTTATTTGATGGTAAAGAACAAGATAATTTTAAAACAAAAATTGAAACGTTTTTTAATCGTATAGAATCCTATTTACCATT
>CAYQME010000061.1:0-14382 GCA_964418645.1 uncultured Flavobacteriaceae bacterium
GGAGAGGTTTCTAACTCTTGCATTGCTGTTTGGTAAGGTTTCCACTCCTCATTAAAAAATGTGTTAGTTTTACCCAGGGCATCGTTTAAAGCATCTTTTGCATGTTGTATTAAAGTGCGCTCAGTAGATGTTAACCCGTTTGGTCTAGATCCTGCATAAAATCCTGCGTTACCAATACGCTGATTTATATTAACATTTGGATCACTGGTAATACCTTGTCTTTTATCTTCTTTGCCTAAATAAATTGCTAGAATGGTATCAAGTTTTTTGATAATATCTTTTGAAGCTTTGATTTGATCTTTATACTTTTTCTTATCTAATTTTGCTAAACTTTTACTGTAATCAGTTGCTATATTTTTACTTTCTACCAATTGTTTTACGGCATCTGCTGCAGTTTGTCTGATATGTTGAATTTCTTTAGAAGCATTATAAGCTTCATTAATTGCTTTAGAAGAAACAGTTAAACGTGGATCACTTTTTACAGTTATCATTTCTTCTGATGTTTGATTTCCAAAACTCATAACTACTTTATATGTTCCTGGTTTTACACGTGTTCCTCCAGATTCTCCACGACGTTTTCGGATAGTTCTAGAGGGTCTGTCTCCACCTTTTTCATCCATAAACCATCTCCATTTATACACACCACTCTCTTTTGGAGCTTTCCGTTTCAAAGTTCTAATTAATCTATCTCCATCATAAATTTTCATGGTTAATGAATCCCATTTTACTTTTTTTTCGTCTTTTTGAGAAGAATCTTTTTCATCATCATCTTTCTTCTTATTATCTTTTTTATCTTCTTCTTTATTCTTTTCTATGGTTACATAATAAGAAAGATGAGCACCACGACCACGATTTTCACCATTAAAAAGAGCATCGCCACCAAAACGACTTCCTGTTGCTTCCTGATAAGCAGCTTGATACGCAGTTGGAGGTTCGAATAATTCTAATTTAGTATTTAGAATTTGACTATTTTTTGCTATTGCTCTTAAAGGTCTAATGTCATCTAAAACCCAAGCTGCACGACCAAAAGTACCAATAACTAAATCATTTTCGCGAGGATGAATCACTAAATCTTTTACTGAAACTGTAGGAAAGCCTTCCGTCCATTTAGTCCATTTTTCTCCAGCATTTACTGAAATATATAATCCATCATCAGTGCCTAAAAACATGAGGTTTGGTTCTTCTATATCTTCTATTATTGATAACGCATAGCTTTCGACATCATTTTTATCTACAATACGTTTCCAAGTTTTACCATAATCTTTAGTTCTGAAAGCATATGGAGTAAAATTAAAGCGTCTATAATCGTTAGCAACTAATAATGCTTCACCTTTGTTTTTATTTGAAGCTTTTATTTGTGGAATCCAACTACCTGCTGGTAAACCTTTAATGTTTTTTGAAACATCTGTCCAGTTAGCTCCTCCGTTTTGTGTGTATTGAACACGACCATCATCTGTCCCAACCCAAAGCATGTCTTTTTCAATTGGTGATGGTTCAATTACAATGACAGTAGTATAATTTTCAGCACCTGTAGCATCCATACTTAAGCCACCACTTTCATCTTGTTTTTGTTTTTCTGGATCGTTGGTCGTTAAATCGGGAGAAATAACTTTCCAAGTTAACCCTTTATCTGTTGATTTGTGTACAAATTGACTTCCGAAGTAAATAGTACTGTTATTAAATGGGTCAATATTAATGGCCGAATTCCAATTAAATCGAAGTTTTACATCAGCATCAGGATGAGTTGGCCGTACAATATAGTTATTACCTGTTTGCCAATCGTAGCGAGTTACAAATCCTTGTTGACTCATAGTCCATCCATAGCGAGAATCGTCTCGATCTGGAACCACATCAAACCCATCGCCAAAACTTATTTCTTGCCAATAACTATTACGAATACCTTGTGTTCGCCACACGTAAGCAGGACCTCTCCAAGACCCATTATCTTGCATGCCTCCATACACATTATAAGGATATTCATTATCTACTGCAATATGATAAAATTGCGCGACAGGTAAGTTGCCTATAAAACGCCATGTTTTCCCACCGTCTTTAGTAATGTTCATTCCGCCATCATTACCATCCATCATAAATTGACCATTGGTTGGATGAATCCACCACGCATGATGATCGGGATGCACACCATTGCTTACGCCATATGCTGGCATGAGTTGTGAAAAGTTTTTTCCACCATCCTCACTAACATTTACATAGGTAAATACCGAATAAATTCTATTTTCATTTTCTGGATCTACGCGAATATCAGAATAATAAAACGGTCTATTGCCAATACCACCAGAGCCTCTTCCGCTAGAATTATCGTTTACTTTTTTCCATTTAAAACCACCATCCACACTTTTGTAAAGGGCATTCTTTTTGGCTTCAATTAAAGCATATACAATGTTTGGTTTGTTTGCAGCAATAGCAATACCTATTCTACCTAAGTTACCTTTGGGTAAACCACCTTCATCACTTAGTTTTTTCCAGGTTTCTCCGCCATCAAAAGTGATATGTAACCCTGAACCTTTACCACCTGATTTAAAAAACCAAGGGTCACGTTTGTGTTCCCACATAGCAGCAATGAGCTTATTAGGATTTGTTGGATCCATCACCAAATCGGCAGCACCAGTTTTATTATTTGCAAACAAAATTTTGTGCCATGTTTTTCCGCCATCAGTAGTTTTAAAAACACCACGTTCAGGATGTTCTCCCCAAGGCGAACCAATAGCAGCTACATAAACAATGTCTGGATTTGTTGGATCGATAATGACACGATGAATGTGTCTGGTTTTCTCCAGTCCCATAGATGTCCAGCTTTTTCCACCGTCAAGCGATTTATATATTCCGTAACCACCATTTAAACTATTTCTTGGGTTTCCTTCGCCAGTACCAACCCAAATTACACTTGGGTTTGATTGTTGAATCGCAACAGCTCCAATAGAAGCAGTAACTTCTTTTTCAAAAATAGGAGTCCATTTAATTCCTCCAGAAGTCGATTTCCATAAACCTCCTGAGGCTGTACCTACATACATAATATCTGGGTTGCTGGTAACTACATCGATGGCAGTTACACGACCAGACATGCCACCAGGACCAATGTTTCGAGGTTTCATATTTTTTACTAAATCCATTGATAATTCTTGTGCAGAAAGTAGCGTAATGCACAATAGCATTGCTAGAGAGATAACTTTTTTCATTTGAGTTTTTAGGTTAGTTATTCGAAGCACTAAAGTTAATGAAAAGTGGCTATGATTTTCTTAATGAGATGTTAATGAATTAAGGCGTTTTTTTATTTAATTTACAAAACTCAATAATTTTTTCAATTCGGTTTTGTCTGGTTGCTTCTCGTTTGGCTTGGTTAAGCCAATACAAATAGGATTTTCGATATCCTTTGGAAAATGCTTCATAGTTTTTATAAGCTATTTTGTTTTTGTTAAATGCTTCTTTTAAATCTTTTGGAATTATCAAATTTTCTACATCATCTAAAGCTGTCCAAGAACCATCTTTTTTAGCGATTTTAATTTTAGACAAACCACTTTCGTGCATTAAGTTGCCTTTTTGCAACTGCAAAATATATTTTTTATTAAGAGCACTCCAAACGCTTTTTGGTCGTCTGGGGCAGAAGTATTGTCGACGCTTTCCATTGCCCAAGCTTTTTACAGTAGAATCTATCCAACCAAAACAAAGTGCAACCTTAACCGCATCTTCCCAACGCATGGTTGGCACTTTTAACTCTAGTTTGTAGAAGATTAAAAAGACGCCATTTGACGAGTCATAATTTTGTAGTAACCAATCATACCACTCCACATCTCGAGGAAAAAAGAGCTCAGGTTTTTCCATTTTTGCTATTGCTTTAGCGTATTTATATAAAAATTTCGATTTGCAACTATTGTAGTTTTATTAGAACTTACAGCTTTTGTTTGCCAGTTGTTGGTGGGTTGTATCCATTGTTCTTTATCATCAATAATCACTTGTATTGGCATATCGAAATCATGAACAATGTCAATCCATCTATAACTAAGAATCTTGTTTTTAATTTTATACTCTAATGTTGGAATTCTGATGTCTCTTAAATACTGGTTAAAAAAAGCAGTTAAATCTATACCTGTTTGCTGGCACAAAAAATCTTCAATGTCTTGAGTTGTTACAGTTTGATGGTAAAACGTTTTATTTAATCCACGTAAAATATGTCGCCATTTTTTATCATCTTCAATTAGTTGCCTCAATGTATGTAGCATATTGGCTCCTTTATAATACATATCACTAGACCCTTCTTTATTTACATTATAAGGGCCTATTATAGGTTTGTCATTACGAATATTTTTACGAGTTCCTATAACATAATCGGCAGAAGCTTCTTTCCCATAATAATAATCTAAGAATAAATTTTCGGAGTAAGCAGTAAAACCTTCGTGTATCCACATATCGGCAACATCTTTGTAGGTGATATTATTGGCGAACCATTCATGTCCCGATTCATGAATAATGATAAAATCAAACTTTAATCCCCAACCTGTACCAGACAAATCTCTCCCCAAATATCCGTTTTGATATTTATTGCCATAAGTTACCGAACTTTGATGCTCCATCCCTAAGTAAGGAACTTCAACCAATTTAAAGCTATCTTCATAAAACGGATAAGGACCAAACCAATTTTCAAAGGCTTTCATCATTTTAAGGGCTTCTCTAAAATGTTTTTTAGCTTTTTCAAGATTATCTTTAAGCACATAATAGTCCATATCTAAATCTCCTTTTTCACCTTGATATACTTCAGAAAAATGAACATAATCACCAATATTTACATTAACACCATAATTGTTAATAGGATTATTGACAAACCAATTATAGGTTGTCGTATCATCATCGTGTTCTTCAATACTTCGCAGTCTGCCATTAGAAACATTCATTAAGTTTTTAGGAACATTTACACTAATAAGCATACTATCTACTTCATCGTACATGTGGTCTTTATTTGGCCACCAAACACTGGCTCCTAAACCTTGACACGAAGTTGCTACAAAATGATTGCCATTAGTGTCTTTTTTCCATGAAAATCCACCATCCCAAGGAGCTCGAACAGCTTCTTTAGGTTTGCCTTCATAATACACTTCCAAACTTTGTATGCTTCCTATTGATTGAGGATTTTTTAAAGTAATAAAATGCGCCTTACCATCGTGACGAACAGATAATTCTTGACCATCCTGAATAACTTTTGTAATAATTAAAGGTGGCTGCAAATCTATTTGCATAACATTATTTACTTCTAATACCTTATATTGAACCGTATTTTTTCCTTTAATGAATTTATCATCTGGTTTTACAGATATATCAAGATGATAATACGTTAAATCCCACCATTCTCGTTCTGGTGTTATTGAACCTCGCAATGTATCTTGATGTGTAAAACTACTTTCTTGAGAAAAAACAGTAACACTAGAAAATAGGATAAAACTAAAAAGTAATTTTAGGTAGTTCATAGCACAATATTAATGTATTTAGTCTCTAAACGTTTTGTTTGGAAACACAACAGGACTTTCATAACCATCTTTTCCAACTGAAGCTACACCAAAGAAAAAATTATCAATGACAATACCGTCTAAAGTAAATTCGGAAACATCTCCTACATACCGACTATTATCCCAAGTTGGAGATGTAGTATCTCTCCAATAGATTTTATAGCCAACAGCACCATCAACTTTATCCCATTTAAATTTAGCAGCAGGTTTTACAATACCACCAATAGCCAGATTTTTTGGCGGTGGTGGTGCAGAAGCTAAACTTGCCAAATTAATGGCATTGACAGCTGTTAGCTTTTTAGCATAATCAAAATTCACATGTTCAAAGGTGTCGCCATAAGCAATACCATTTTCTACCCGAATATCTTGATGTTGTTGTGTGTAATTTTCATGAGCCTCCATAATACGAATTCCAGCATAACCAGCATCGTTAAAGGGACGATGATGACCACCACGACCAAAACGATCTAAACGGTAAACCATCATAGGATTCATTTCAGGCATATAGGTTTTTACATTTTTATGAATATATCTCGCCAACTGACGGGATATTCCATCGACTTCACCACCATAAAAACGACGCATTCTACGTTCACGTTCGGTTTCAGTTGGAGGCACAGGTTCGGAGAAAATTCTAAAAGTTCTATTATCAATAACACCATCAACACCTTTAATGTTTCCAATCATGTCGTTATTCATAATTCCAATAATATTCCAACTATTATTTTTGGCATATTCAGCGAACCCTTTACCGCCATAAAGTCCTTGTTCTTCGCCTGCTAAACCCAAATAAATAATACTGCTCTCAAATTGATATTTACTTAATACTCTAGCAGCTTCAATTGTTCCAGCCATTCCTGATGCATTATCGTTAGCACCTGGAGATGTTGAAGTGAAATCGGTTGGATCAGACACACGAGAATCAATATCACCACTCATAATGATATATCGATTTGGGTATTTTGTACCACGTTGAATAGCGACAACGTTAACCACCCAAACATCATGGACAATACGTGCATTATCTCCTTTTGGGATAAGATTTTTTTGATAAAACACCTTTAAACAATCACTACAATTGGATGAGATGTTTTCGAATTCAGATTTAATCCAGCGTCTTGCTGCTCCAATACCACGCGTTTCAGAAAGTGTATCGCTCAACGTATGTCGTGTGCCAAAGTCGACTAAAGTTTTGACGTCTTGTTTAATGCGTTCGGCTGAGACATCATCAATAATATCATATATTTTTTGGTCAGTTTGAGAAAAGCTACTTATTGCAAATAAGAGTAGGGTTGTGGTTAGTAAATGTTTCATTGTATTATAGTTTGGTATAGTTAATTTATTGGATGAATGTTACTTTTTTAATTATACCATTTTCTACTTCATAAATGGCGACTGCATTATAAATTTTACCGTTAATGGTTACTTGCTCTTCGTCAATCACTTTGTTTCCAATAACGATTCGATTTTTTATATATGCATGTAAATCTGGTGTGTTTTTAAAGAATGTATCATAACTTTTTCGTATAGATTTTTGTCCTACGGATTTTAATTTTTCTGGATAATCGTAGAGTTTAATGTCACTTGCATAAGTCGCCATAAAGGCATCGATATCCCTGTTATTATATGCTTCAAGTTGTATTTGTACAATTTTTTCAGCATACGAAACCGTTTCTTTATTGGATGAATTTGTAGCTTCTGAATCTGAAACTTTTCCACCTTCACCAACTAAAACGAGTTTTATTCCGTCTGGACTTACTGCCAGACGTGTAATGTTAGATATATCATATTCTTCGAGAGAAGCAACTTCAATCCAATCTTTAGCGTTGTTATTTTTATAGAGTTTATCACCTTTTCCCATTAGCATTGTGCTTTGAGATAACCAACACATATCATCAGAATTAGGAAGCGTTGCTACAATCGATTTAGTTTTATATGAAATTGGATCAAACGATTTAATGTCCCATAAACTGTCATTTGCTTTCGAAATGTAGCTTACCAAATTTGTATTAGGGATTTTGTGAAGTGAACGCCCCACTTTGGCTTCAATTTTGTAGTTTTCCTTCTCTTTAAAATTTGTTACGTATAGTGACATACTTCCATCTTCTAAAACAGAAGATGCAAGAATATCTGCATTATACCAAACATGATAACCGATAATAACATCATCAACTAAAACTTCAGATTCACCATTCCTTAAATTGTATTTGTATAGTTTTTGAGCTCCATCTTCATCCAAGCGAATTGCAGAAACAGCTTTTTGATTAGGAATTTTTAAAGGTGAATATTCACTACCTTCAGTAAGGTTTATGTAGACTTTAGAATCGTATGGAATTGTGTATTTTACAATATCAGTTTGTCCTTTTCGTGTTCCAGCATAGAGAATAGTATTGTTATCTAAAAAGGAAGGCTGATTATCATAGCCTTCATTATTTGAAATGTTTTTTATGTTGGATAACTCAAAGTTTCCATTTTCGGTACTTAAATCAAATAAAAAAATATCTGTATTAGGTTGTGAGAAACTGTAAAGCGTAGCTAAAAATGAAAGAAATAAAAGATAACGTTGCATATTCAAAATTTAAGCACTAAAGTTAGTCAATAAGTTATTACAATGCGTTTTAAGTTAATATAATGAAATGTTAAATTATCGGATTTACATTTATATTTTTTAAAAGCCGTGTTAAGCTTTTCATTTATATTGATACATTTGTTTCTACTTTAAAATAAGATACCTATGAAATTTTTTAAAATTAGTGTTGTGTTATGCTTCTTATTAGGACACAATATGAGCGCACAAAATGATCTTGTAAAACGTAATACAGATATATTTAGCCCGCTAAGTATTCCTAATGTACAGACACCATATCGTACACAATCTGGAGAGCCTTCGTCTAAATATTGGCAAAATGAATCGGATTATAAAATTGCTGTTACTTTGGATGATATCAATCATATAGTAGCTGGACAAGTTGAAATTAATTATACAAATAATAGTCCGGATAAGTTAGATTACGTTTGGTTGCAATTAGATCAAAATAAATTTAACCCTACTTCTAGAGGTGCTGCAATTACTGGAGCAGTTGGAGGACGCTTTAGTGGAGATTTAGAAGGAGGATTTAATATTATGTCTGTTGCAGTAAATGGTAAAACAGCGAAATTTATTATTACAGATACAAGAATGCAAATACGACTGGATAACGCAATGCAATCTAAAGGTGGAAAATTAACTATTACAATAGGCTATAATTTTAGGGTTCCAGAATATGGTGCTGATAGAATGGGTCGAATTAAACAAGAACAAGGATGGGTTTATGAAATTGCGCAATGGTATCCAAGAATGGCGGTTTATGATGATGTAAAAGGATGGAATAATGAGCCTTATTTAGGTTCAGGCGAGTTTTATTTAGACTATGGTAATATAGATTTTAAAATCACAGTTCCTTTTGACCAAATTGTTGTGGGATCGGGAGCATTATTAAATATAGACGAAGTTTTTCCTAAAAAAATTGCTAGACGTTACAAAAAGGCTCAAAAGAGTGATGAAACGGTTATGGTAATTAATCCAGAAGAGGTTGGAGATACTAAAGTTACCAGACCAGTTCAAAGTGGTAGCGTGACTTGGCATTTTAAGATAGATGAAACAAGAGATGCTGCTTGGGCAGCTTCAAAAGCTTTTATTTTAGATGGCGCTAAAATTAATTTACCTCAAGGTAAAACAGCAATGGCACTTTCAGCTTATACCAAGGAAAGCGCAACTGATGATGGTTGGAATAAATCTACAGAATATGTAAAACAATCTATTGAGCACAATTCGAAAATGTGGTTTTCATATACTTATCCAGTTGCAACAAATGTTGCAGGAATAGTTGGTGGAATGGAATATCCAGGAATTGTTTTTTGCGGATGGAGAGCTAAAACTGCTGGATTATGGGGCGTAACCGATCATGAGTTTGGGCATAATTGGTTCCCAATGGTTGTTGGAAGTAATGAACGATTGCATCCATGGATGGATGAAGGGTTTAATACATTTATTAACTATTATAGTGGTTTAGCTTATGGTAAGTATCCTCCAAGATTGAATAATATTAGACGCTTTGTTGGGGTACTAACCGATTCTAGAAGAGAATCAATAAATACACCACCAGATGTTGCTCAAACTTATAATTTAGGAATGACAGCCTACCGAAAACCAGCTATAGGTTTATTTATGTTACGAGAATCTGTATTAGGACATGAACGGTTTGATTTTGCATTTAGAAATTATATTGTAAAATGGGCTTTCAAACATCCACGACCTATAGACTTTTTCAATGCTATGGAAAGTGCAGCTGGCGATAATTTAGATTGGTTTTGGAAAGCCTGGTTTTATGGAACAGGTAATATAGATCAGGGAGTTACTAATATAAGTTATGTTAAAGGAGATTCAAAAAAAGGTGCTGTTATTAATTTAGAAAATAAAGGAGAAGTACCAATGCCTGTTAATTTGGCACTAACTGATATTAATGGTAAAGTATATCGTTATCATATTCCAGTAGAGGTTTGGATGCGTAGTAATACAATAGTTTACAAAGCAAATACAGATACTGAAATTCTTAAAGTGGTAATAGATCCTGATGCTTTATATCCAGATATAGATTTAAGTAACAATGTTATTGAGAAGCTACTAGATCAGACTATAAAAGATTGAAAATAAAAAAACGCTTCGTCCAGATAGCAATCGGGATATGAAGCGTTTCTAACTAACCAACTAATTCTACTAAAAACAATATTTGTTTTCAATAGTTACTTTATCAGCTATAATATTACGTAATTCAATAATATTTGGCATGTTTACATATTTGATGTAGCGTTTTAGACCTACGAGCATCATACGTTGTTCGTCACCTTCCGTAAACGAAATTATGGAATGTTTCCCAGCTGTTTCTATAACATCGATGGCACGGAATAAATTTAATTTTGCCATGGCTATTTGTTCTTTCACTTTGTCTTCTCCTTCTTTTTTAGCCATCTTCTCTGCTCTTAAAATTGCAGATTCTGCCATATAAATTTGGATTAATATATCTGAAGCTGCCAACATTAATTGTTGATGTTTCTCTATTTTTTCTCCATATTTTTGTAATGCAGCACCTGAAACCATTAAAAACAATTTTTTAAGATTGGCTATAATATGTTTCTCTTCTGAAAATAATTCTGAATAATCTGGCATATCAAACGAAGGAATGCTCGTTAGTTCATTAGCCACAGCGGTTGCTGGTCCTAATAAATCAACATGTCCTTTCATTGCTTTTTTAATAAGCATTCCAATACTTAACATGCGATTAATTTCATTGGTGCCTTCATATATACGAGCAATACGCGCATCTCTCCAAGCAGATTCTATTGGCGTATCCTCAGAGAATCCCATACCTCCAAATATTTGGATACCTTCATCAGTACAGTTTTGAGTATACTCTGAAACGGCGACTTTTAATATGGAGCATTCAATAGCATACTCTTCAACACCCTTTAATTCGGCTTCTTGACGCGTATCTTTTCCATTATTTTGACGTAATGTAATGCGGTCTTCAATATTTTTAGCGGCTCTATAGCTTGCCGTTTCACCTACCCAACAGTTAGTTGCCATTTCAGCAATTTTTTGACGAATAGCTCCGAACTTAGCTATTGGTGTGTTGAATTGTACTCGCTCGTTTGCATATTTAATAGACTCAGTAATTACGCGACGTTGAGCATCTAAACAAGCAGCCGCAAGTTTTATGCGGCCAACATTTAGAGCGTTCATCGCTATTTTAAATCCGTTACCACGTGTTGATAACATATTTTCAACAGGAACTTTAGTGTCGTTAAAAAATACTTGACGCGTAGAAGAAGCACGAATGCCTAATTTGTGTTCTTCTTCTCCCATGGTAATTCCATTAGGATTGTCTTTGTCGTACTCAACAATAAAGCCTGTGATGTTTTTATCGTCTTCAATACGTGCAAATACAATCATTAAACTGCAAAAACCTGCATTAGAAATCCACATCTTTTGCCCTGTAATACTGTAATATTTTCCATCACCTGATAAAACAGCTTTTGTTTTTCCAGAGTTAGCATCACTTCCTGCACTTGGTTCGGTTAAACAATAAGAGCCAAACCATTCTCCAGACGCCAATTTTGGAACGTATTTTTTCTTTTGTTCTTCGGTTCCATAAAGTGTAATTGGCATAGTACCAATTCCTGTATGTGCACCAAAAGCAGTGCTAAATGATCCTGTAGCTCCCGAAATATAATCGCATACTAACATGGTATCTACAAAGCCCATTCCCATACCGTCATATTCTTCAGGTACAGAGACGCTTAAAAATCCAAGTTCACCTGCTTTACGCATGCATTCCTCAGTAAGGGCGTAGTCTTTTTGCTCAAAACGTGCTTTATTTGGCCATATTTCTCGATTTACAAATTCAATGACAACTTCCTTCATCATTTGTTGTTCTTCAGAGAAATCTTCAGGAGTGAAAATATCTTCACTCTTGGTTTCTTTTACAAGGAATTGCCCACCTCTCAAAATGTCTTTTTCTGTTGTTTCCATTGTTTATATTTTATATAGTTGTTTGGGTTATCATTAATTTAAAAATTCAAATATTCCTGCGGCACCTTGTCCAGTACCTACGCACATAGTTACCATACCATATTTACCTTGCATATTTTGTTTACGCATTTCGTCAAATAATTGTACCGACAATTTTGCTCCAGTACAACCTAATGGATGACCAAGTGCAATGGCACCTCCATTGACATTTACAATATCTTGGTTAAGATTTAGTTCTCGCATTACAGCCAATGATTGCGATGCAAACGCTTCATTTAATTCTATAAGTGATATGTCATTTTGTTTTAATCCAGCTTGTTTTAATGCCTTTGGAATGGCTTTTACAGGACCAATGCCCATGATTCGAGGTTCTACACCTGCTGCGGCATAATTTATTAGACGTGCTATGGGTTCAAGGTTTAGCTCTTTAACCATTGCTTCACTCATTACCATTACAAAAGCTGCACCATCGCTCATTTGAGAAGAATTACCAGCGGTTACACTTCCACCTGCTGCAAATACAGCACGTAGTTTTGCTAAAGCTTCTTTGCTAGTCCCTTTTCTAGGACCTTCATCTTTTGTAACAGTGTAGGATCTTGTTGCTTTCTTTCCGTTTTCATCTACATAAATCTGATTTACTGAAATGGGTACAATTTGATCTTGAAATCTATTTTCGGCTTGTGCTTTTAATGCTTTCATATGAGAATTAAAAGCAAATTCATCTTGATCTTCTCGAGATACTTTAAACTGATTTGCAACAGCTTCGGCTGTGTTTCCCATTCCCCAATAATAATCTTCATGACCAGATGTTGCCAAATCATAATTAAGTTCAGGTTTATATCCTGTCATTGGTACGGCGCTCATACTTTCAGCACCACCTGCAATAATACAGTCTGCCATTCCTGCTTGAATTTTGGCTGTTGCCATGGCGATAGTTTCTAATCCAGAAGAGCAAAACCGATTTACAGTTACTCCTGGAACATCGACAGTATCTAATCCCATAAGTGATATGAGTCTTGCCATATTTAATCCTTGGGACCCTTCTGGCATTGCATTACCTACTATAACATCGTCTATACGAGTTCTATCTAGGTTTGGCAATTCTTTCATCATGTATTGAATGGTTTCTGCTGCTAATTCGTCTGTTCTTTTAAAGCGAAATACACCTCGTGGTGCTTTACCAACTGCTGTTCTGTATGCTTTTACTATATATGCTTGTTTCATTTGTTTAGATTTTTTGATTATTAGATTTTTAGACATTTTAGATATATAACTATCTAAAATTCTAACTCATCTAATTTCTAAGTGGTTTTCCCGTTTTTAACATGTGCTGTATGCGTTCTAAAGTTTTGCGTTCTGTACACAAACTCAAGAAAGCTTCACGTTCTATATCTAGTAAGTATTGTTCGCTAACAAAAGTTGGCTCAGACAAGTCGCCACCTGCCATAACGTAAGCCAATTTATTAGCAATTTTATGGTCGTGTTCACTAATAAACCTACTGGCTTCCATAGAATCAGTACCTACCAAAAACATACCAAGTGCTTGCTTACCAAGTACTTTTACATCTTTGCGTTTTACGGGTTGCGTATAGCCTTGTTGAGCCATCAGTTTTGCATATGCTTTGGCTGTTGCAATTTGTCTATCCTTATTAACTACAACAATATCTTTTCCTTTTTGAAGAATACCTAAATCGAAGGCTTCGTAGGCAGATGTTGAAACTTTTGCCATTCCTATAGTTAGGAAGAATTCTTGTAAAACATTAAGTTCTACGTCATCTTTTCTAAATGTATCTGATGCTCTTAATGCCATTTCTTTGGAACCTCCACCACCAGGAATTACACCAACACCAAATTCTACCAAACCTATATAAGTTTCGGCAGCAGCAACTACTTTATCGGCATGCATAGACAATTCACAACCACCACCAAGCGCCATTCCATGAGGAGCAGCAATTGTTGGAATAGAGGAATAACGCATACGCATCATTGTATCTTGAAAATACTTAATTGCTCCATTAAGCTCGTCGTATTCCTGTTCAACAGCCATCATAAAAATCATACCAATATTGGCACCAACCGAAAAGTTTGCAGCTTGGTTTCCAACTACCAATCCATCAAAATCTTTTTCAGCTAAATCAATAGCTTTATTTAATCCTGCAAGAACGTCGCCACCAATGGTATTCATTTTAGACTGGAATTCTACATTTACAATGCCGTCACCTAAATCTTCAACAACAACGCCTGAATTTTTAAATATTTTATTAGATTTTCTAATGTTATCTAGAATAATAAAGGCAT
>CAYQME010000062.1:0-13905 GCA_964418645.1 uncultured Flavobacteriaceae bacterium
CACCTGTTGTTGAAGTGCATATTTCTAATACATTTTCAAGAGAAGAGTTCAGGCATCAATCTTATATTTCGCCAAATGCAAAAGGCGTTATTCTTGGTTTTGGTTTGCAAGGGTATGAGTTAGCTCTTCAAAGTTTTTTATAAACAAAAAGACGACTCATTTTGAATCGCCTTTTTATTATACTTCGGTCTTCCAACTCCAATCTTCCGTTTTAAAGATGAATCACTTCATCATAAGCATCGGCAACTGCTTCCATTACAGCCTCACTCATAGTTGGGTGAGGATGCACAGCTTTTAATACTTCGTGACCTGTAGTTTCTAATTTACGCCCTAAAACAGCCTCAGCAATCATATCAGTTACTCCAGCACCAATCATATGGCAACCTAACCATTCGCCATATCTAGCATCAAAAATAACTTTTACAAATCCCTCTTTGTTTCCGCTCGCACTTGCTTTTCCAGAAGCAGAAAACGGGAATTTACCAACTTTAATATCTATGCCTTGGTCTTTAGCTTGTTGTTCTGTTAAGCCAACAGATGCAATTTCTGGGGAGCAGTAGGTACATCCTGGAATATTACCATAGTCTAATACCTCTACATGTTGTCCAGCAATTTTTTCTACACATAAAATACCTTCAGCAGATGCTACATGTGCTAATGCTTGACCAGGAGTAACATCTCCTATAGCATAATACCCTGGGATATTAGTTTGGTAATAATCGTTTACTATAATTTTATCTCTATCTGTAACAATACCAACATCTTCCAATCCAATATTTTCAACATTTGATTTTATACCTACTGCCGATAATACAATATCTGCTTCTAGAACTTCTTCGCCTTTTTTGGTATTTACAGTAGCTTTTACAGCTTTCCCAGAAGTATCAACACTAGTCACTTCAGCTGAAAGCATAATTTTTATACCACTCTTTTTAAATGAGCGAGCGAGTTGTTTGGAGACGTCTTCATCTTCAACAGGAACTACATTCGGCATAAATTCAACGATAGTAACCTCTGTACCAAGTGAATTATAAAAATACGCAAATTCAACACCTATAGCTCCAGACCCAACAACAATCATTTTTTTGGGTTGTTTTGGTAAGGTCATAGCTTCTCTGTATCCAATTACTTTTTTACCGTCTTGAGGCAAACTTGGTATTTCACGTGAACGTGCTCCGGTTGCAATAATGATATGGTCTGCACTATATTCTGTGCCATCAACATCAATCTTTTTTCCTGTTTTTAGTTTGCCATAGCCATTAATGACGTCAATCTTGTTTTTCTTCAATAAAAACTGAACACCCTTACTCATGCCATCAGCAACACTTCTACTGCGTTGTACTACAGCATTAAAATCTTTGTCATAATCTTTAACAGATAAACCGTAATCGTTGGCATGCTTAAGGTACTCAAATACTTGAGCAGATTTTAAAAGTGCCTTTGTTGGAATACAGCCCCAATTTAAACATACACCACCTAGGCTTTCTTTTTCAACTACAGCTGTTTTAAAACCTAATTGTGCTGCTCTAATAGCAGTAACATAACCTCCAGGACCACTACCAAGAACAATAATATCGTATTTACTCATAAGAATAATTTTATATCATTTTTTGAAGCTACAAATTTAGGAAATTCCAACTTTAAAACCCCAAATTCTAATGTTATTTTGTTAGGTATTAGTACTAGAGGATTAAAGATCATCTGTAAAATGTCTTCTCCCTTTATCTTTTCTAAATTTTTCTTTGTTGTAAGCTGAAGATTGTCCTTTTGGTACAGATAAGGATTTCCAGTTTTCACCTTTAATCATTTTACCAATAAGCACAATTTGTCCAATATGGTAGGCGTAATGTGTTAGTTGCCTATTAATAGCCTCAGTAACTGTGTGTCCTTGATTGCGTATATAAATTATGTGTTCTAAATCTTGGTCTGTTAAAGTTTGTATTGCATCAAATAAGAATTGCCACCCTTTTTCCCAATCTGTAATAAGAGCTTCTTTATTTTGATATGTATCTTCAAACTCTTGATCTCGTTCTCGCCATTTTTTCTCTCCATCTTCAGTTAAAAAATTTGTCCAACGCGACAACATATTGCCAACAATATGCTTAACAATTATCGAGATACTATTACTATCTTCATTAAGTTGCCAGTGAATATCTTGATCATTTAACTGTTCAAAGGTTTTATCACCTAGAAGTTTATAATACCCAAACTGTTTTTTGATACTGTTTAAGTAACTACTCATTTTTATCAAAATTTAAACTAACAGAATTAACACAATAACGTTGTCCAGTTTCAGTTGGACCATCATTAAATATATGTCCTAAATGACTACCACATTTGGCACATACAATTTCTGTGCGTAACATTCCATGCGATTTATCTAATACATTAGTAACAGTTCCTTTAATTGCTTCATCAAAACTTGGCCAGCCACAATGTGCATCAAACTTGGTATGGCTTTCAAAAAGCTTTTGATTGCATGCAGCACATTTATAAGTACCTTCATCAAAGTTTAGATTGTGTTTTCCCGTGTGAGGACGTTCTGTGCCTTTTTCTCTTAAAATTTTATATTGTTCATCAGTGAGTTCTTTTTTCCACTCACTTTCTGTCTTCTGTATGTTGTAATTACTCATCTTTTTTTGGAATAAATTTTAAAGCAGCACCATTAATACAATGCCGTTTTCCAGTAGTTTTTCTTGGACCGTCATCAAATACGTGCCCAAGATGACCGCCACAAGTTGCACAATGTTCTTCATTTCTTGAATAGCCTAAGTTGTTATCAATACCAAAAGCAACATTGCCTTTAATCTCTCTATCAAAACTTGGCCAACCAGTACCAGAATCAAATTTGTATTCACTTTCAAATAATGGTGTATTGCAAGCCGCACAATGGTAAATACCTTTTTTATAGTTTTTATTTAATGGGCTGGAAAAAGGACGTTCGGTACCAGCTTCACGAAGCACATAATATTGTAAATCATTTAGTTCTAGTTTCCATTCGACATCAGTTTTGGTAATTTTATAAACTGTAGTCTTACCTTTTTGAGCATTAGAATTACAATTAAAGAGGGTAACAAGACTAATGCATAATATGATTTTTTTCATAATAGCTTAAATTTAAACAATTTAAAATGATAGTCGTAATAAAAATTAAATAATAACATGTTAAAACATTTTGAAGTTTATTTAAAATAAAGAAATGATTTTTCGTAATTTTCGAATGAATAAAAAATTATAAACATGAAAAAATTTAAAAGTAATATAATAATATTTGGAGCACTTTTATTCTTTCTTTCATGTGCTACAAATCCTTTTACAGGAAAGAAAACAATGGCATTTGTACCCAATTCACAATTGTTTCCATCCGCATTTCAACAGTATAGTCAGTTTTTAAGTGAAAATAAAGTGGTAAAAGGCACTTCAGATGCAGAAATGATTACTAGAGTTGGACAACGAATCGCTGTAGCTGCTGAGCGCTGGCTTGATGCTAATGGAAAACAAGGATATTTAAATAATTATAAATGGGATTTCAATCTAGTTAACGATAAAACTGTAAATGCTTGGGCAATGCCAGGGGGAAAAGTAGTTTTCTATACAGGAATTCTGCCTATAGCAGGAGGTGAAACTGGAGTTGCTGCAATTATGGGTCACGAAGTTGCACATGCATTGGCTAACCATGGACAACAGCGTATGAGCGCAGCATATCTCCAGGCAGGATTTGCTTTTGCAGGAAATGTAGCTATTAAAGATGAGCAGTCTCGTAATATTTTTAACCAATCGTATGGAATAGGTTCTAACGTATTGGGGATGCTCCCTTTTAGTAGAGCACATGAAACAGAAGCTGATAAAATTGGACTAGTACTAATGGCTGTAGCTGGTTATAATCCAGATGAAGCAGCTCAACTTTGGAAGCGTATGAAGGCAAATACTGGCGGAGAATCGCCTCCAGAATTTTTAAGCACACATCCTTCTAATGATAGACGTATAGAAAATTTAACAGCACTTGCACCTACAGCTAAGGCAGAAGCTAAAAAATTTGGAGTGACATCGTTTAGAAATTAAATAAATTACGTTTAAATAAAAATGGTTACTTTAGTAAGCTGCTCATAAAAAGAGCAGCTTTTATTTTAGGGCAACCCAAAATGGGTAGTTAACAGAGAAATAGTAATCATTTTTATGACAATATTAATGTTAAAAAAATGATTTAAATTATTACAAATGATCCAGTTAGAGAAAGGGAGCAAAAAATTATTAAATGCTTGGGCATTTTACGATTGGGCAAATTCTGTTTATCCTTTAGTAATTTCATCGGCAGTTTTTCCAATATTTTACGGAGCGCTGACTATTATTAAAGATGCAGATGGTCATAAAATTAGCGATATAGTCTCCTTTTTAGGTTATAATTTCAATAATGACTCTTTAATAAGTTATGTTACTGCAGTTAGCTTTTTAGTTGTTTCAATTATGTCGCCAATACTTTCTGGAATTTCAGATTATGTAGGGAATAAAGAGAATTTCATGAAATTCTTTTGTTATTTAGGAGCCTTATCTTGTATTGGATTATATTGGTTTTCGTTAGATAATTTATTATTTGGATTACTGTGCTATATGCTAGCTCTTATTGGTTTTTGGGGAAGTTTGGTTTTTTATAATTCATATTTACCAGATATTGCGTTTCCAGAGCAACAAGATAAAATTAGCGCTAAAGGATTTTCATTGGGATATGTTGGTAGTGTAATTTTACTCATCGTGAACTTAGTAATGATATTAAAGTATGATTGGTTTGGATTTACTGATGCTGGTGAACCAACGCGTATTGCTTTTATTATGGTTGGCGTTTGGTGGATTTTATTTGCTCAATATACATTTAAATATTTGCCTACTGGAACTAATGAGGGGCACAAGGTTACTAGATCAGTTTTAGCTCATGGATATAATGAGTTGCGTAAAATATGGAAAACACTAAAAAGTAATAAAGTACTAAGACGTTATTTGACAGCCTTTTTTGTGTATAGTATGGCAGTTCAAACTATTATGATTGCTGCTACTTATTTTGCTGTTGAAGAATTAGATTGGGGAACTCAAGACTCTACCACTGGATTGATTATTAGTATTTTGTTAATACAGCTAATTGCTATTGTAGGCGCAAATTATACTGCTAAATGTTCTGAAAAGTATGGAAACATTAAAACGTTGATTGTAGTTGTGTTTTCTTGGATTCCTATTTGTGCCTATGCTTATTTTGTAACTACTCCAATCCAGTTTTATATTACCGCAGGATTTGTTGGATTAGTCATGGGTGGTATTCAAGCATTATCCAGATCGACTTATAGCAAATTAATCCCTGAGTTTTCTGAGGACACAGCTTCATATTTTAGCTTTTATGATGTTTCTGAAAAAATAGGAATTGTTATAGGAATGTTTATGTATGGTTTTATTGCTGAGCTAACAGGTAGTATGAGATATTCCATTTTATTTTTGATAACGTTTTTTGTTGCTGGTGTAATTTTGTTGTTTAGGGTTCCTAAAAATGCACTTGCAAATTGATTTTATAAGCATATAAGAAAAAAGCCACTCATTGAGTGGCTTTTTAGTTTTATGAATTCTATATTCTTTAGTTGCTGATGCTTCCAGACCCTGCAACTTTAGTATCCTCTTTACTAGGATTTCCTCTATATTCTATATCGCCTGATCCAGATACACGAGCTTTCAAACTTTCTTTGCTAACAACCTCTGCATCACCTGATCCTGCTATTGAAACTACAGTGTGGTTAGATTGTAAGCCAAAGCCATGTATATCACCCGAACCTGCTAATTTAGCTGTTAGGCTATTTGTATTACCTTTTAATGTAAGGTCGCCAGAACCTGCTAAACTTCCTTTGACAGAGGATGCTTCCACATTTAAAACAACATCGCCAGACCCTGCCAACGATACTTCAAGGTTAGTTGCTGTAATTGTATCTTCATTCCATAAATCACCAGAACCTGCTAGCGATACTCTAGAGATATCCTTAAAAGGAATTGTAATCTTAATAGTTTTATTCCAGCTTGGACTTAAATTGATATTTTTTTCAACTTTTATAATTAAGTTGTTGCCTTTAATCTCAGTAATAATATACTCTAATAGATTTTTTTCGCCTTCAAGCTTAATTTTACCTTCTGTACCAGCAACAAGAATATAATCCATTGATCCTGCACATTTAATACCATCATAATCTCCTGTTGTTCTAGTTTCAGTAGTCATGTTGCCATTCCCTTTTACTTTTTTCCCACCCCACCATTGTGCGTGAGATACAGATACAAACATGATTGCTGCTAATAATAATATTGATTTTTTCATAATTGTTGTTTTTTGATTTATTTTTTTAGTTTTTCTTTAGTGTAACACTTCCGTATTCAGATTTGATTTTTATAGTATTTCCCGAGTTGTTTTGCCCGTAGTAACCTGCATAATATTTCTCTCTAGATTTAATGATTTGCTTTGTAAATTCAAAGTCATCCTTATTTCTTAAAGACGCATATTCTAAACTTAAATCGAAGTTAAAATCATAACCTGAAGAAAAATCAATAGTAATGCTCATATAGTCCGAATCAATGGTTACATCTCTTGCGTTGGCTGTTATGTTATCAATTTTTAGAGAGCCATAATCTCCTACAACGTTTACATTTTTATAGATATCACCAAAACGAGCTGTTAAGTAATCTCCATTTCCAGTAACATTGTTCACTTTATTAATTGTTAAAGAACCATAGTCACAATTATAAGATACATCCTCGGCTATTTCTATAACAGACTTTGAGTAATCGGCGTCGATATTTAAATCATTAGTTTTACCAACTGTAAAACCACTATAGTCTGCGTTTATTTCTCCACTTTTTATATACTCAAAATAACTGTTGTTAGTATAATCAAAGGTAATTCTGTTATTATCAGCCATTAATTCTTTGGTAGTTATTTTGCCATAATCGCAATCAATAATAGCATGACCTTCCAATGTGTCTAAGTTGGTACTTCCGTAGTCATTGCTTAAATCAACATTATTAGTAATTGGCATTTTAATAACGTAGTTAATTTTCATATTTACATTATTATTTCCCCAATTCCACCAGGATCTATTCTTATTAAATCTTGTTTTTGCAGATACTAAATTTGAAGATCCAGAAAAATCAACATTAATTCCATCCAACTTTTTTTGAACTTTTTCTTCGTTGTTTCCATTAGTTGTTATGGTAACTTCAATAACAATTCGGTTTTCATTCCAAGTTACTATATCAATATTGCCATAACTGTTGTCAACTTTTAAAGTAGCGTCTGGGTTTACGGTATATTCTTTATTAATCTTTTTTTCTTTGGTATGTTTTCCTTTCCAATTATCCCCATTGCCGCCAATTACTAAGGCAGGAATTAGCAGAAATGTACATATTGCTTTATAAAGTAGAGCTGTTTTCATTTTGTTCTGTTTTTTGTTGTTTTAAATTATCTATTTGTTCAACTACATTTTGTAGTAAGTCTATTCTGTTTTGAAAATTTGAGATCATAGCATAAATAACACGCTTATCATCGCCGCTTTCGTTTAAATCTAATTTTAATTGCTCATAGTTTTCTTCAAGTATTTTAATTTGAAATAAAGCATCCACAATTAGTTCTTGATACTCTGGTGAGTCTTCGCTGTTTAATTTTTCAAGTTCGCTAGTAATGGTATTCAAAAAGAAATCCTCTGTGCTTGCCATTTCAGGAGAGATATTTGCAAGATCTCTAGTATTACTCTCTCTTTGAATGCCTGCAAAAACTGAGATTAACAATATTATTGATGCAGCAACACCAATTAAAGGTCTCCAAAATTTTCTAACAGAACTTGTCTTGTTCTCAACAAGAGTATTCTGGATATTTAACTTGTCTAAGAAACGTTTTTTATGACCAGCATTTGGCTCTTCAAAATCGAAGTATTTTCTAATGTTTTCAAGCATTGTATTTAAATTATCTTTGTTCATAATCTAAAGTTTTAGTGCTCAGCAATAAGCTGTAATTTTTGTCTCAAATTTTCTTTGGCACGAGAAATTGTGGTTCTGCAATTAGCATAAGTTATATTCATTATTTCACTTATTTCTTCATAATCATATCCTTCAACAAGATGTAATGTTAGCGAGATGCGATAACTGTCTTTAAGAGATTTCATAGTTTCCAATACTTGTCTAGCTTTTAAATTTGTTAACTCATAATCGCTAGAGATGCCACCTTGATCTTCAATTTTATATAACACATCGTCTAAAGGAACTTCGTTGTATTTAGCATTTTTTTTATAATGATAAATACTGTTGTTAATTACAATTCGTTTTAACCATGAACCAAAGGTTTCTGCATCTTTAAGACTCTCCAACTTTGTAAATGCTGTTAAAAATGAGTCTTGCATAATATCTTCGGCTTCATAACTATCTTTTACAATTCTGTATGCCGTATTATACATAGCCTTATAAAACCGATTGTAAATTTCCAATTGTGCAAATTGGTTACTAGTTTTGCAAAGCTTTATGAGCTGCTCTATATTGTGGTTGGTAAGCGTCAAAAAACAATTTGTTTATATGAAAGAGTAAAATAATAAATGACTGTTACAGTTTAAAGTAAAAAAGTTTGTTTTTTTTTAATAAAACCAATAATACATTGGCATAACAATTGAACTTAAGGAGTTGATAAAAACAATGAAAACCCTCTAAGTTACTTGTTTTTACACAGAAATTTTAGTTTTTAAATAAAAATAAAAATATAATAGTTCTGTTATTATGACAGAATGACTTAAAAAAAGTATGGCTAAATCTAAATTTACAAGTCTTGACAGTTTGTCATTTCAGGAGTTTGATGAAAATGCAGAGTTAATACCACTAATGACCTCTGAAGACGAGATAGAAATAAACAGTGAATCTTTACCCGAAACACTACCTATATTATCATTGCGAAATACCGTTTTATTTCCTGGAGTAGTAATACCTATTACAGCTGGAAGGGATAAGTCTATAAAACTTATTGACGATGCAAATAAAGGAAGCAAGGTAGTTGGAGTAGTTTCCCAAAAAGATGAAACTATTGAGGATCCTAAAGCGAAAGATATACATAGTACAGGAACAGTTGCACGTATTTTACGTGTGTTAAAGATGCCTGATGGGAATACCACAGTTATTATACAAGGAAAAAAACGATTTAAGGTGGCCGAAGTTATTACGGAAGAGCCTTATATGAATGCAACTGTGCGAGAAGTTCCTGAAACTACTCCTGAAGTGCCTAATGAAGAGTTTTCCGCAATAATTGAATCTATTAAAGATTTAGCATTACAAATTATTAAGGAAAGTCCAAATATTCCTAGTGAAGCATCATTTGCAATTAAAAATATTGAAAGTAACTCATTTTTAATAAATTTTGTGTCTTCAAACATGAATCTTTCTGTTGAAGAAAAGCAAGTGCTTTTAGAAACGAATGATTTGCAAGAACGTGCTTTAGCAACGCTGAAGTATATGAATGTTGAGTTTCAGAAGTTAGCGCTTAAAAACGATATTCAGTCTAAAGTACAAAGTGATTTAAATCAGCAGCAACGTGAATATTTTTTACACCAACAAATGAAAACTATTCAAGAGGAGCTTGGAGGAGTGAGTTACGAAGAAGAAGTTGAAGAGATGAAGGCAAGAGCAGCAGAAAAACATTGGAATGAAGATGTTGCTAAGCATTTTGATAAAGAGATTGGGAAAATGCAACGCATGAACCCTCAAGTGGCTGAGTATTCTATTCAGCGTAATTATTTAGACTTGTTTCTAGACCTTCCTTGGGATGAATTTAGTAAAGATAATTTTAACCTTAAGCGTGCTAAAAAAATATTAGATCGAGATCATTATGGTTTAGATGATGTTAAAAAACGAATTATTGAGCATTTAGCAGTTCTTAAGCTTCGTAATGATATGAAATCGCCTATTTTGTGCTTGTATGGACCTCCAGGAGTTGGTAAAACATCACTTGGAAAATCTATTGCTGAGGCCTTAGGAAGAGAGTATGTACGTATGTCACTAGGAGGTTTGCGTGATGAAGCAGAAATTAGAGGACACCGAAAAACATATATTGGCGCAATGCCAGGACGCATATTGCAAAGCTTGAAAAAAGCAGGAACATCAAATCCTGTTTTTGTTTTGGATGAAATTGATAAATTATCAAACTCTCATCAAGGCGATCCATCATCAGCAATGTTAGAAGTTTTAGACCCTGAACAAAATTCTGCTTTTTACGATAATTTCTTAGAGATGGGATACGATTTGTCTAAAGTAATGTTTATCGCAACCTCTAACAGTTTAGCGCCAATTCAACCAGCACTTCTTGACCGAATGGAAATTATTAATGTTTCAGGTTATACTATTGAGGAAAAAGTTGAAATAGGTAAGCGACATTTATTACCTAAACAATTAAAAGAACATGGCTTGACTGATAAACATTTAAAGATTGCCAAACCACAAATGGAGAAAATTGTAGAGGGTTATACTAGAGAATCTGGAGTTCGTGGTTTAGAAAAACAAATTGCTAAAATGGTGCGACATGCAGCTAAAAATATTGCCATGGAAGAAACCTATAATATAAAGGTTACTAACGATGATATTATAGAAGTGCTTGGTAGTCCTAAATTAGAACGCGATAAATACGAAAATAATAACGTTGCTGGTGTTGTAACAGGATTAGCTTGGACTCGAGTAGGAGGAGACATCTTATTTATAGAATCTATTTTATCTAAAGGCAAAGGAAGTTTAACCATTACTGGAAATTTAGGAAAAGTAATGAAGGAATCAGCTACCATTGCTATGGAGTACATTAAGGCAAATGCAGATACGTTTGGAATCGACCCAAAAGTTTTTGATAAATATAATGTACATATACATGTTCCAGAAGGTGCAACGCCAAAAGACGGTCCAAGTGCAGGTGTAACAATGCTTACCTCGTTAGTATCATTATTTACACAGCGTAAAGTAAAGAAAAGTTTGGCAATGACTGGAGAAATTACACTTCGCGGAAAAGTACTTCCAGTAGGAGGCATAAAAGAAAAAATTCTGGCAGCTAAACGTGCAAGAATTAAAGAAATTTTACTTTGTAAAGAAAACAAAAGTGATATTGAAGAAATTAAAGACGAATACCTTAAGGGATTAACGTTTCATTATGTGACCGATATGAGTGAAGTTATAGAAATTGCTATTACAAAACAAAAGGTGAAAAACGCAAAAAAACTATAATGCAAAACCTCGATAAAATCGAGGTTTTTTTAATGATTTAAAAATAAATTATTCATACAATCGTTTTAAGATAGATTTAGTTACTTTGCGACTTTATGATAAGGAAGATTACTACTTTATTCTTTTTATTTTTTTTTACACTATCGTTTTCACAAGTTGGAGGTGAAGCAACCTATCAATTTTTAAACTTAGTGTCCTCTCCGCGTCAAGCTGCTTTAGGTGGGAAAGTGATTACTAATGTTGATTATGATGTTACCCAAGCCCTTTATAATCCAGCAACTATCAATGTAGAGATGGACAATCAATTGGCACTAAATTACACGAGTTATTTGGGAGGTATTGGTTACGGAACTGCTGCCTATGCTTATACTTGGGATAGACGCACCCAAACTTTATTTGCTGGAGTAACTTATATAAATTATGGTAGTTTTGATGGTTATGATGAAAATGGTATTTCTACAGGATCTTTTACCGGAAATGAAACCGCTTTATCGGTTGGTTACGCAATGCAAATAGGATATTCCGATTTTTATTTTGGAGCAAATTTAAAGGTCATCACTTCAAAATTAGAACAATATACATCTTTAGGAGCTGCTGCCGATTTTGGCTTAATATATATAAATAAAAATTTAGACTTTAATGCAGCTATTGCAGTGAGAAACTTAGGTTCACAAATAACAACCTATGCAGGTTTAAATGAACCTTTACCTTTTGAGATTGATTTTGGGATGTCTCAAACACTCGAACATATTCCTTTGCGTTGGCATGTTACATTCGAGAATTTACAAAAATGGCCAATTGGAAGACCAAATCCTGCTCGTGTTGTAAGCGATTTGAATGGAAATCAAACCCTAGAGAAAGTAGGTTTTTTAAATAATGCTATGCGTCATTTAATTTTAGGTGCAGAATTGTTTCCAGAAAGAGGATTTAGTATTAGATTAGGCTATAATTTTAGAAGAGCTGAAGAATTGCGAATCGTAGATCAGAGAAATTTTTCAGGATTATCTTTTGGAGTAGGAATAAAAATGAATAAAATGAGGTTTAGTTATTCACATGCTAGATATACAAGCGCTTCTAATGCTAGCTTTTTTGGTTTACAAATAGATTTACAATAATGCAAAAAATTATTATAGCTATAGACGGATTTTCATCCACAGGAAAAAGCACTATTGCAAAGCAATTGGCACTACAATTAGGGTATGTTTATGTAGATACTGGTGCAATGTATAGAGCTGTAACATTGTATGCTATGCAAAACGGCTACATTTCACAAAGTGAATTTAAAATAAGCGATTTAATATCTCAATTAAATTGCATCAAATTAAGTTTTAAGTTTAATACATCATTAGGTTTTTCAGAGATGTATTTAAATGGCAAAAATGTTGAAAAAGAGATTCGTACTTTGGAAGTTTCACATTTTGTTAGCCAAGTTTCTGCTGTATCTGAAGTTAGACGTAAATTAGTTGAACAACAGCAAAACATGAGTAAACAAGGAGGTATAGTTATGGATGGTCGTGATATTGGCACTGTTGTTTTTCCTAATGCAGACTTAAAATTTTTTATAACTGCTTCTGCAGAAACCAGAGCAAAACGACGCTTTAAAGAGCTTCAAGAAAGAGGAAACATAGTAGATTACTACGATGTACTTCATAATATTAAATCTAGAGATCATATAGATTCTACAAGAAAAGATTCTCCTTTAATAAAAGCTGCAGATACAATTGAAATTGATAACTCTGAGCTTAGCTTGGAAGCACAGTTTACTAAAATAATGCAATTCGTAAAAAATGTACTAGAAAACCAGAAATAACTATCATCTTCTTATTTAAATAAAATTAGGGAATTCCATTTTATATCTTTACTTTTGCACTCCTTTTAGCGAATTATCGGAGAGATAAAAGGAATAAAAAAACATTTTATAACACTTCTGTGTGTGACACGCTTAATTCTTCCGACGACATACAGAATACAAATTTTAATCAGCAATGGCTGAAAAAAAAGAAAAAAAAGCAGAAGCAGTTGAAACTTCAGTAGAGGCCTCAGTAACAACCGAAGTACAAGAAACAACTGAAACTCCAAAAAAAGAAGTTGAAACTCCAGTAGCAACTGAAACAAAAGAAACTAAAGAGGCTACAGAAACTCCTAAAAAAGAAGTTGAAACTCAAGTAGATCCAGAGCAATTTTTAAAAGACTTTAATTGGCACAATTACGAAGAAGGAATTGACCCTGTTGAAGATAAGACCTTAGAAGAGTTCGAAAAATTAGTAGCAGAAAATTTTGTGGATACCCTTGATGATGAGGTTGTTGAAGGAGAAGTAATTCATATTACAGATCGTGATGCAATAATTGATATTAATGCAAAATCTGAAGGTGTAATCTCATTAAACGAATTTCGCTACAATCCGGATTTAAAAGTTGGTGATAAAGTAGAGGTATTAATTGATGTACGTGAAGATGCAACAGGACAATTAGTATTATCACACAGAAAAGCCAGAGTAATCAAGGCTTGGGATCGTGTTAATTCTGCTCATGATACGGGAGAAATTGTAAATGGTTTTGTGAAATGCAGAACTAAAGGAGGAATGATAGTAGATGTATTTGGAATTGAAGCATTCTTACCAGGTTCACAAATTGATGTAAAACCAATTAGAG
>CAYQME010000063.1:0-13317 GCA_964418645.1 uncultured Flavobacteriaceae bacterium
AGATGATGATAAATTAATTGGAAGACCAACGGGGTTTAAAATTACTGTTAGAGAGGTTGAGATTGCTGCTGGCGCGCAATTTATAATTCCTATACTTGGAAAAATGATGCGTATGCCTGGGCTGCCTGCTACTCCTGCTTCAGAAGGTATGTCCATAAATAATAATGGTGTTATTTCTGGATTATCATAATTCCTAACAATATATTAAATAAAAAAACCAGCCATATGGCTGGTTTTTTTATTTAAAGCAAGGCTTTTATAACTCTAATAAACCATTTGTTTTTTTAACACCTTCTGCACTTTCTTGCATGTGTGCTTTTTCAGCAGCACATAGTTCTATTTCTACAATACTTTCAATACCGTTTTTACCAAGAATAACAGGCACGCCGATACATAAATCGTTTAAGCCATATTCTCCATCTAATAATGTAGAACATGGGAACATTTTTTTTTGGTCACAAGCAATAGCTTGTACTAAGCCACTTACTGCAGCTCCAGGAGCATACCAAGCAGAAGTTCCTAATAATTTAGTAAGTGTAGCTCCGCCTACTTTAGTATCTTCTTTAACTTTGTTTAAACGTTCTTCTGATAAAAATTCAGATACTTTTAAACTATTTCTAGTAGCATGAGATGTTAAAGGCACCATACCTTTATCGCTATGTCCTCCAATTACCATTCCATCTACATCACTAATAGGAGCTTCTAGAGCTTCAGCTAATCTATATTTAAAACGAGCAGAATCTAAAGCACCTCCCATTCCAATAATCCTGTTTTTTGGCAATCCTGTAGTTTTATGTACCAAGTAGGTCATCGTATCCATTGGATTACTTACTACAATAATAATTGTATTTGAAGAGTGCTCTAATAAGCTTGAAGATACTGTTTTTACAATACCTGCATTAATACCAATTAACTCTTCACGAGTCATTCCAGGTTTACGGGGAATACCAGATGTAATTACACAAATATCACTATTTGCTGTTTTAGAATAATCACTCGTTGTTCCTGTGATTTGGGTATCAAAACCATTAAGTGAAGCTGTTTGCATTAAATCCATAGCTTTCCCTTCGGCATAGCCTTCTTTAATGTCTAATATAACAACCTCTGAAGCAAAATTTTTTATAGCTATATACTCTGCACAACTTGCTCCTACAGCTCCTGCTCCTACTACTGTTACTTTCATTTCTTTTTATATTTTTTATTTATTGAGTTGATTTTTTAAGACCCCAAAATTAAGAATAAATATGGTCTAAATAAAGAAAGCGCAAGATTAAATCTTGCGCTTTCTAAAGGTTTATAATTATTGGTTAACTATCTAAAGCTAAAAGCAATTCCTGCAGAAGCGGTATTGTATTCTTGCATCGTATAATCCGCAAATATTTTAAAAAATCCAAGGCTTAATCTTGCTCCTAATGTGGCTCTAAACCCGCTTGCATCAAAATCTAAATCAAGTGGATTTTGTATAGAACTTACTGCTTGTTGTCCATCTAAAGGACCACCTTGAATTGTATATTCTAAATCATAAGTTCCCAACATTTTTAATGTTGAATTTCCACCACTAAAACCTAATCCTCCATAAACATTAATAATAGGAAAATTTAAAGATGCTATTGCTTGAACTGTATATGATTTTAAACTAAATTCGGCACTTTGATTTTGTCCAGAAAAAGTTTGCTCGTTCATGTTGTAATTAACATCCATTGATGTATAAGCAGCCAGTACAGACACATGTAATGGTAGTCTATCTAATGCTCCTAGAGCATTTGTAATTTCTTTTTTAAGTCCTATTCCTAAAAGTTTACCTTTTACATCATCATCCCCTACTTCAGGAACTGCACGCAACATAACATCAAATTTGTAAGGTAATCCTAAGCTTAGTTGAATTGCTGGTGTTGGAACTGCGCTTAGAGGTAGATCTCCTTGAATACCAGAAGGCATTTCGAAAGAAGCACTTACATTTTGACTAACACCTCCAACCATAGCATTTGTAGACACATTCATTGGGGCTCCATCACCTGAGCCCATTATCGTAGGACTAGTAGTAGATGTAGATGTTATACTAGTTAAGCCTAAATCGGCGAAATTGAAAATTTCATCTTTAGTAGGTACAAAAGATAAATTAAAACCAATTGAAACATCAAAGCCTAATTTTTTATGAACTTTAGCAGTATGATACCAACCACTGTTCATTCCATAAATTAAACCTTTCATTGCCGGTTGTATGTAAGCTTCTGTTAATTTGTTTGCATCATTTTGAGCCGATAGTAAAATACTCTCTAACTCTTGAGCTTTTGCCACTTGAGTCGCTAAAAAAAGCGATAGCAGAAATGTAACCTTTTTCATAGTCTTGTAAATTTGGGTATAGCAAACATAAAAAAAAGATTTCAAAAAACTACCATTAATCGATGATTATTTACGTTTTATCGATTATTTATTGAATTTCAGTCATGTAAAAACGACAATACCATACAATTATAGTATTGTCGTTTTTTAAAATTATAAAATTCTATTTAAGCGTCTATATTAGCATAAATAGCATTCTTTTCAATAAACTCTCTACGTGGTGGTACATCATCACCCATCAACATTGAAAATATTCTATCGGCTTCACTCCCATTTTCAATATTAACTTGACGTAATGTTCTAAAGTCAGGATTCATGGTTGTATCCCAAAGTTGAGACGCATTCATTTCCCCAAGCCCTTTATAGCGTTGTATTTTAGAACCATCTCCAAAATTAGCAACAATTTCATCACGCTCATTATCACTCCAAGCATATTGTTTCTTAGCACCTCTCTTAACCAAATATAGTGGTGGTGTTGCAATATAAATATGCCCATTTTCTATAAGCTCTTTCATATATCTAAAGAAAAACGTTAAAATTAATGTAGCTATATGACTACCATCAATATCAGCATCACACATAATCACTACTTTATGGTAACGCAATTTTGATAAGTTAAGAGCTTTACTATCTTCTTCGGTACCAATAGTTACACCAAGTGCAGTGAAAATATTTTTGATTTCTTCGTTTTCAAACACTTTATGCTGCATTGCTTTTTCAACATTAAGAATTTTTCCTCTTAATGGTAAAATTGCTTGAAAAGCTCTATCACGACCCTGCTTTGCTGTTCCTCCTGCCGAATCTCCCTCAACAAGGAACACTTCACATTTTGCAGGATCTTGCTCTGAGCAGTCACTTAGTTTCCCTGGTAAACCACCAATACTCATGACTGTTTTACGCTGTACCATTTCACGAGCTTTCTGTGCAGCATGACGCGCTTGAGCTGCTAAAATCACTTTTTGAACTATGGTCTTAGCATCATCTGGATGTTCTTCTAAATAATCCGTTAGCATCTCGGAAACTGCTTGACTTACTGATGCTGACACTTCTCTATTTCCGAGTTTTGTTTTGGTTTGCCCTTCAAACTGAGGTTCAGCAACTTTTACTGAAATAATTGCCGTTAAGCCTTCTCGGAAATCATCTCCTGCAATATCAAACTTCAATTTATCTAACATGCCAGAATTATCGGCAAACTTTTTTAATGTGTGCGTTAAGCCACGTCTAAATCCTGAAAGGTGTGTTCCTCCTTCATGTGTATTAATATTATTTACATAAGAGTGTAAATTTTCAGCATATGAGGTATTATAAATCATAGCAACCTCAACAGGCACTCCATTTTTTTCACCTTCAAAAGCAATGACATCTTTCATTAAAGGATCACGAGTTGCATCTAAGTATTTTATAAATTCTGGAAGTCCTTCATCTGAATAAAATAATTCATTTTCAAACTCTCCTTTATCATTTTTTTGTCGTTTATCTGTAATGGTAATTGTAATCCCTTTGTTTAGATACGACAATTCACGCAAACGGCTTGCCAAAGTATCATAACTATACTCTAATGTTAATTGAAAAATAGTTGCATCTGGCTTAAATGTAACTACAGTTCCTTTTTTATCTGATTCACCAACAGCTTTGACAGGATACATGACTTTACCTTTTTCGTATTCTTGCTCCCAGATTTTACCATCTCTATATACTATGGCCTTTAAATGTTGAGACAAAGCATTAACTACACTAACACCAACACCATGAAGTCCTCCAGAGACCTTATAAGAATCTTTGTCAAATTTACCTCCTGCACCAATCTTCGTCATTACCACTTCTAATGCAGAAACGCCTTCTTTTTTGTGCAAATCGACTGGAATACCACGACCATTATCTTCGGTAGTTATGGAATTGTCTTCATTAATAATGACATCAATACGATCACAATGTCCTGCCATTGCCTCATCAATAGAATTATCTACAACTTCATATACCAAATGGTGTAATCCTCTAGTACCAACATCTCCAATATACATTGATGGACGCATGCGTACATGTTCCATGCCTTCTAACGCTTGAATACTATCGGCTCCGTAATTTCCTTTTTGTTGCTTTTCGCTCATATTTTATTTCTTTAATTTCTGAATTATTTTCATAAAAAAAATGACGCTAATGCATCATTTTACGATACCATCAAAGATACAAAAAAGAGATGCTATTTAAAAGGTTTTGGTTCTCTAAACTCAATAATTATTAACATTTGTTAATTAATAAAAAGTGGCTTAAAACGCTTAAAACATATCTTAAAATGGATTTCTACTAATAAATTTAAATTAAAAAACTAGAAAATTAAATAAACTTCTTACAACCTTTTATTCAACTTTATTAAAGCTTTTATATTCTACTCCAGAACCATTTTTTGAACTAAAAATGATATTACCATTAACCAAATATACACCTTCAGCAATATCATTTTTTAACAACATTGCTCCATCTGCATCTATATAATCCAAAAGTGTTGCAATTTGCGCCAAAATAGAAATTCCGATTGATGATTCCGTCATACATCCAGCCATCACTTTTATATTAAGTTGCCTCGCCTTTTCTATCATTTTAAAAGCGGGAGTAAGACCTCCGCATTTCATAAGCTTTATATTTATGCCATGAAACACCTCAGCACAGGGTTCAACATCTTCAAAACGCTGGCAACTTTCATCTGCTATAATTGGAAGCTCAGATTCTTGCTTTAGAATTTTCATCCCTTCCCAATCATTAGCCTTAAGCGGTTGCTCAATAAACTCTACACCAAGTTCTTTTAAATTAACAGCATTTTGCAAGGTTTCTTCAACAGTCCATGAGCAGTTAGCGTCAATTCTAAAAATTGCATTTGTAATTTTTCGAAGTTCTAAAACAATGGCTACATCATGGCTTGTTCCTAATTTAATCTTATAAATAGGCCACGGAGTTTCTATAATTTTTTGCTTCATTTTTTCGATAGCATCAATACCAATGGTATAATTACTTTGCGGAATAGACATTTTATTATTACTCCAAAAACTTCGCAAGGTTTTGGTTTTACACTTAGCATATAAGTCCCAATAGGCACAATCTATGGCACACAAAGCAAAGTAATCCTCTTTTAATTTTGGTGCCAGTAACTGCCATAATTGTTCTGGCAGAATACCATGAGCGTTTTCAATTATTACCTTTACGCTTTCAACTGAAGTTTGTAATTTTTCAACTGTACTATTATAATACGGATTTACCGTGGCTTCACCATATCCTGTAAACTTTCCATCTGATATTGAGACAATTACAGTGTTTTGTATAGTAACTGTATATCTTGACGTAGTAAACGGATGTTTTAGTGGAAGTTGAAAAGGTCTAGAGGTTATAGTAAGCTTCATCTGAGTTCAAATATAACTTTTTTTTCAAAAGAATAGATTAGCCAAATATGGTTGAATTAAAATAAATCTCCTTACTTTTAAAAGAATATTATGTACTAATGAATTTTAATATTTTTAACAGCCTTATCCTTGCAGGAATCATTCAAGGCTTTATTTTTGCTGCCGTAGTTCTTTTTACTAAAAAATTTAGAGTCAAAAGCACACTCTTTTTGTTAGCTATAATTTTGGCTTACTCTTTGGGTAATTTACAATTTCTTTTGCCTGATATTGGTGTAATATCACTTAATAAAATGTACAATTTTGTGTATTTGCCTTGGGCATCATTAATTGGTCCTCTACTATATTTTTATGTGGTACTATTTTTGAATCCTTCAAAAAAAATAATCTTGGTGGAAAAATTACTATTTCTCCCTTTTTTAGTGTTTTTATTATTAACCATTGTATATAGAATTGCTTTTGTAACAGATTATAAAAACGATTCGTTTTATAACTTTTTCAAAGATATTCCAAACTTCCATGAGATTTTTGCATTACTATTAAGCATTGTCATATTATTAGTTTTAATAAAAAAGGTTTTTATTTATGATAAGCAAAACAAAGATTTTAAAATAAACATTATTCGCACTAATTTAAATTGGTTAAAAACCATCCTGTTTTTAATGTTTTCTTTAACTATTCTGTGGACATACGTAATGTATAGAATGCTTTATTATCCTGAGATGGTTGCACCCTTTTATATTTTATGGGTTAGTATAGCAGCCACGATTTATTGGTTGGGACATATTGGTATTTACAACTTTGGAATCATTTCAGAGCGCAAAAAAATACGAAATTACTACTCAGAAACTAAAAAGCAATCTATTATTCCTCCTGTAAAAAATGAGCATATAACAGCTCTCGAAAATTTACTTTTGCATGATAAATTATATTTAGATTCAAGTCTTACTCTTGAAAGTGTTGCCAAATATTTACAATTGAGCTCTAGCTATTTATCGCGAATTATTAATGCTGAATTAGAAATTAGCTTTACCGATTACCTTAATAGGCATCGTATAGAAGAAGCTAAAGCTTATTTAGAAAATCCAGAGTTTTCCAGATATACCATTGTTGCCATTGGACTTGAAGCAGGTTTCAATTCTAAATCTACCTTTTTTTATGTATTTAAAAAAGTAACTGGCAAAACACCTTTAGCGTATCAAAGAGAAATGAAGATTGCATAATTCGTTAAATCAACTTCGCTTCTCATTTTCTTTAATTTCACACACTACTTACAATTAAATGACTCCGAATTTTTGTAAATGACAAAATTTCGGAGTCTAACAGATACTTGGTATTTATCTTTATTTTGCTTCAAACAAACCAAAAATACTAAACTTCACTCATGTTTTAAATTTTATAAATTAAATAATTACTCATGAAAACAAAATTACTTTTCTTATTATTGCTATTAATTAGCTCTTTAGCTTTATCTCAAACTACAGCAATTCCAGATGCAATTTTTGAACAAGAATTAGTTAATCAGGGAAAGGACACAAATGGAATGACAGGTGATATTTTAAATAGTGATGCACAAGCTGTTACTTTTTTGAATGTTGAAAGTCTTGGTATTACTGATTTAACTGGGATTGAGGCTTTTACTTCGTTAATATTTTTAGTCTGTTCAGATAACTTTCTAACCACTTTAAATGTGTCCAGCAATACAGCCCTACAGATATTAAAATGCAGTTCAAATTCATTGTCTAGTTTAGATGTTACTCTAAATACCAACTTACTGTCATTAAGTTGTGATAATAATCAAATATCTAGTTTTAACCTGAACCAAAATTTATTGTTGGGTACATTTATATGTTCCAATAATCCTTTAACTAATCTAGATGTTACAGTGAATACCGCATTACTTACTTTAGGTTGTTCAAGCACTGGATTAAACAGCCTTAATCTTAATCAAAATATACTATTACAGGATTTGACATGTTCTTTTAACAATTTAACAAGTTTAGAACTGAGCCAAAATACTGCATTACAGAGTTTAGAGTGTTCTTATAACAATTTAACGAGTCTAAATTTAGGGTCGAATACTATATTATCGGATGTAGCATGTACAAATAATCAAATAACAACTTTAGATTTAAGTTTAAATCCTGCTTTGTTTATTTTTAAATGTGCTAGTAATCAACTCACTAGCCTAGATTTAAGGAATGGAACGAATTCAAGTGTTCCTAACGCAAATTTTATTTTTGCCGGCAACCCAAATTTAACTTGCATAAATGTTGATAATGCAACATATAGCACGAATACTTGGACCTCATTTCTTGATCCGCAAATGTTTTTTAGTGAAAATTGTAGTTTAGGAATCAATGAATTTGATACTACAGATTTTAAAGTTTATCCTGTTCCTGCAAGTAATTATATTAGTATTGACTCTAACTTAATTAAATTAGAAAATATTAAATTGTATAATCTTAATGGGAAACTCATTAGTTCAATAAATTATCTAGGCAATAATAAAAATCATAAAATTGATGTTTCATCATTTGCCAAAGGCATGTATATCTTACAAATTGAAACTGACAATAAAATGATTCATAAGAAGATTATTATACAATAGTTGACTAAAAGAAGCTGTTTATTATAAAAAATAAATAGCTTCTTTTATAGTTTAAGATATATTACAGATTAATAAGCATCCTCATGTACTTTGGCCACTGCTCTACCACTTGGCTCATTCATGTTTTTAAAGCCTTCGTCCCATTCCAACGCTATTTTAGTACTGCATGCTACGCTAGCTTCCTGTGGAACACTTAACGCAGCAGCATCACTCGGGAAATGCTCTTCAAAAATGGAACGATAGTAAAACTCCTCCTTGCTCGTAGGTGTTTGTATTGGGAACTTGTATTTTGCATTAGCTAATTGTTCATCTGTAACTGCTTCTTCTACTACTTCTTTTAAAGTATCAATCCAGCTATAACCAACACCATCACTAAATTGTTCTTTTTGTCGCCATACTACACTTTCTGGTAACATATCTTCAAAGGCTTTTCGGATTACCCATTTTTCCATGCGTTCCCCATTTATCATTTTATCTTGCGGATTTATTCGCATGGCAACATCCATAAACTCTTTATCTAAAAAAGGCACACGTCCTTCAATGCCCCAGGCTGCTAAACTTTTATTAGCTCGCAAACAATCGTACATATGTAACTTATCTAATTTACGAACAGTTTCATCATGAAACTCTCTAGCATTTGGTGCTTTATGAAAATAGAGATAGCCTCCAAACAATTCATCGGCACCTTCTCCTGAGAGCACCATTTTTATACCCATAGACTTAATTACTCTCGCGATTAAATACATAGGCGTTGAAGCTCTAATAGTTGTAATATCATAGGTTTCTAATTGATATATTACATCCTTAATTGCGTCTAATCCTTCTTGAATAGTGAATTTAATTTCATGATGAACAGTCCCAATATGATTTGCTACTTTTCGAGCTGCAGCCAAATCTGGAGAGCCTTCTAGTCCAACCGAAAAACTATGTAATTGTGGCCACCACGCTTCCGTTTTATCATCTGCTTCTATACGTCTCTCTGCATATTTTTTTGCAATTGCTGAAGTTATAGATGAATCTAATCCACCAGACAATAAAACTCCATAAGGTACATCACTCATTAATTGTCTGTGTACTGCATCTTCAAGAGCTTGTCTTATGTCTTCAATTTCTGTTGTGTTTTCTTTTACAGCTTTAAAGTCTGTCCATTCTCGTTTGTACCATTTTACAAATTGTCCATCTTTACTAGTCATATAATGTCCTGGAGGAAAGAGTTCGATTTTTGTACAAATACCTTCTAGTGCTTTCAATTCTGAAGCCACATAAAATGTTCCATGTTGATCCCAACCAATATACAGTGGAATAATTCCCATGTGATCACGAGCTACAAAATATTCATCTTTTTCAACATCGTAAATAGCGAATCCAAAAATGCCATTCATTTCGTCTAAAAAATCAACACCTTTTTTTTGGTATAATGCTAAAATAACTTCACAGTCACTTTCTGTTTGAAAGTTGTAATCTGGAAATTGCGCTCTAAGTTCTTTATGATTGTAAATTTCGCCATTAGCAGCTAGAATTAGTTTTTTATCTTCACTAAACAGAGGTTGCTTACCAGAAGCAGGGTCTACAATTGCTAAACGCTCGTGCGCCAAAATAGCCTTGTCGCTACTATATATACCACTCCAGTCTGGTCCACGATGACGAATTTTCTTCGCCATTTCTAAAATTTGAGGTCTTAATACTTCTGATTTTTGTTTCAAATCGAACGCACATACTATTCCACACATAATCTTTTTTTTAACTATATAGTACAAACTTCAATATTATGTTTCATATTATAAATATATAATGCTATATTGCTTACATTTTATAACTATAATATTTAAATTACATTATTTTTTAAACGAAAAGTCATGTATTTTCAAGATTAATTTCCAATCTGTAAAGTTTAACAAAACCTTGCGACTTTTACGTTATATATTCTATACTTTTAAAGTCACTAAAAATTAAAAACAATATGAAAAAATCAACATTTATTACAACCATAGCATTTGCCTTTGTAATGCTATTATCGACCAATGTAAACGCACAAAAATTTCCTGGTCTTGACAAAAGCCCAATGGACGCTGCTTCTTTTCCAAGCAGTTACAAAAACTCAAATAAAATAGTTAAAGTTGTTTATGGTAGACCTCAATTAAAAGGGCGTTCGTTAAGCGAACTTGCGCCTAATGGTAAACAATGGCGTACTGGAGCTAATGAAGCTACTGAAATTACTTTTTACAAGGACACAAATGTTGTTGGTAAATTGATAAAAGCCGGAACTTATACCTTATCTACCATCCCAGGAGAAGATGAATGGACATTAATTTTTAGTTCAGATCTTAATGTTTGGGGTGCTTATTTTTATAATGAAGCCCATGATGTTGCCAGAATTACTGTTCCTGCTTCAACAACTGATGAATCTTTAGAAGCATTTTCTATTATGTTTGATGAAGAAGGAACCATGCATATGGGTTGGGGCAATATACGTGTTGCAGTACATATGAAATAATAATATATAGATTTAATCAAAAAAAAACCTTGATTTCTCAAGGTTTTTTTATGGTATATTTAAATACTTATGTGTTTGTAAGGATACTTTCCATTTAGGGTTTTGCATAACATAATCTACAATTAAGGGAATTACTTTATCGCGTTTACTCCATTCAGGTTGTAAATATAAAATACAATTTTTATTAACTTTTGCAGCTTGCTTTTCGGCAAACTTTAAATCACTTTTATTATATACAATCATTTTAAGTTCATGAGCTTTACTATAAATATCTTCTGTAGGTAATTTTAGTTTTTTTGGCGACAAACAAATCCAATCCCAGGTTCCTGTTAATTTATAAGCACCTGAGGTTTCAATATGAACGTTCATCCCTTTAGATTTAAATCCCTTAGTTAAGTTAGTCATATCCCAAGTTAGAGGCTCTCCTCCTGTTACCACAACTGTATTACTATATTTTGTTGCATTTTCTACAATTACAGACGTTTGTGTAGGCGGATGTAAATCGGAATTCCAACTTTCTTTAACATCACACCAATGACAGCCAACATCGCAACCCCCAATTCTAACAAAATAGGCTGCAGTTCCCTTGTGATACCCTTCGCCTTGTATGGTGTAAAATTCTTCCATTAAAGGCAACATTTTACCTTTATTAACCAGTTCCCGAATCTCTTTCTTCATAGTTAGCAAAGATAGTTTACAGTTTCTACTTAACTCAAAAAAGTTAAATAAATTTTCATATTGAATTGCTTAAGATTACTTATTTTTATGCAAATATTTAAGATAATGGGCAGAAAAGAAACATTCTTTAACCATATTACAAAAGGCAATCAAACCAAAGGTGATTTTTTAACACTTGGTGCCGCTATGCTAGATGGTGAAACCATAAAAGAGGCTTTTATAAAAGTCCCTTTAAAAACCATGAATAGACATGGCTTAATTGCAGGAGCTACAGGAACTGGAAAAACAAAAACACTTCAAGTGCTTGCTGAAAATTTGAGTGAAAAAGGGATTCCTGTTTTATTGATGGATATTAAAGGAGATTTGAGTGGGTTGGCAGAACCAAGTCCTGGGCATCCAAAAATTGACGAACGTCATGAAAAAATAGGCTTGCCTTTTGATGCTAAAAAATTTCCAGTTGAAATTATGTCACTCTCTGAAGAAGAGGGTGTTCGCCTTCGTGCTACTGTAAGTGAATTTGGTCCTGTTTTATTATCACGAATTCTTAATCTTTCACAAGCACAATCTGGCGTTGTAGCTGTTGTTTTTAAATATTGTGACGACAACAAACTACCACTTCTCGATCTTAAGGATTTTAAAAAAGTATTACAATATGCCACCAAGCAAGGCAAAAAAGAGTTTGATGAAGAATATGGCAGAATCTCCACCGCATCAACAGGAGCTATTTTACGAAAAGTAGTAGAATTGGAACAACAAGGTGCTGATTTGTTTTTTGGTGAAAAAAGTTTTGATGTTGAAGACCTCTTAAGAACCACACGCGATGGAAGAGGATATATAAATATTATTCGCCTAACAGACATTCAAGATAGACCTAAATTATTCTCAACTTTTATGCTGAGTCTTTTAGCCGAAATCTACGAAACACTCCCTGAACAAGGCGATTCTGGACGACCTGAACTCATTATGTTTATAGATGAAGCTCACCTTATCTTTAATGAAGCTTCCAAAGCGCTTTTAAGTCAAATTGAAAGTATTGTAAAATTAATTAGAAGTAAAGGCGTAGGTCTTTATTTTGTAACACAAAACCCAACAGATGTTCCTGAAGCAGTTTTGAGCCAATTAGGATTAAAAGTACAACATGCTTTACGTGCATTTACAGCTAAAGACCGAAAAGCTATTAAACTCACTGCGCAAAACTACCCAGACACCCAATATTATGATACTGAAAGCGTTTTAACATCCTTAGGAATTGGAGAAGCTTTGATTTCAGCCTTAGACGAAAAAGGACGACCAACGCCTTTAGCTGCAACAATGCTACGTGCACCAATGAGTAGAATGGACGTATTGACCAACCAAGAACTCAATGCGCTTTATGACGACTCAAGACTTGTAATGAAGTATAATGAAGATATTGATCGTGAAAGTGCTTACGAAATGCTTAACGAAAAGATTAAAAAAGCTGAAGCTCTTAAAGCCAAAGAAGATGATAGATTAGCACTTAAAAAAGATAAAAAGCGAACTGGTAGAAGACGTAGCTCTAGTAGTTACAAGCGTCAAAATCCAATAGTAAAAGTGCTTACAAGTGCTACCTTTATTAGAGCGGTATTTGGTATTCTTAAAAAAGTAATTAAATAAATTATGACTAACGATTGAAAAACAACTTAACAAATAACAATTAAATAAACAATAAGAGATTCTTTCTTCACTTCGACTACGCTAAGTGTTACACAAAGAATCACAAAAAAACATTCAATGAAAAAAAACATCTTACTACTTGCCATTATAGTTTTATTTTTTAGCTC
>CAYQME010000064.1:0-12795 GCA_964418645.1 uncultured Flavobacteriaceae bacterium
TTTTTTCTTTAGCTATTTGGGGAGTAGATACCGTATTTAGTAAGGTTGTTGAGGCATATTTTAGCTGGATAGCATAAAACATTTGATAATGTCAGAGAATAGTGTTGAAAAAAAGTGGTATGTTGTTAGAGCTGTAAGTGGGCAGGAAAACAAAATTAAAACCTATATAGAAAATGAAATTTCTAGATTGGGCTTAGGCGATTTTGTAGATCAAGTTTTAGTACCTACTGAAAAGGTGATTCAAATTCGAAAAGGAAAAAAAATACACAAAGAAAAGGTTTACTTTCCTGGTTATATAATGATTCAAGCTAATTTAGGTGGAGAAATTCCACATATTATTAAGTCTATAATAAATGTAATTGGCTTTTTAGGAGAAACCAAAGGCGGAGACCCAGTGCCTTTAAGACAATCTGAAGTAAACAGAATGTTAGGTAAGGTTGATGAATTATCTGTTGAAGCAGATGCTAATGTTGCTATTCCTTTCATAAAAGGAGAAACTGTAAAAGTTATAGATGGACCATTTAATGGATTTGATGGTACTATTGAAAATATAAATGAAGAAAAGCGTAAGCTAGAAGTAATGGTTAAAATATTTGGTAGAAAGACACCATTAGAGTTAAGCTATATGCAAGTAGAAAAAGTATAATAATTGTTACATATATAGATACATTTTTAAAGCTTCCAATTTTAAAAATATATCAAAACTAAATTATTAAAAATGGCAAAAGAGTTAAGTAAAGTAGTTAAACTACAAGTAAGGGGAGGTGCAGCGAATCCGTCGCCACCGGTTGGACCCGCTTTAGGTGCCGCTGGAGTTAACATCATGGAGTTCTGTAAGCAATTTAATGCAAGAACCCAAGATAAACCTGGTAAAGTATTACCAGTTGTGATTTCTGTTTACAAAGACAAATCATTTGATTTTGTAATCAAGACACCACCTGCAGCAGTACAATTATTGGAAGCGGCCAAAACAAAAAAAGGTTCAGGAGAACCAAATAGAAAGAAAGTAGCTAAAGTTTCTTGGGATCAAGTTAGAACCATAGCTGAAGATAAAATGGTAGATTTAAATGCATTTACTGTAGATTCTGCTATGAAAATGGTAGCAGGTACAGCACGTTCAATGGGAATCACTATTAGAGGAGGGCAAGCACCTAACTAGTCTAAAATTTTTTGAAATGGCAAGATTAACAAGAAAACAAAAAGAAGCAGTAACTAAAATCGATAAGAATAAATTATACAGCCTTGAAGAGGCATCGAAATTAGTGAAAGAAGTTACAAGCACAAAGTTTGATGCTTCAGTAGATTTGGCTGTTCGTTTAGGTGTAGATCCTAGAAAAGCAAACCAAATGGTAAGAGGTGTAGTTTCACTTCCACATGGTACAGGTAAAGATGTAAAAGTATTAGCATTAGTAACTCCCGATAAAGAGGCTGAAGCTAAAGGTGCTGGTGCAGATTATGTAGGTTTAGACGAATACCTTGATAAAATTAAAGGTGGTTGGACAGACGTTGACGTAATTATTACTATGCCAAGTGTAATGGGAAAACTAGGACCTTTAGGACGAGTATTAGGACCAAGAGGTTTAATGCCTAACCCTAAAACAGGAACGGTTACAATGGATGTAGCAAAAGCTGTTGGTGAGGTTAAAGCTGGTAAAATAGATTTTAAAGTTGATAAAACTGGAATTGTTCATGCTGCAATTGCAAAAGCATCTTTTAGTGCTGATAAAATCTTTGATAATGCAAATGAATTATTACAAACATTAGTGAAGTTGAAACCATCTACAGCTAAAGGTAATTATGTAAAAAGTATTTACATGTCAAGTACCATGAGCCCTAGTGTTGCTATAGATCCAAAAATATAATTAGTAGTTAAAGATTTTATTATGACAAGAGAAGAAAAATCACAAGTAATTGAAGAGTTAACTGCTCAATTAACAGAAAATGCAAATATCTATTTAACAGATATTTCAGGATTAAATGCAGGTGCTACTTCAAACTTACGTCGTACTTGTTTTAAAGCAAACGTAAGATTAGCAGTTGTTAAAAACACCTTGCTTGAAAAAGCAATGGAAGCATCAGATAGAGAATTTGGAGAGTTACCTTCAACATTAAAAGGAAACACTTCAGTAATGTATTCTGAGACTGGAAACGCGCCAGCAAAAGTAATAAAAGCGTTCCGTAAAAAATCTGATAAACCACTTTTAAAAGGTGCGTTTATTGAGGAAACAGTTTACTTAGGTGACGACCAATTGGATATGTTAGTAGATATCAAATCTAAAGAAGAGCTTATTGGAGATATTATTGGATTATTACAATCTCCTGCTAAGAATGTTATTTCAGCTCTTAAATCTGGAGGAGGTACTATTTCAGGTATTCTTAAAACATTATCTCAAAAAGAGGGATAACAAAATAACGTACGCACTTTTAACAAAATAAATTAAATTAAAAAATTATTAAAACGATAGAAAAATGGCAGATTTAAAAGATTTCGCAGAACAGTTAGTTAACTTAACAGTAAAAGAAGTTAATGAGTTAGCTGATATATTAAAAGAAGAATATGGCATCGAGCCTGCTGCAGCAGCAGTAACCGTTGCTGGACCTGCTGCAGGTGGTGGAGACGCTGCTGAAGAGCAAACAGAATTTGATGTAATCCTTAAAGCAGCTGGTGGTTCTAAATTGGCAGTTGTAAAATTAGTTAAAGAATTAACTGGTTTAGGATTAAAAGACGCTAAAGGTTTAGTTGATGGAGCACCGGCTGCAATTAAAGAAGGTGTATCTAAAGATGAAGCTGAAGGTCTTAAAACTTCTTTAGAAGAAGCAGGAGCTGAGGTTGAGCTTAAGTAAGTTTAACTAACCTACAAAATATGGTTTAGGTCTGGAGATTAAATCTCTAAGACCTAAACCCTTTTGTGTATATACAAGTTATATACATCTAAAATTATTTTTTAATCAAAATTTCGTCCGTCGATGTTAGCAACTAAAGCTGAAAGATTAAATTTCTCATCTATTAAGAATAGAACAGAATATCCAGATTTCTTGGATATTCAGATTAAATCCTTCCAGGATTTTTTCCAGTTAGAAACAAAATCAGAAGAAAGAGATTCTGAAGGGTTATACAACACCTTCATGGAAAACTTCCCGATTACAGATACGCGTAATCAATTTGTTTTGGAATTTTTGGATTATTTTATCGATCCACCTAGATACACAATAGAAGAATGTATAGAAAGAGGACTTACTTATAGTGTTCCACTTAAAGCAAGACTAAAATTATATTGTACAGATCCTGAACATGAAGATTTCGAGACTATTGTTCAAGATGTGTACTTAGGTACAATTCCTTATATGACGCCTAGTGGTACATTTTGTATCAATGGTGCAGAACGTGTTGTCGTTTCACAATTACATCGTTCTCCAGGAGTATTCTTTGGTCAATCTTTTCATGCCAATGGAACAAAATTATACTCTGCTAGAGTAATACCATTTAAAGGCTCTTGGATAGAATTTGCTACTGATATAAATCAAGTGATGTATGCATACATCGATAGAAAGAAAAAGTTACCTGTAACAACGCTATTTAGAGCTATTGGTTTTGAAAGAGATAAAGATATTCTTGAAATATTTGATCTTGCTGAAGAAATTAAAGTTTCTAAATCTGGACTTAAAAAAGTTATAGGTCGTAAACTTGCTGCTCGTGTATTAAATACGTGGCATGAAGATTTTGTTGATGAGGATACAGGAGAAGTTGTATCTATAGAACGTAACGAAATTGTTTTAGATAGAGACACGGTTTTAGATAAAGAAAACGTAGGAGAAATAATTGAAGCTGGAGCTAAAACTATTCTTTTACATAAAGAAGATGGTCAATCTGGTGATTATGCAATTATCCATAATACACTACAAAAAGACCCTACTAACTCTGAAAAAGAAGCAGTAGAGCACATTTACCGCCAACTACGTAATGCTGAACCGCCAGATGAGGAAACAGCTCGTGGTATTATTGACAAGCTTTTCTTTAGTGATCAACGTTACAACTTAGGAGAAGTTGGTCGTTATAGAATGAATAAAAAATTAGGACTTGATATTGGTATGGATAAGCAAGTGCTTACCAAAGTGGATATCATAACTATTATTAAATACTTAATAGAATTAGTTAACTCTAAAGCTGAGATTGATGATATCGATCACTTATCAAACCGTCGTGTACGTACAGTTGGCGAACAATTATCTTCTCAATTTGGTGTAGGTTTAGCACGTATGGCACGTACTATTCGTGAGCGAATGAATGTAAGAGATAACGAAGTGTTCACGCCAATAGATTTAATTAATGCGAAGACTTTATCATCTGTAATCAATTCTTTCTTCGGAACTAATCAGTTGTCCCAGTTTATGGATCAAACAAATCCACTGGCTGAGATTACTCATAAACGTCGTTTGTCAGCATTAGGACCTGGAGGTTTATCTAGAGAAAGAGCTGGATTTGAGGTTCGTGATGTACATTATACCCATTATGGTCGTTTATGTCCTATTGAAACACCAGAAGGACCAAACATTGGTTTGATTTCTTCATTATCAGTTTACGCGAAAGTAAATTCAATGGGCTTCATTGAAACACCTTACCGTAAAGTTGAAAATGGTATTGTAGATATAAAAGGAACACCAATTTACTTGAGTGCTGAAGAAGAAGAAGAACAATTAATTACTCAAGCTAATATTCCAGTTGATGAGACCGGAAAAATACTAGAGGACAAAGTAATTGCTCGCATGGAAGGTGATTTTCCTGTAATTGAATCATCAGAAGTACATTATACAGATGTTGCTCCAAATCAAATATCATCTATATCTGCGTCATTAATTCCGTTCTTAGAACATGATGATGCAAACCGTGCGTTAATGGGGTCAAACATGATGCGTCAGGCAGTACCTTTATTGCTTCCAGAAGCACCAATAGTTGGTACAGGTTTAGAACGTCAAGTGGCTTCAGATTCAAGAGTCTTAATTAACGCTGAAGGAGATGGTGTTGTAGAATATATTGATGCAAACGAGATTGTAATTAAATATAATCGTACTGAAGAGGAAGCTATAGTTAGTTTTGATAGTGATACTAAAACGTATCCATTAACTAAATTTAGAAAAACAAATCAAGGTACTTCTGTAAACCTTAAACCTATTGTTCGAAAAGGAGATAAAGTAACTAAGGGACAAGTGTTATGTGAAGGCTACGCCACTCAAAAAGGAGAATTGGCCTTAGGTAGAAATATGAAAGTAGCCTTTATGCCCTGGAAAGGATATAATTTTGAGGATGCAATCGTTATTTCTGAAAAAGTTGTACGTAACGATATATTTACATCTATTCATATTGATGAATATTCTCTAGAGGTTAGAGATACTAAACTTGGTAACGAAGAATTAACGAATGATATTCCTAATGTTTCAGAAGAGGCCACAAAAGATCTTGATGAAAACGGAATGATTCGCGTTGGAGCCGAAATTAAACCAGGCGATATTCTTATTGGTAAAATAACACCAAAAGGCGAAAGCGATCCAACCCCAGAAGAAAAATTATTAAGAGCAATTTTTGGTGATAAAGCTGGCGATGTTAAAGATGCATCTTTAAAAGCCTCACCGTCTCTACATGGTGTAGTAATTAATAAAAAATTATTTGCTAGAGCAATAAAAGATAAACGTAAGAGAGCTCAAGACAAAGAAGATATTACTCAATTAGAGACTATTTATGATAAAAAGTTTGAAAATTTACAAGAAGGTTTAATTGGAAAATTATTCTCAATAGTAGGTGGAAAAACAGCACAAGGCGTATTTAATGATTTAGGAGAGGATGTATTTCCAAAAGGGAAAAAATTCACTTTGAAAATGTTAAATGCTGTTGATGATTATGCGCATTTAGTGTCTGGAAAATGGACAACAGATGCACATACAAATAAGCTTGTGTCTGAGTTAATCCATAATTATAAGATTAAAGAGAATGATTTACAAGGGTCGTTAAGACGTGAGAAGTTTACCATCTCTGTTGGAGATGAGCTACCTGCTGGAATTATTAAACTCGCTAAAGTTTATATCGCTAAAAAGCGTAAACTTAAAGTTGGTGATAAAATGGCTGGACGTCATGGAAATAAAGGTATTGTAGCACGTATTGTACGTCATGAAGATATGCCTTTCTTAGAAGATGGAACACCAGTTGATATTGTATTAAATCCGTTAGGTGTACCTTCTCGTATGAATATAGGACAGATTTATGAAACTGTTTTAGGATGGGCTGGACAAAATTTAGGACGTAAGTATGCAACACCAATTTTTGATGGCGCAACTTTAGACCAAATTAATGAGTTTACAGATGAAGCCAGAATTCCAAGATTTGGACATACCTATCTTTATGATGGAGGTACTGGTGATCGTTTCGATCAACCTGCTACAGTTGGAGTCATCTATATGTTGAAATTAGGGCATATGGTCGACGATAAGATGCATGCTCGTTCAATAGGACCTTACTCTTTAATTACACAACAACCATTAGGTGGTAAAGCACAATTTGGAGGTCAACGTTTTGGAGAAATGGAAGTTTGGGCGCTTGAAGCTTATGGAGCATCAGCGACATTAAGAGAAATTTTAACTGTAAAATCAGATGATGTTATTGGTAGAGCTAAAACATACGAAGCTATTGTAAAAGGTGAACCAATGCCAGAACCTGGATTACCAGAATCTTTTAATGTACTTATGCACGAATTGAAAGGACTTGCATTAGACATTAGATTAGAAGAATAAATTAAATTCATTATCAACCATTTATTATGGCAAGAAGACAAGATAAGAATACAATACAGAGATTTAGTAAAATCTCAATTGGTTTAGCATCTCCTGAGTCTATTTTAGGCGCATCTCGTGGAGAAGTTTTAAAACCAGAAACTATAAATTATAGAACTCATAAACCAGAACGTGATGGATTATTTTGTGAACGTATTTTTGGTCCTATTAAGGATTTTGAATGTGCTTGTGGAAAATATAAACGTATTCGCTATAAGGGGATTGTTTGTGATCGTTGTGGTGTTGAAGTTACCGAGAAGAAAGTACGTCGTGATCGCGTAGGGCATATTAATTTAGTAGTTCCAGTGGCTCACATTTGGTATTTCCGCTCGTTACCAAATAAAATAGGATACCTTCTTGGATTACCTTCTAAGAAGCTAGACATGATTATTTATTATGAACGTTATGTTGTAATCCAACCTGGAAATGCTATAAATACCGAAGGAGAACCTATTCAAAAAATGGATTTCTTAACGGAAGAAGAATATTTAAATATTCTTGAAACAATTCCACAAGAAAATCAGTATTTAGACGATACAGACCCAGAGAAGTTTATTGCTAAAATGGGTGCTGAATGTTTAATTGATTTATTGGCAAGAATTGATTTGGATGAATTATCTTTTCAATTACGCCATAAAGCCAATACCGAAACATCTAAACAACGTAAAACAGAAGCTTTAAAACGTTTACAAGTTGTGGAGTATTTTAAAGATGCAAATAAAAACAGAGAAAACCGTCCGGAATGGATGATTATAAAAGCAGTACCTGTTATTCCACCTGAATTACGCCCATTAGTGCCTTTAGATGGTGGTCGTTTTGCAACATCAGATTTGAATGATTTATACCGCCGTGTAATTATACGTAACAACCGTTTAAAAAGACTTGTTGAGATTAAAGCTCCAGAAGTTATTTTACGTAACGAAAAACGTATGTTGCAAGAATCGGTAGATTCATTATTTGATAACACACGTAAATCATCCGCAGTTAAGACCGATTCTAATAGACCTCTAAAATCATTATCAGATTCACTTAAAGGGAAACAAGGACGTTTTCGTCAAAACTTATTGGGTAAGCGCGTTGATTATTCTGCACGTTCAGTAATTGTTGTTGGACCAGAACTTAAATTATTTGAGTGCGGTATTCCTAAAAACATGGCTGCAGAATTATACAAGCCTTTTGTAATTAGAAAATTAATTGAAAGAGGTATTGTTAAGACTGTAAAATCTGCTAAGAAAATTATAGATAAAAAAGAACCTGTAGTTTGGGATATTTTAGAGAATGTTTTAAGAGGACATCCAGTGCTTTTAAATCGTGCTCCTACACTTCACAGGCTAGGTATTCAAGCTTTTCAACCAAAACTTATTGAAGGAAAAGCAATTCAGTTACATCCATTAGTATGTACTGCATTTAATGCCGATTTTGATGGTGACCAAATGGCAGTTCATTTACCATTAGGTCCAGAAGCTATTCTTGAAGCACAACTTTTAATGTTAGCGTCTCATAATATCTTAAATCCTGCAAATGGTTCTCCAGTCACTGTACCTTCTCAAGATATGGTACTTGGTTTATATTATATGACGAAGTTGCGTAAGTCAACTAAGGATGTTCCAATAATAGGTGAAGGGTTAACTTTCTATTCAGCTGAAGAAGTAAATATTGCTTATAATGAGAAAAAAGTAAATTTAAATACAGCAATTAAAGTAAGAGCTAAAGACTTTAACGAAACAGGAGAGTTAGTATATCAAATAATAGAAACGACTGTTGGACGTGTACTATTTAATGAGAAAGTACCTGAAGTTGCTGGATACATCAATGAAGTATTAACCAAAAAATCACTTAGAGATATTATTGGTAATATATTAAAAGTTACAAGTGTACCTGAAACTGCAGCTTTCCTAGATGAGATAAAAACTTTAGGATATAAATTTGCTTTCCAAGGCGGATTGTCATTTAGTTTAGGTGACATTATTATTCCGCCAGAAAAGCATACAATGATTGATTCTGCTAACAAACAAGTAGATGGAATTAAGGCTAACTATAACATGGGACTTATAACAAACAATGAGCGTTATAACCAAGTTATTGATATATGGACGTCTACAAATGCTGAGTTAACAGAGCTGTCAATGAAACGTATTAGAGAAGACCAACAAGGGTTTAACTCGGTGTTCATGATGCTAGATTCTGGAGCTCGTGGATCTAAAGAACAGATTCGTCAATTAACTGGAATGCGTGGTTTGATGGCAAAACCTAAAAAATCTAATGCAGGAGGTGGTGAAATTATTGAAAACCCAATTCTTTCTAACTTTAAAGAAGGACTTTCAATTTTAGAGTATTTTATTTCTACGCACGGTGCACGTAAAGGTCTTGCTGATACAGCACTTAAAACAGCTGATGCTGGCTATTTAACACGTCGTTTGGTTGATGTATCTCAAGATGTTATAGTAAACATTGAAGACTGTGGTACATTAAGAGGAATCAACGTAGAACCACTTAAGAAAAACGAAGAAGTTGTTGAGACTTTAGAAGATAGAATTGTAGGACGTACATCTTTATATGATGTGTATAATCCATTAACTGATGAATTATTAGTTGAAGCTGGAGAACATATTAATGATGAGATTGCAAAAGCAATTGAAGATTCTCCTATTGATGCTGTCGAAGTACGTTCTGCTTTAACTTGTGAAGCTAAAAAAGGAATATGTTCAAAATGTTACGGACGTAACCTAGCCACTGGTAAAATGGTACAACGTGGCGAAGCTGTTGGAGTGGTTGCTGCCCAGTCTATTGGTGAACCAGGAACTCAGTTAACACTTCGTACATTCCATGTTGGAGGTATTGCGGGTAATATTTCAGAAGAAAACAAACTGGCTGTTAAGTTTGATGGTAAAGCTGAAATTGAGGATCTTAAAACGGTCAAAGGTGTAGATGGAGAAGGTAATGAAATTGATATTGTTATCTCAAGAACATCAGAACTTAAACTTACAGATTCAAAAACTGGAATTATCCTAAGTACCAATAATATTCCTTACGGATCAACAATTTTTGTTAAGAATGGACAGAAATTGAAAAAAGAAGATGTTGTTTGTCAATGGGATCCATATAACGGTGTTATTATTTCAGAATTTGCTGGAAAGATTGTTTATGAAAATATTGAGCAAGGAGTTACTTATCAAGTAGAAATTGATGAGCAAACAGGTTTCCAAGAAAAAGTAATTTCTGAATCAAGAAATAAAAAATTGATTCCTACATTACATATTCAAGATGGCAAGGGAGAAACTATTCGTTCTTATAACTTACCAGTTGGAGCGCATTTAATGATTGATGATGGCGAGAAGGTTACCATTGGTAAAATCTTAGTTAAGATTCCTCGTAAATCTGCTAAAGCTGGCGATATTACAGGTGGTTTGCCACGAGTTACTGAGTTATTCGAAGCTCGTAATCCATCAAACCCAGCAGTAGTAAGTGCTATTGATGGCGTTGTTTCTTTTGGGAAAATTAAAAGAGGTAATCGCGAGATTATTGTAGAATCTAAGTTAGGAGACATTAAGAAATACTTGGTTAAATTATCAAATCAAATCTTAGTACAAGAAAACGATTTTGTTAAAGCTGGTATGCCTTTATCTGATGGCTCTATCACACCTAATGATATTTTAAATATTAAAGGCCCTTCTGCTGTACAACAGTACTTAGTGAACGAAGTGCAAGAAGTCTATAGATTACAGGGCGTGAAAATTAATGATAAGCATTTTGAAGTTGTTGTAAGACAAATGATGCGTAAAGTTAGAATTCAAGATTCAGGAGATACTATTTTCTTAGAAGATCAGTTAGTTCATAAGTCTGATTTTATAGTCGAAAATGACGAAATATTTGGAAAGAAAGTCGTTGAAGATGCTGGAGATTCAGAAAATTTAAAACCTGGACAAATTGTAACGTCAAGAGAGTTGAGAGATGAAAATTCTATTTTACGTCGTGAAGATAAAAACCTTGTTGTAGCTAGAGATGCAAGTCCTGCTACTGCAACACCAATTCTTCAAGGTATTACTAGAGCATCGCTTCAAACTAAATCATTTATATCAGCAGCCTCATTCCAGGAAACCACTAAAGTATTAAACGAAGCTGCTGTAAGTGGTAAAGTAGATACTCTAGAAGGACTTAAAGAAAACGTAATTGTTGGACATAAAATTCCTGCAGGTACTGGTTTGCGTCAATATGAAAATATCATTGTGGGCTCAAAAGAAGAGTTTGATGAAATGATGCAAGTGAAGCAAGAAATGAATTATAATTAAATAAGATTCCAACTCTGTTAAGCAGAGTCGGTTAATCGAATTTATGCCAAATTTGATTTGGTAATTCAATATTATAAAAGTTAGTTAAGAATCCCGTTTTATTTCGGGATTCTTTTTATATTGATACATCATAATAATAAAGTTTCCGATGTTTCGGGAATATAAATATAATTGAAATGGCAGACGATAAAAACAAAAAAAAACAAGGGCAGATTAATATTGAACTAGATGAAAAAATTGCGGAAGGAACGTATTCTAATCTAGCTATTATTAATCATTCGGTATCCGAATTTGTTTTGGATTTTGTGAGTATAATGCCTGGAACTCCAAAAAGTAAAGTAAAGTCAAGAATTATCTTGACACCGCAACACGCAAAGCGTTTAGTGAAAGCATTAAATGATAATGTAAAACGGTTTGAAAACGCTCATGGTGAAATTAAAGATTACGAGCAACCACCAATGCCTCTGAACTTTGGACCCACAGGACAGGCTTAACCTTTATGGTAAGTAAATCTAAAATAAAATAGAGTGTTGCTCGAAATTTTTCATTGAGCAACCTCCAATGCCTTTGAACTTTGGACCAACAGGACAAGCATAATACAAAGCTTTTGTTTTTAACTTGCTTCTTTTTTATTATTTAACAGGTATGTTAATGCACCAGAAGGACAACGATTTATTTGTTTAATAATTCGTTTTGTTTCTGTTCCATCTAAATTTATCCATGGAATAACCGAGGTTCGAAAAACTTCAGATAATTCTTTAGCACATTTTTCAGCGTGAATGCAAACGCATGGTTTATAAGTTACAGTAATATCATTATTACTATATACATTTGGTAGTGTTTCCATTAGTAGTTCATGTTTGGGGTTATGAATCTATTTTAAAAATAATTATTGTATTATTAAATTAATAATAAATATCGACGAAATGTACAAAAAATACGTTTAAAAACAAATATTTGTTAATATTTAAGTTGAAAGGACTAATGAGATTGCATGTGCTTGATACTAATTGAATTCCGAAGTTAAATGAAATTTTATTGAAGGGTATTTTTGTTCGGCCATTTGCAAAGAAAAATATGAATCGGCAAAAAATACTAACTGATTTTGTTTGTCCTTTGCCAAAAAGCGTTGTTTTACACGTTTAAATTCTATATACTCTTCATTTTTTTCATCTGTAGGCTCTATCCAACAGGCCTTATAAACACTCAAATTTTCATAAGTACATTTTGCACCATATTCATGCTCTAATCTATACTGTATAACTTCATATTGTAAGGCGCCAACAGTACCTATTACTTTTCTTCCGTTAAGTTCTATGGTGAATAATTGGGCTACACCTTCATCCATTAATTGATCAATTCCTTTATATAATTGTTTAGATTTTAAAGGATCCGCATTGTTAATATACCTAAAATGTTCTGGTGAAAAACTAGGTATCCCTTTATAATTAATAACTTCGCCTTGAGTAAGTGTATCACCAATCTTGAAATTTCCAGTGTCATGTAAGCCAACAATATCACCTGGGAATGAGATGTCAACAATTTGTTTTTTTTCAGCAAAAAATGCATTTGGGCTAGAAAATTTTAACTTTTTATTATGCCTCACATGTAAATAAGGCGTGTTGCGTTTAAATTCACCAGATACAATTTTTATAAAGGCTAATCTATCACGATGATTGGGATCCAT
>CAYQME010000065.1:0-12776 GCA_964418645.1 uncultured Flavobacteriaceae bacterium
ATTTTACATGTTTTTTAACTTTTTCATTTTTGCAATTGTTATTAGTGGCTTTTATAAAGTATTAGAAATAGGTTTTAGCAACTTTGGAGTTTCATCAAGTAGTTTGTCTTTAATAAATGTATTGACTTGGCCAAAATGGGCACAATTATTACTCTTTTTTGTTATTAATGATTTTGTACAGTGGTTTACCCATGTATTGTTGCACAAATATAATTTCTTATGGCAGTTTCATAAAGTACACCATAGTGTAAAAGAAATGGGATTTGCAGCGCACTTGCGTTACCATTGGATGGAAAACATTTTATATAAACCGTTAAAGACATTTGTTGTGATGCTTCTTGTAGGAGGAGAACCCATGGATGCATTTATTGTACATTTTATAGCCATAACTATTGGGCATTTAAACCATGCTAACATTAAAATTACTTGGGGGCCATTAAAGTATATTTTTAATAACTCAGTAATGCATTTATATCATCATATAAAAGCATTGCCAGAGCATAGAGAGAAAGGCATTAACTTTGGAATAAGTTTAAGTATTTGGGATTATATATTTAAAACTGATTATGTTCCTGAAGATAGTGGAACTATTGAGTTAGGCTTTCCTGAAGAAGATAAATTCCCAAAAAGTTTTTTTGGGCAGTTTATTTATGGATTTGGGAAATCTAAAAAGGAGATACGCAAACATTTTTTTCAAATCGTAAGCCTATTTATTGTTTAATAAAAATGAGTAAAAAAAAGTATCATAAACAATTAAAAGTCTTAGCAAATAAAATATTTTTATTTTGCTCTTTAATTTTACTTTCAACAACTTTATTACTTGTTATTGTTTATGGTGATTTCACAAAAGAAGAAATCGCTATTGAAGATTATTCCTTTGAGCTTTTCACTATTAATAATTATATCTCAGAATTAGATAATTCTCCACCCAATTTAGAAATAAAATATGGTTTTGAGCTTTTTAAAAGTACTCCAAAATACCTTGGACCAAACAACAGAAATGTTCAAATGGCTTATGCAGGCAACAACTTATCTTGTAATAACTGCCACTTATTTGGTGGTACGAAACCATATGCAGCACCTTTAATAGGCGTTGTTGACCGTTTTCCACAATTTAGAGGGAGAGAAAATAAAATGGGAACCATAGAAGAACGTATAAATGGTTGTTTTGAACGGAGTATGAATGGAAAAATAATGCCATTAGATAGTAGAGAAATGAAAGCTTATGTAAGTTATTTAAAATGGTTAGATAGATTTACAGATGCAGATGGTACTTATAAAGCAAAAGGATTTGTAACTATTAAAATACCAAATAGACCTGTTAATTTAGAAAACGGTAAGCGTATTTTTGAAACTCTTTGTTATGTGTGTCATGGGAATGATGGTCAAGGGAAGCAATTAAAAAATTCTCAAGTATATCAATATCCTCCGTTATGGGGAGACGACTCATTTAATAATGGAGCAGGAATGAATAGAGTAATTACTGCAGCACAATTTATTAAATCTAATATGCCATTTGGAGCAACCTATCAAGAACCAATTTTAACCGATGAAGAATCTTATGATGTTGCGGGTTATATTAACCAACAGCAAAGACCTCAAAAAGTTAATCCTGAAAACGATTTTCCAGATTTAAAAAGAAAACCAGTTTCAACACCATATCCACCTTATGCTGATGATTTTTCAGTACAGCAACATCAAATGGGCCCTTTCCAGCCAATAATGGAATACTATATGTTAAAGTATGGTATGAAAAAAACAAAGTAAAATAAAAGATTATTTTATATTTTATTAATTATCAATCAATTAGTTGTTTTTATTTATAAATTTACTATATTTGGTTACTCCCTTTTTTTGAACTTAAGCCTGCCCCTTTTCTTTGTATTGTAATCAACTAAATTCTATAATAAATGAAAATTGACAATTCAAATTCAAGAAGAACTTTTTTGGGTTCATTAGCACTGGGTGCTGCAGCAAGTAGTTTATCTCTTTTAACTAATCCATTAAATGCCACAAATTCGTTTACAACAGAAACGATGTTAGAAGCAGACGAATGGTTTAATAATATTAAGGGTAAGCATAGAATAGTTTACGATGGGTCAACGCCACATGGAGGGCTGCCAATTCTTTGGAATTTTGCTTTTTATTTGTCCAACAATCAAACAGGAACAGCCGATGAGGATATGACAGCTATGACCGTATTAAGACATAATGCAATTCCGTATGCATTAGAAGATCGTTTATGGGAAAAATATGCCCTTGGAGAATTCTTTAAGATAACAGATAATAGCAAAAAGACACATTCTGTTAGAAATACTGTGTACGAACCACAAGATGGCGATTTCCCAATTCCAGGAGTAGATGGTTTAAAACGTATGCAAGAAAGAGGTGCAATGTTTTGTGTATGTAATTTAGCTCTTAATGTGTATAGTGGTTTTATAGCTCAAGGAATGGGCTTAGATGCTACAGAAGTATATAATGATTTTGTGAGTGGTGTACTCCCAGATATACAAATTGTGCCTTCGGGTGTTTGGGCTTTAGGGAGAGCGCAAGAGAAAGGTTGTGGCTATATATTTGCCGGCGAATAATATTTTAAATTAAAACACATGAAAAAATATATAACATTAGTATTAGTATTTTTTTGTGCACTTAATTTATCTGCACAAGAAAAACCAGTAAAAATTGTTTTTGATGTTACAAGTAGTAATTCTAAAGTACATCAATCGGCAATAAGACATGTAAAGTTTATGTCTCAAGCCTATCCTGATTCTAAATTTGAAATTGTGATGTATAGTGGCTCTATAGATATGGTGTTGAAAGATAAGTCATCAGTTGCAGAAGATATTGAAACTTTGGCAAAAAATGACAATATAAGTTTTGTTGTTTGTCAGGGTACAATGAAACGGCATAAAATTTCAGACAATCAATTAATTCCAGGGTTAAAACAAGTACCTGATGGGATCTTAGAAATTATTGTAAAGCAAAAGGAAGGCTGGGGCTATATTAAAGAAGGGCAGTAGTTTTAAATTTAATGACTATGAAAAAAGTATTATTAATTACGTTTTTATCGAGTATACTATTTGCTTGTAACAAACAAACTAGTGAGGCTACATATCAAGATAAGCAAGAAATTGATGTAAAAGAGGTCTTTAAAGAAAAACCTTTGAGACTTATTTTTGACGTCACAAGCAGTAATGTAAAAACACACCAATCTGCAATGCGACATGTAAGTGCAATGGCTGAAAGCTTCCCAGATTCACAATTTGAAGTTGTTGTGTATAGTGGAGCTCTTGATATGGTTATGTCTGATAAATCAACGGTAGCAGATGCTATTTTAAAATTTGCTGATAATGATAATGTAACCTTTAAATTATGTGCAACTACAATGAAAAGAGGTGGAGCGGATAAATCTATGCTTATTAAAGGCGTAGATGTTGTGCCAAACCCGCTAGTGCAAATATACAGCAGACAGAAAGAGGGTTGGGGATATATTAAAGAAACAAATAACTAAATATTTTAAAGCTTATTTTTTAATTGAGAAGCCACTTTATAAAGTGGCTTTATTTTTTGGTATTTATATTTACTATTTAAGTAATTCTATTGTTCCATGGCTTAGTTTAATACTACCGTCATGCTTTAATTTTTTGAGCAGTCTTGAAATAACTTCCCTTGAAGAACCAAGGTCATAGGCTATTTGCTGATGCGTTGTTTGAAGAACTTTAGTGTTTTTTAGTATCACTTCTTTTTTTAAATACTCTAACAATCTGGTGTCTTTATTCGAAAAAGTAAGTATTTCTATAACATTTAGTAATTCATCATATTTCATATTAAATAGGTGTAAATAAACTCATTCCATCTTGGATATTTTTTAGCAATAGTAATAGCTTTTTCCGCTGGGATAACAACTATTCTTGAATCCTGTTCAATGATGGCCTTTATTTAGCTTGTTTCATTTCTAAATAGCGTTATTAAAGACATAGCGCAACTCTCTCCTGGCTTAATGTAATATAGAAGTACTTCGTTGCCATTTACAGACTCTTCTTAAAAAACTTTTGCCAAACCAGATATAAGCAACGGAATTACTTTGATATAACCTCCTTGTTTTAAAATGGTAGTTCCTGCTTTAAATTCATGTATTTGACTTATAGAAATTAACTCATTTTTAAGTTCTGGCATTTGAGCCAGTTTAGGGAAGTATGTATCTAAAGCTTCAGAAATCACAATTTATTTTTTATAAACTTAATGAATAATTCATCATCTTTTCTACTTTCATTTGAGTTATAACATCTATCCATAACTTCAATATTAAAATATGGTTTGAAATAACCCAAATATTCCTTTTTATTTCCACCAAATGGAGGATGATCTTGATATAAAGGAACATTAAAAAGCAACCCTACTAACTCACCATTTTTTGTTAAAAGTTCTGCCACTTTTTTGGCATAGTCAGGACGTAAACTTGGGTGTAATGCACAGAAAAAGGTTTGTTCAATAATTAAGTAAAACACGATGTTTAGTTTAAAAAAATCATTGTGTATTAGATGTTTTTCTGGAAAAGTGGGTCCTCTATCTTTAATATTTTCTAAGGCTGTTTTAGATAAGTCAACAACATACACATTTTTAAATCCTTTTTTGTTCAAACATTCTGCTTCATAAGAGTTGCTTCCGCTAGGAATAAGGATTTTTATGCTTTTATCTGTAAGCTAATCAAAATACGTTTTAAGAGGAGTTGAAACTTTTCCTAAATCCCAACCTGTAACTTTAGTTTTATAGCGATTGTCCCAAAACGCTTCAGTTAAATCCATGTATTATGAATTATTGTTTTTTCCAAGCTGTATAACCGCCATTAAGATCATAGATTTCTTTAAACCCCAATTTTGCTAATATTTTTGAAGTTTTGCCACTTCTGCCGCCACTTTTGCAATATAAATACAAGGGTTTTTCTTTGTCGAGTGTTAGAAGGGTTTCTTTAAAATTTGATGAAAAGTAGTCTATAAGTGTTGCGTTCGCAATATGTCCGCCTTCATATTCTTTAGGAGTTCTAACATCGATTAATTGAATTTCAGGATTTGCCATTCCTTTTTTGAAAGCTGCAACATCTAATAGTTGAATAGGTTCTTTTGCTTTAACTATCTCTTCTGTTTTGACTATTTTAGTGTCTTTAACCTCTTCTTTTGTTTGCGATTTGCAACTAAAAAAGATGCTTGAAGTTATTAGTAACAACAGTATTTTTTTCATAATATTTGTTTTAGTAATGGTTTATTTTCAAGTTTAAATGTATTAATATAAAAAGGAGTATTAAAATAATTATTTTGATACTCCTTTTAATTACAATTAACCAACTAAATATAATATGTTATATTTATAGTATTATATTTCAGGAATTATCATTTCTCCATTCCAGCTTAAAATACCACCTAATAGATTGTAGGTGGTTTTTATACCAAGACTTTCTAATACTTGACAAGCTTGAATACTTCTAACTCCACTTCTGCAATACACATAATAGTTTTTTTCAACATCTAATGTGTTCGCTTTATTCATAAAAGATTGTGGATCATTAATATTCATCAAAATGGAATTTTTAAAAACGCCAGCCCTCCATTCATTAGGAGTTCTTGAATCAATTATAACAGCGTTATCATCATTTTCTAACAATGCTCTCCACTCTTCTTGAGTTATGTTTTTCATACTTATTTTCTAAACTAATGTTGATGGACAAACATAATCCGTCAGTGGTGTTCCAACCTCTTTTATAGCTTCAAACCCTCCAGCTACATCAATAAGGTTATGGATACCTCTGTTTTTTAAGATAGATGAAGCAATCATTGAGCGATATCCTCCCTGACAATGAATATAAAACGTTTTGTCTTTAGGATACTTTGATATATCGTTATTTATGGTGCTTAAACACATATGATTAGCGTCTATTATATGCTCTGAAAGATATTCACTTTCTTTTCTTACATCATAAATAGGGATCTGTTTTTCTTCAATAGCTTTTTTAAATTCCATAGCGTAAATTGCTGTTAAGGTGTCATATTCCATAGCTGCTTTTTTCCACGTTTCAAACCCGCCTTTTAAATACCCAATGGTATTATCAAATCCAATTCTAGAGAGTCTAGTTAAGGCTTCTTCTTCACGTCCTTCTGGGGCTATTAATAAAATGGGTTGCTTAACATCTGCAATTAAAGCACCTACCCATGGTGCAAAATCACCATCTAAACCAATAAAAATAGAACGCGGAATATGACCTTTAGCAAACTCATCTTGATGACGAACATCTAACATAATTGCTTCAGTTTCATTTACGACTGCTTCAAATTCTAGTGGAGATAATGGTCTGTGTGCTTTTTCCATAACATTATCAAGACTTTCGTAACCGTTAATATTCATTAATACATTTTGAGGAAAATATGCTGGTGGAGCACCTAAACCCGTTAAGAGTTCTTTAATAAATTCATCTTTAGTCATATCTGCTCTTAATGCATAATTTACCTGTTTTTGGTGCCCTAAAGTATCAGTAGTTTCACTACTCATATTTTTACCACATGCTGAACCTGCGCCATGATTTGGATATACAATTAAATCATCACTTAAGGGCATTATTTTTTGTCTTAAAGAATCAAATAAATAACCTGCTAGCTTTTCTTCATTTAAATCTGAAACAAGATGTTGTGCTAAATCTGGACGTCCAACATCGCCAATAAACAGCGTGTCACCAGTTACAATACCGTGTTCTTTCCCATTTTCATTAATAAGTAAATAGGTTGTGCTTTCCATGGTATGTCCAGGCGTATGGATTACTTTTATCTTGTAATCGCCAACTTCAAAAATTTGATTATCTTCAGCAACTATAACATCATATCCAGGTTTTGCGGTAGGACCAAAAACTATTTTCCCACCAGTTTTTTTTGCTAAATCTATATGGCCACTAACAAAATCGGCATGAAAATGTGTTTCAAATATATATTTGATTTTTGCATCATCTAATTTTGCGCGATTTATATAGGGCTGTACTTCACGCAATGGGTCAATAATAGCTGCTTCTCCCTTACTTTCTATATAATATGCAGCATGTGCCAAGCATCCTGTATAAATTTGTTCTATTTTCATTGTATTTACTTTAAATTGATTTCTCAAATGTATAAGTTGTTTAATATCTGTACAGTAACATTGGTTACATTATTGTTTTACAAAAAACTCCATGTAAAAAATGAATATTGCCATTACAAAGATAAAATAACCAAATCCTTTTTTTAGCCTTTTACCATCAATAAAATTACTTAAATAACTTCCTATAAATATTCCAATTAGCGAAAGCCCAGTAAATATGGCTAAGAATTGCCAATCAATTTCCATGATTAGTGCATCCCCTAGAAAGAATCCTAATAGAGATTTAAGAGCTATTATAATTAATGAAGTACCAACAGCTATTTTCATTTCTACATTTGCTAAAATAACTAAAGCAGGAATAATTAAAAACCCACCTCCTGCGCCAATCATTCCTGTAATGGCACCAACTACTAAGCCTTCAACTAAAATAAGAGGGTAATTATATTTAACTTTTCCGGAATTTCTATTCTTCTCTTTTTCTTCTTTTAACATTGAGAATGCTGCTGGAATCATTAATAGAGCAAATAAACCAAACATACCCATGCGTCTTGTAAAATCAAAGTCGCCTATAGTAAATAAAGTGTCAGGTAACAAAGGGATTACATAATGCCTAACTACAGTAACACCAATAATAGCAGGAAAGCCAAAAACAATTGATGTACGCCAATCTACATATCCCTTAAAATGTTGTTTTAGACCGCCAACTAAAGCGCTAGATCCCACGATAAATAATGAGTATGCAGTAGCTACTTTTTCGTTTACAGAGAATAAATAGGCTAAAACAGGGACTGCCAATATGGAACCGCCGCCACCTATTAAGCCTAAAGAAATACCAATTATTAAGGCGCTTATATATCCAAAAATTGTAATTAATTCCATTTATAAAGACTTATTTGTAATGTGCCAAAAGTAGTTTGTGTTTTTTAAACATGAAGTAACATTAGTTACAAACAGATTAAATATCCTTAATCACGATATGGTTTCTATGAAGCTCTATTTTATTAAGAGTTTCAAGTTTTTTAAGCAATCTAGAAATAACAACTCTAGAAGTGTGAAGTTCGTAAGCAATTTCTTGATGTGTATTTCGAATCGTATTATCTTTTGAAATTCGACGTTTTTCTTTTAAATATTTAACAAGACGATCATCCATTTTTAAAAAGGCAATACTATCTATAGTTTCCAACATCTCGTTTAACCGTGTATGATAACTTTCAAAAACATAATTTCGCCAGCTTCGATATTTAGCCGACCATTCTTCCATTTTTTGAATAGGAACCATAATAATCTTAGTATCAGTTTCTGCAATGGCTCGTATTTCGCTTTTGGTTTGACCTATGCAACACGCTAAGGTCATAGCACAGGTATCACCTTTCTCTAAAAAATATAACAATAATTCATCACCGTCATTATCTTCTCTTAAAATTTTAATGGCACCAGAAACCAGTAAAGGCATAGCTTTTATGTATTCGCCTATTTCCATTATTTTAAAACCTTCGGGAATTTCTTTAAAAGTACCTACTTGATTAATTTCACTTAAAAGTGAGGCTTCAAACAAATGCCCGTAATTAGTGTTTAGTTCTTGAATCATGTTGTGAAGTTACAATATTTTAGAGATGGTATCTTTATCAAAGATATTAATTCTGAAATAGATGTTATCCTAAAGTAAACAATATTGGTAAGAGTGTTTTATTGTTTGAATGGCAATAATCTCTAATCAAATATCTTTATATTTGGTAATTACTTAATTAACTCAGCCAATATGAAAAAAGCAATCACTTTTCTTGCCCTATTTTTTATTCTATTTTCTTTAGTAGCTCAAGAAGCTGAAACCTATTTTAAACCATTAAAATATAGGAATATTGGTCCTTTTAGAGGTGGTCGATCAACTGGTTCTAGTGGCGTTGTTGACGATCCATTAACTTATTACATGGGAACTACAGGTGGAGGTTTATGGAAAACAGAAGATGCAGGTCAAAGATGGAACAATATTTCGGATGGCTTTTTTAAAACAAGTTCGGTAGGTGCAATAGCAGTTTCAGAATCTAATCCTAATATTGTGTATGTAGGAATGGGTGAACACGCCATTAGAGGCGTAATGACTTCGTATGGTGATGGTGTTTACAAATCAATTGATGCTGGAAAAACATGGATGCATATAGGCTTAAAGAATACTCAGCAAATTTCCAGAATCGTCATACATCCTACTAATCCTGATATCGTATTTGTAGCTGCTCAAGGCGCTATTAATGGATCTACCAAGGAACGCGGTATTTACAAATCTACTGATGGTGGAAAAATTTGGAATAAGGTGCTCTATGTTAATGATATGACAGGAGCTGTTGAGCTTTCTATGGATATGAATTTTCCTAATGTTTTATATGCTGCGATGTGGTATCATAAGCGCGAACCTTGGGTTGTTATTAGTGGTGGAGAAGGAAGCGGTTTATACAAATCTATAGATGGAGGCGAAAACTGGAAGCAAATACATAAAGGACTACCTAAAGAAAAAGGTAAAATGGCAATTGCTGTAAGTAGAGCAAATTCTGACAAGGTATATGCACTCATTGAAAGCGATAGTAATAAAGATTTAGGAGGATTATTTGTGTCAAGCAATGCTGGAGCAAGTTGGTCTCGTGTTAGTGATGATAATAGATTAACACAACGTGCTTGGTATTATACTGAAGTATTCGCTGATCCTAATGATGAGAATACAGTTTATGTTATGAGCGCTCCAGCATTGCGCTCTATCGATGGAGGTAAAACTTGGGAGCGATTAGGAGGAACACATGGTGATTTTCATGATTTATGGATAAATTCAAAAAACTCCAAAAATATGGTTATCTCTAATGATGGAGGAGCAGCCATTTCATTTAATTATGGATCAACTTGGTCTACACAAACTAATATGTCTACTGCACAGATTTACCGTATTAATACAGATAATTTGTGGCCATATAATATTTATGGTGGACAGCAGGATAATTCTTCAGTAAAAATCGCAAGTTTGTCAGTTGGGAGGAGGAGTATTGATAGTAAAGATTGGGCTCCAGCAGCAGGAGGTGAAAGTGCTTTTTTAGCATTCGATCCTGATAACCCAAAATATGTATTAGGTGGAAGTTATTTAGGGACCATAGAAGTTTTAAATATGGATGCCAAAGCTAGTACTCAGATTATGGCAGCTCCAATACAATATCTAGGGAGAGAAGCTAGGAACATGAAATATTTATTCAATTGGAATGCACCTATTATTGGTTCCAGACACGAATCTGGAACCTATTTTCATTGCGCACAAATGGTTTTAAAAACTACTGATATGGGACAATCATGGACTGAATTTTCCCCTGATTTAACCAGAAATATTGATAAAAAACAAGGTAATGGTGGAGGACCTTATACCAATGAGGCTGTAGGAGCCGAGAATTACGGAACAATCGCTTATATGATTGAGTCACCTCATGAAAGAGGAGTGTATTGGACTGGGAGTGATGATGGTTTTGTATACATTACCAGAGATAATGGAAAAACCTGGCAAAATGTGACTCCAAAAGAATTAGGGGAAACGCTTGTTAACGCTATTGATGTTTCTCCTTTTGATCCTGCAACAGCGTACATTGCTACAACAAAATACAAATTTAATGATTATACACCTGCAATTTATAAAACTACTGATTATGGTAAAACTTGGAAAAATATTAGTTTAGGAATTCCATATGGAGCTCATACTAGAGTAGTGCGTGAAGATCAAACAAGAAAAGATTTGCTTTACGCTGGTACTGAAACCGGAATATATATATCTTGGAATGGTGGTCAATCATGGGAGTCTTTTCAGCTAAATATGCCAATTACACCAATTACTGATTTAAAAGTACATCAAGGTGATTTAATAGTCTCAACTTCTGGTAGAGGTTTTTGGGTACTGGATGATTTAGGATTATTGTCTCAATATAAAAAGGATGCAGAAACCCTAAAATTATATACTCCAGAAACAACTATTAATGGTGTTTGGGGAAGCCCTCTTAACGGGAATAATCCAAAGTTTAATGGTACAAATACGTTTGAAGGTATCAATCCTGCAAATGGTGTTATTGTCTATTATAAATTACCAAAACTGGAAAAGGGAGTTGATGTTACTTTGGAAATTAGGAATGGTAACAATGAAATAATAAATACTATCAGTTCAGCCAAAGATAGTTTGTATAAAAGATGGGATGGTGGACCTCCACCAATTTCAACGCTTTCAAAAAAGGAAGGATTGAATCGTTTTGTTTGGGATATGAGATATCCGATTATGGTTGGTGTACCTAATACTTATATTGAAGCTAATTATAGAGGGCATAGAGTTTCACCAGGAACGTATAAACTTACTTTAAAAGTTGGTGATAAAACGGTTTCAACAAATGCTATAATCAATAAAAACCCTTTGTATGAAACAGCACCTAGACAGTATGAAGCTTATGATAAAATAATGACAGTAATGGAGCAAAATGTAACTGAGATGCATAATAAGGTGAATAGGCTTTATAATGCTAAAAATCAATTGATAGATATTGTAAATAAACTTAAAAAAGAAGGAAAAACAAATTTAGCAAGTGAAGGAAAATTATTGATAGATAATTTAACAAAATGGGATAAAGCTATGATACAACGTAAATCAAAAGCATACGATGATGTTGAAAATTTCCCTAATAAGTTTACTGCTGAATATTTATTCTTGATTAATGCAACCGAAAGCAGCTTGCCAAGAGTAAATGAACCTAATATAAATAGAAAAGCAGAGCTAGATGAGCAATGGAATACTTTGAAAAGTCAAGCTACTAAATTTATAAATTCTGACATTCCAAATTTCAATAAAAAATTATGGGAAGCAGGAATAGGAGCTATTAAAATGAACTAAAAAAAGCCTCATCGAAAGATGAGGCTTAATTTTACACAAGTTCTTTTTTGTATTTACCCTTACTTTTTCTAATTCTAACAGCAACTACTTTATACTCGGGACACATTGCTTCACTATCGTGAATATCTCCAGTAATGTTGTTTATCATTATTTCTGGAAAGTGGAATGTGGTACTTAAAATGCCTTTTTTAACTTCATTAGTAATTCGCGCTTTAACATCTACTTTTCCTCTAGGAGATTCTAAACACACATAATCACCTTCAGTAATTAAATGGGTTTGTGCATCTTCTGGGTGAATCATTAAATAGTCGTCCTTGAGGATTTTCTCATTGGCAGTTCGCCTAGTCATTGCGCCACAATTGTAATGTTCTAACTCTCTATTTGTGGTTAAAATATATGGATACTCTTTGGCATGTGAGACTAATTCCTTGGTTTCTTGCCAAGGATTAAATTCAAAGTAACCTTTACCTCTTTTAAAATCTGTTTTATGAAGTATTTGTGTGTCTGTTCCATCTTTTGAAACTGGCCATTGTAAACCATTTTTACCCAAACGTTCCCAAGAGATTCCTGCAAAGAAAGGTACAATTTGCGAGATTTCTTCAAGCATACCATCAGGTGTATAATCTGGCTGATTATAGCCCATTTTATTCATAATATCTACAATAATCTGTCCATCTGGTTTTGAACCTGGAATAGGTTTTACCACTTGTCTTACAGCTTGTACACGACGTTCACCATTGGTAAACGTTCCATTTTTTTCAAGGAA
>CAYQME010000066.1:0-11886 GCA_964418645.1 uncultured Flavobacteriaceae bacterium
AATGCTGTTTATCTAGCACAATGCACACAATATCTAGTTTGTGGCATTAATAAAATTCTACTTAAAGGAATAGGGTTTTGGCACTTAAAACACAATCCAAAATCTGGATCGTTAATATTAGCTAAAGCAATAGTAAGATTATTTAGTTTTAATTCTGCTTTTTTAAGAGCAGCTACATTAACACTTTTATTGTTAATGGCATCCATTCTAGAAATTCTTCCAATGGCATTTTCTGGCGCAATAGGTTTGGTAAGCTCTTTGTAAATTAAAATTGCGTCTTGAGTTTTTGCTATTTCTGCATTAATTTTTTGTTGAATGTGTTTTAAAGCCTTATTATCCATTTTTAACGAGCAGCTTAGCCCATTCTATAGCATCTTCTAAAACATTAAAAATTTCATATGGCCTTTTATAAAATAGTTTTTCTATTTCGGCATTTCCTTTAGAAACAGGTACATCGGCAACAACAGCAATGCCTAATAAGTTTTTTATTTTAGCAGTTTTAACAAAAACTATAGGATCTACAGAATAGGAATGCTTGCGATGTGTTATATATACAAAAGGCTTGTCTCCATAAAAATCAGAAGCAGCATCAATTAAAACAAGATTCTCAACAGGTGCTAGATGAATATCTTTATTTATCACAGCTACCATATAGTTGTCATAAAAATCTAAAGTGCAAAAATTATATTTTTGTGTTTTTGGCATATCTAAAGTTAGACAATTATTTTTTTAAATGAAAAACTCCGCTAAAATAACGGAGTTTTAAGCTGTTATTCTATTTTAATTTAAGATTTTGCTGGTTTTTCAACGTGTTTAATTTTTACAGTAAGCTTTTCAGCATCTTTTTCTAAATCCATAGAGATAACATCTCCTTCATGAATTTTTGAGGTAATTATTTCTTCGGCCAATGCATCTTCAATATATTTTTGAATGGCTCTTTTTAAAGGTCTCGCACCATACTGTTGGTCAAAGCCTTTATCTACAATAAAAGCTTTAGCTTTTTTGCTAAGTTTTAAAGTGTAACCTAATTCCTTAATTCTAAGTAGAAGCAATTCTAGCTCAATATCAATAATTTTATTAATATCGTCTTTTTCAAGAGTATTAAATACAACAACATCGTCAATTCTATTCAAAAACTCAGGAGCAAACGCTTTTTTTAAAGCATTTTCGATAATGTTCTTTGCATTGCTTCCTGCTTGAGATTTCTTAGCTGAAGTACCAAAGCCAACACCTGTACCAAAATCTTTTAACTTTCGAGCACCAATATTGGAAGTCATAATAATAATAGTGTTACTAAAATCTATCTTTCTGCCTAAGCTATCGGTAATAAAGCCATCGTCTAAAATTTGAAGTAGCATATTAAATACATCTGGATGTGCTTTCTCAATTTCATCTAGTAAAACTACAGCATAAGGTCTGCGTCTCACTTTCTCGGTAAGTTGACCGCCTTCTTCGTATCCTACATAACCTGGAGGTGCTCCAATTAAACGAGAGATGGCAAACTTCTCCATATATTCACTCATATCTACGCGTATCAAAGAATCTTCACTATCAAATAGTTCTCTTGCTAAAACTTTTGCTAATTGTGTTTTACCGACACCAGTTTGTCCTAAAAAGATAAATGAACCAATTGGTTTATTAGGATCTTTAAGTCCAGCACGATTACGCTGTATGGCTTTTACAACCTTGCCGACAGCTTCGTTTTGACCAATAACTTTGCCTTTTATTAATTCTGGTAGTAAAACCAGTTTATTACTTTCGGTTTGTGCAATTCTATTTACTGGAATTCCTGTCATCATAGAAATTACATCAGCTACGCTTTCTTCGGTTACAATCTCGCGATGTTGCTTGGAGTCTTCTTCCCACTTAGCTTGCGCTTCTGATAAATTCTTTTCTATTCGCTTTTCATCATCACGTAACTTTGCAGCTTCTTCATACTTTTGTTTTTTTACAACTGAATTCTTAGTTTTTTTAACATCATCTAGTTGTTTTTCCAGCTCAATAATTTGATCTGGCACATCGATATTTGTAATATGTACACGAGAACCCGCTTCATCCATAGCGTCAATAGCCTTGTCTGGTAAGTAACGTTCTGTCATATAGCGATTGGTTAATTTTACACAAGATTCAATAGCTTCTGCAGTATATTCTACATTATGATGCTCTTCATATTTGTCTTTAATATTGTTTAAAATTTCTATAGTCTCAGCAACACTTGTAGGCTCTACTATAATTTTTTGAAAACGACGTTCTAAAGCGCCATCTTTTTCAATATACTGTCTATACTCATCTAGAGTGGTAGCTCCAATACATTGAATTTCACCACGTGCTAATGCAGGTTTAAGCATATTAGAAGCGTCTAAACTTCCAGTCGCTCCACCAGCTCCAACAATAGTATGAATTTCGTCAATAAAAAGAATGATATCTTTATTTTTTTCAAGCTCATTCATAACGGCTTTCATGCGTTCTTCAAACTGACCTCTATATTTTGTTCCTGCAACTAAACTAGCAAGATCGAGGGTTACAACACGTTTGTTAAAAAGAATACGCGATACTTTACGACTTATAATTCTGTTTGCGAGACCTTCAGCTATTGCTGATTTACCTACTCCTGGTTCCCCAATTAAAAGCGGATTGTTTTTCTTTCTTCGACTTAAAATTTGGGACACACGTTGTATTTCTTTTTCTCTTCCAACTACAGGATCGAGTTTACCTTCTTCAGCAAGGGCAGTTAAATCTCTACCAAAATTATCTAATACAGGTGTTTTAGATTTTTTTGTTCCTTTTGTTCCTTTTGTTGTAGGTTGGTTAAAAGGGTTCTCTTTCGAGCTTTCTTCTTCTGTAGCATCTTCATCAGAGAATGATTCATCTTTTGGAGATTCTATATAGTCATCATCATTTGCAATCATATATTTAAATTGATCTTTTACGTTATCGTAGTCTACTTTTAATTTATTTAAAAGTTTTGTTGTGGGATCATTTTCATTTCTCAAAATACAAAGTAATAAATGAGCTGTGTTAATTGATGTGCTTTGGAATAGTTTTGCTTCCAAAAAAGTAGTTTTTAAAGCACGCTCTGCTTGCCTTGTTAGGTGCAAGTTTTGTTTTTCGTTTGATGAAATCGTAATATTAGGATTTGCAGGGCTTAAAATTTCTACTTTACGCCGTAGGTGATTTAAGTCAATTTCTAAAGCACTTAAAATATCAATAGCCTTTCCATTTCCATCACGCAATAGACCAAGCATCAAGTGTTCGGTACCAATAAAATCATGACCTAACCGCAGCGCTTCCTCTTTACTGTAAGCTATAACATCTTTTACTCTAGGTGAAAAATTATCATCCATAAATTTGGTTCCTTTCTGCATTAAAAATAATAAAAACAACTGTAATAAGGCAAAAACTATACCTTAATTATTGTTAGCATTGCAAAAAGACAAAAAAAAGGCTGAAAAATCAAAATAAAACCCATCATAGTTATTAACGAAAAACAGGCTATTTATTGTTGATAAATAATCTTAAAAAAGCTAAGGTTTAATTGCTCTTGGACTAACAAAATTGTTATATTAGCCAGATTTGAAAACCTACTAAAAACTAATAAATTTATTTATGTCAGAAGGAGAAAAACTCATTCCAATAAATATTGAAGATGAAATGAAATCGGCTTACATTGATTACTCAATGTCAGTCATTGTGTCACGTGCACTTCCAGATGTAAGAGATGGGTTAAAACCAGTACATAGACGTGTACTTTTTGGTATGCATGAACTGGGTGTTAGAGCCAATACGGCACATAAAAAATCAGCAAGAATCGTTGGAGAAGTTTTAGGAAAGTATCATCCTCATGGTGATACTTCAGTTTACGATGCAATGGTGCGTATGGCTCAAGAGTGGAGCTTGCGTTATATGCTTGTAGATGGGCAAGGAAATTTTGGTTCAATTGATGGTGATAGTCCGGCAGCAATGCGTTATACGGAGGCACGTATGCGCAAAATTTCTGAAGACATGTTGGCAGATATCGATAAAGAAACTGTTGACCATAAGCTTAATTTTGATGATACTTTACACGAGCCTACCGTTTTACCAACTCGTATACCAGGACTTTTAGTAAACGGAGCATCAGGAATTGCTGTTGGAATGGCTACAAATATGCCACCACATAACCTATCTGAAGTTGTAGATGGTATTATTGCATATATTTCGAATAACGACATTGAGATAGACGAATTGATTACCCATGTAAAAGCACCAGATTTTCCAACAGGAGGCATTATTTATGGTTATGATGGCGTTCGTGAGGCTTTTAAAACAGGTCGTGGTCGTATCGTTATGCGTGGAAAAGCGATTATTGAAGAAGTACAAGGACGTGAATGTATTATTGTAACCGAAATTCCTTATCAAATTAATAAGGCAGACATGATTAAGAAAACTGCCGATATTATTAATGACAAAAAATTAGAAGGCATTTCTACTATTCGTGATGAATCTGATAGAAACGGAATGCGCATTGTATATGTCTTAAAACGGGATGCAATTCCTAATATAGTGCTTAACAAACTTTATAAATATACAGCGTTACAATCATCTTTTAGTGTAAATAATATTGCACTAGTAAACGGACGGCCACAAATGTTGAATCTAAAAGATATGATTCATCATTTTGTAGAGCATCGCCATGAAGTTGTAGTACGAAGAACGAAATATGAATTGCGCAAAGCTGAAGAGCGTGCTCATATATTAGAAGGTTTAATTATTGCTTCGGATAATATTGATGAAGTTATTGCATTAATAAGAGCGTCTGCAAATGCTGATGAAGCTAAACAAAAATTAATTGATAAGTTCAAGCTAAGTGATATTCAAGCTAAGGCGATTGTTGAAATGCGTTTACGCCAATTAACAGGGCTTGAACAAGACAAATTACGCGCTGAATATGAAACCCTTTTAAAGACCATTGAAGATTTAAAAGACATTCTTGATAAAAAAGAGCGTCGTATGGAAATCATTAAAGAAGAACTTATACAAGTAAAAGATAAGTATGGTGATGAGCGTCGTTCGGTTATTGAATATGCTGGCGGTGACTTATCTATTGAAGATATGATTCCTAATGAAAAAGTAGTCATTACAATTTCACATGCTGGCTATATTAAAAGAACTTCTTTAACAGAATATAGAACGCAAAATAGAGGAGGAGTTGGTCAAAAAGCGTCCACTACAAGAAATGAAGATTTTCTTGAGCATTTATTTGTGGGTACAAACCATCAATACATGTTATTTTTTACACAAAAAGGAAAATGTTTCTGGATGCGTGTTTACGAAATACCAGAAGGCAGTAAAACATCAAAAGGGAGAGCAATTCAAAACTTAATTAATATTGAGCAAGACGATAAGGTAAAAGCATTTATCTGTACACAGGACCTCAAAGATGAAGATTACATAAATAATCATTATGTAATTATGGCTACTAAAAAGGGTCAAGTAAAAAAGACCTCTCTCGAACAATATTCTAGACCACGGACTAATGGTATTAATGCCATAACAATTCGTGAGGATGATGAGTTATTAGAAGCAAAATTAACAACAGGTGAGAGTCAAGTAATGTTGGCATTAAAATCTGGTAAAGCCATTAGATTTGAAGAAGCTAAGACTAGACCAATGGGTAGAGGAGCCTCAGGAGTTAGAGGAATACGACTTGCTAATGATAATGACGAAGTTATAGGAATGATTGCAATTGAAAACCCACAAGAAGAATCAGTTTTGGTTGTTTCAGAAAAAGGATACGGAAAGCGGACATATATTGACGACCCTGAGGATGGAGAGGCTGTTTATCGTATTACGAATAGAGGAGGAAAAGGCGTTAAAACGATTTCTATAACTGAAAAAACAGGACATCTAGTTGCAATCAAATCTGTAACTGATGATGATGATCTTATGATTATTAATAAGTCTGGAATTGCTATTAGAATGGCAGTACAAGATTTGCGTGTTATGGGAAGAGCTACACAAGGTGTTAAGTTGATTAACTTGAAGAACAATGATGCTATAGCTGCAGTTGCTAAGGTAATGCATGATGAAGATGAGGTAGAAAGCGATGAAAATAATGAGATTGAAGGCATTAAAGATGGTGGCACAACTCTTGATAATACTCAAACAGAAAATAACGATTAATATTAAATTTATTAAAATGAAAAAACAAGTTGTATTAGGATTAGCTTTAATGATTAGTTCTTTTTCTTTTGCACAAAAGAAAGAGCTAAAAGACGCGGAAAAGGCTATAAAAAGTAGCAATTATGCAGATGCAAAATCAGCAATAAGTAGTGCAGAAGCTTTAATGTCGTCAATGGATAATAAAACTAAAGCAAAGTTTTACTTTTTAAAAGGAAAGGCATTGTATGCAAATGGAGCTGGGAGTGACTCTGAGATTACAGATGCATTAAAAAGTTTTAAAATGCTCAAAGATGCTGAAGCAAAATCTGGAAAAAAGATTTACACTTCTAAGGTAGATGCAATGGAACTTGAAATGAGTAATAGCTTTATTAAAAAGGCAAGTGATGCCTATCAACAAAAAAATTATGCTGTTTCTGCAGCAAATTTTGAAAGAGCATATAGAGTATCGGAAAAGGATACGCTTTATTTATTCAATTCGGCTTCATTATTAGTTTTAGATAAAAATTATGACTCTGCTTTAAAACTGTATGATGAATTAACTACCCTAGGATATACTGGAATTACTCAAGAGTATATGGCAACTGAAGTAGAGACTGGAGAGGAACAATCATTTCCTGACCCTAAATTAAGAGATTTAGCAGTAATTGCAGGAACACATGAAAAGTCTAGAAATGTTAAATCAGGCTCTAAGGTTGGAGAGATTGCTAAAAATGTTGCTCTTATTTATGTGGAACAAGGGGATACTGAAAAGGCTTTAGCAGCAATAGAAAGAGCATATAAAGTAAGCCCTAACGATTTAAATTTAATTCTTTCTGAAGCCAATGTGTATTATAAAATGGGCAATACAGAGAAATATAAGGAGTTAATAAAAAAGGCACTTGAAATAAATCCAGAGAATGTAGATTTAGTATTCAATTTAGGAGTCTTTGCTGCAAATGAAAAGGACTTTGAAGGAGCAAAAAAATATTATGAAAAAGCAATTGAATTAAACCCTAACTATACGAAGGCGCATATGAATATGGCTGCTTTAATATTAGATCAAGAGCAGGGTATTATTGATGAAATGAACAGTTTAGGGAGTTCTGCCGCTGATGATAAAAAATACGATGAGTTAAAGCTTAAAAGACAGCAATTATACAAGGATGCAGTCCCTTTTTTAGTTAAAGTTTTAGATATTGAACCAGACAATGCTAGTGCTGCTAGAACATTAATGAATATTTATAGTGCTTTAGATGATATGCCAAATTTTAAGGCTATGAAAGCTAAAGTTGAAGAATTAGAAAACAAAAATTAAGTTTCACAAGCTTATAATAAAAAAAGCCACATTAATGTGGCTTTTTTTATTATATAATCTTTTTTATGACCCGTAATTTATGAGTATGGCTGTTGGTTTCGGTATTGTATATCCCCGATTGATCCAATCTATCAATTCTCACTTTACCATGCACATGTATTATATAATTATCTTTCATTATTATACCTACATGTATAATATTACCTTCATTATTATCAAAAAAGGCTAAATCTCCTGGTTCACTTTCTTCAATAAAACTCAATACATCACCTTGAGTTGCTTGTTGTACTGTTTCTCTTAATAATTGATATCCATTCAATTTATATACCATTTGTGTAAATCCAGAGCTCTCTATTCCAAATGGAGTTTTACCCCCTAAAAGATAAGGTGTGTTTAAATACAAAAGAGCAGTATTAATTATATTTTCTTTTGTTTTATTAGAATTAGTTGAATGACCATCATACGAATGGTTTAAAAGCGACAAGCCATTTAAAGTTGACCCTAGCGTAATTGGATATAACTCTTTACTATTTCCTTGAATGAATTCTACTAAATCTGTAGAGTAAATAGCATCGCTTTGGTGTAAATTTTTATATTCTTTTTCTAAAATCTCTTTATACTGTTTATTATCAATCCAACCCTCATAATTATCATAAGACAAACGAATTCTACTCCAGTTTTTGCGTTGTTCTAAGACTTTAAAAAAATCACCATAAAGTACTTGCGAAATGAGTTCACTAATATGAGATGGTTCCAGCCGTAAAGGAACAATGCTTAAGTTACAGATTCCGTATTGCATTTAATACTATTAGCTGCGTTCAATGACCATTGCTGAAGCACCACCACCTCCATTACATATAGCAGCAGCTCCAATTTTGGAATCATTTTGCTCTAAAACATTGATGAGCGTTACAATTATTCTAGCTCCTGAGCAACCAAGCGGATGCCCTAAAGAAACAGCACCGCCATTTACATTAACAGTAGCGTCATTCAATCCTAAAATTTTCATGTTTGCTAAGCCAACTACGGCAAATGCTTCATTGAATTCGAAGTAATCTACATCTCCAATTGTAATATTTGCTTTATCTAAAGCTTTTGGTAATGCTTTAGCAGGAGCTGTAGTAAACCATTTAGGCTCTTGAGCAGTATCTGCATAACCCTTAATTGTTGCCAAAGGGTTTAGATCAAGCGCATTGGCTTTTTCCTTACTCATTAAAACCAAGGCTGCAGCACCATCATTAATAGTAGAAGCATTAGCAGCGGTTACTGTACCATCTTTAGAAAAAGCTGGTCGTAAAGTTGGAATTTTTTCCATTTTTACATTAGTATACTCCTCATCTTTATTTACAATTAAAGGCTCGCCACGACGCTGAGGGACTTTAACAGGAACAACCTCATTATCAAAATTTCCGGCATCCCAAGAAGCTGTAGAACGCTTGTAGGATTGAACCGCAAAAGCATCTTGGTCTTCTCTAGAAAAATTATATTCAGTAGCACATAAATCGGCACATATACCCATAGCGTTATTATCGTATGCATCGACCAATCCATCTTTTTGCATGCCATCAACCAATGTTGCTGGTCCAAATTTTGTGCCTGTTCGCAAATATGAATAATGAGGGATCAAACTCATATTTTCCATTCCACCAGCTACAACAATATCAGTATCTCCTAAAGCAATTGATTGTGCCGCTAGCATTACTGCTTTCATTCCAGAGGCACAAACTTTGTTTACTGTTGTACAAGGTATTGTTTCTGGTATGCCAGCATAAATAGCTGCTTGTCTTGCAGGCGCTTGTCCTGTTCCTGCTTGAACTACATTACCCATTAAAACTTCTTGTACCATTTCTGGCTTTAAGTTAATCTTATCTAATGCACCTTTAATAGCAATAGCACCAAGCTTAGGTGCAGGAATTGTAGATAATGACCCCATAAAACTCCCTATAGGTGTTCTAGCAACTGATACAATTACGACCTCTTTATTCATTGTTTATTACATTTAATTTAATTGCACGAAATTAATTAAAATTTAGAAGAAAATAGAATGATTATACTATTATCATTTACAATTGCTGCTCATATATTTTTTATTACTTTTGAATACATCTTAACATCATAAATGAAGGACTTAATTAATAAACTATATAAGAATCATTCTTTAATTTATAAGGCATTACTGTTTGTCGCCACAACCTTTTTAATAGTATACTTATTTCCGAAGAGCGGAAAGTTTAAGTACAACTTTGAAAAAGGAAAACCTTGGCAATCGGAAAATTTATATGCACCGTTTGATTTCGCGATTAAGAAAACCGCTGAAGAGCTTGAGATTGAGAAAAAAACAATTACAGATAATGCCTCACCATATTTTGATGTTGATGTAAAAGTAACTGATCAAGTTAATGCTGATTATGGCACTAAATTTAATATGGTCTTTTCTGATTCTTTAGGTTTTAAAAATAAAAAGCGATTATTACGACAAGGGGCCAAAATTTTAAAGAATATATACTCCAGAGGTGTTTTAGATAAAAATTATAATTATACTGATGATAAACATGTTGTAATTTTAGAAGATAGAAAGCAAAAAGAAGTTACAAGCTATTCAAAATTCATTACCCAAAACGATATAAGAACCTTTATTGAAGATAATATTGAGGAACTTAATCTATTAAACTACAAATTACAGTATTTATCCTTGATTTTTGATATAATAAAACCGAATGTTTCTTTAAATACTATAATTACAGATAACTCTTTACAAGAAGAGTTAGATAAAATTTCTTTAGTTAGAGGTAATATTGAAAAAGGAACATTAATAATTGCAAAAGGTGAAGTTGTAGAAGGCGATAAGTTTGAAATACTTAAGTCTTTGCAAGCTGAATATGAATCTCAAATTTGGACAGAAGCTAATTATAATTGGATTCTTGCAGCTTATACATTATTAGTAGCGCTAGCCTTACTGATGCTACTATTGTTTTTAATAAAATACAGGCTAGAAGTCTTTAAGAATAATACTAAAGTCACATTTATATTCTTTAATATCTTGTTGATGGTATTCTTAACTACTCTGGTAGTTAACTATAATTCTTTGTATATATATATAGTACCTATTTGTATTTTGCCTTTGGTATTAAAAGCATTCTTTGATGCTAGATTAGGTTTATTTTCACATGTTATTACGGTTCTGTTATTAGGCTTTGTAGTGCCAAATAACTATGAGTACATGTTTTTACAAATAATTGCTGGTATTGTTACTATTTTAACGGTTTCCGAATTATATAAAAGAGCCAATTTATTTATCTCAGTTGGTCAAATAACATTAATATATATCGTTGCGTATTTTGCTTTTTTTGTAATTCATGAGGGTAGTATTGATAATTTGAAATGGGAAACATTTGTGTTATTCATACTAAGTGGATTAGCTACGTTGTTTGTGCAGCCTTTAATTTATGTTTACGAAAAATTATTTGGTTTAGTTTCAGATGTGTCCTTGCTAGAACTTTCTGATACTAACACCAAACTCTTAAAGGAATTATCAAACAAAGCGCCAGGAACATTTCATCACTCTTTAAATGTTGCGAATTTAGCGGAAGCATCAGCTAACGAAATTGGAGCAAATGCAATGTTAGTAAGGGTAGGTGCTTTATATCATGATATTGGAAAAATGAAAAATCCAACATACTTTACTGAGAACCAATCTACAGGTATTAATCCACATGATGAGTTGTCTTCAAAAGAAAGTGCTTCAATTATTATTAATCATGTTATTGATGGTATTGAAATTGGCAAGAAAAATAATTTACCAGATCGCATCATAGATTTTATTAGAACGCATCATGGTACAAGTGTAGTATATTATTTTTATAGTAAGGAAAAAAGTATGGAGCAGGATATTAATGTCAAAGATTTTGAATACCCAGGACCTAAACCTTTTAGTAAAGAAACAGCAATATTAATGATGTGTGATAGTGTGGAAGCAGCTTCCAAGAGCTTGAAAGAACCAACATCTTCAAAAATTGATGTTTTTGTAGAAAGTATTATCAATAAACAAATTGAAAGCGATCAGTTTTTAAACGCCAATATTACTTTTAAAGAGATTCAATCTATTAAAAAAGTGTTGAAGCATAAATTGGCCAATATATATCATTTGCGCATTGAATATCCTGAATAAAATATTCTTTAAAAAATAAAAAAATAGTTTGCGTTCTTTAAGATGATAAGTTACATTTGCATCCGCATTTGAAACAATAATGTAATGTTCTTTAAAGTAGAATAGGAGAGGTGCCTGAGTGGCCGAAAGGACTTGTTTGCTAAACAAGCGTACCCTAACCGGGTACCCGGGGTTCGAATCCCCGTCTCTCCGCTTTTTTGATAACTATTTCGGGGTGTAGCGTAGCCCGGTTATCGCGCCGCGTTTGGGACGCGGAGGTCGC
>CAYQME010000067.1:0-11749 GCA_964418645.1 uncultured Flavobacteriaceae bacterium
CGTATTCGGAAATCGCTAGCTGCCGAACGTACGTTTTACGATAATTTGACAAGCGAAGTATTTATGCTTGATAAACTAGATCAAATTGCGCAAGAAGTTTCTAAACGATTATTAAAAAGTAAAGTGGCGGGTAGAACCATTACACTTAAAATAAAATACAGTGATTTTACTTTACAAACGCGCAGTAAAACCTTGCCTTATTTTGTAAGCGATAAAGCCATAATACTTGAAACTGCAAAGAATTTGCTATACCAAGAAAAATTAGATAATTCTGTGCGTTTATTGGGTATTTCATTATCCAATCTCAATACTGAAAAGACTAAAAAATCAGAGCAAAAAAGTGTGAGCGTACAATTAAAATTTGAGTTTTAATATGCCTTATTTTTCCAATTGTAATAAAAAAAACAACTACCTTCGTTTACGCTTCGCTAATAAGAATTAAAACGCTGATTAGGTTAATATTCTGAGCAAGGTCGTAAAATAGTGCTCGATTTAAAAGTTTTAGAAATAGAATGAGCCAAACGATTAAATTAAGAATACAGCCGGAATTGAAAATTGTTCTGAATAATAGCGAATTTGAAATAATTGACGCATCAGAACCGAAAAATAACGAAATTTACTCATTCATAAATATAAAGAATGTAGAATTGAATAATTATCGGACTGATTGGTTTATTTCGATTATTAGTCGCATTGTGGATTTATTTATGGGTAGCGCAGTTGGAAGGGATTTTAAAAACAACGCAAATCTTAAAGTAGAATTAGAAAATCAGAAAATTAAACTTTGGTTGATTGATGCAGACTTTGAAAAAGCTGAAAAAACAGTTGAATTACTAACTATTAGAAAACCCTAAACACAACAAATTTTCTAGTTCACTACTCACAAATTTTCTTTCGGCAGTAAAAAAACAAAAGCTATAGCTAACAAACAAAAACGTTTGAGTTTTAGACAGCTTATTATCTTAACATTAAACGAGTTTTAAAAAATTAATCACCAGTGTTTTGTTGCTCCAACATCTTCAAATATATGTTTTCAACTTTAGTTCGAGCCCAAGGTGTGCGACGTAAAAATTTTAAGCTCGATTTTACAGAAGGATCATGTGTAAAACAACGTATGTTAATAGTGTCTCCTAGATATTCCCAGCCATAGCTATCTACCAAATCATTGATGATTTGTTCTAGTTTTACACCATGAAAAGGATTATTAGGTTGAGATTTCAATACTTTAAAAAATTAGTAGCTATAATTATCGTCTATTACTATTGCGTCTTCGGTTTCTATTTTTATTTCTGCTAGCATTTCTATTATTTCCAGAATTACCACTGCCTTCATTTCCACTTGAACTTTGAGGTTTTGATTTATTAGAAATATGTGGTGGTCTTCTTCCTCTTTGCTTCTGTTTTAAAGGCTCAGTTGATGCATTTGGATCAGGCTCAAAACCTTCAACAATTTCAATAGGAATTTTTAAACCAACTAACTTTTCAATATCTCTTAAATATGTCGTCTCTTCTGCACTTACCAAAGACAGTGCTTCGCCACTAGCTCCTGCTCTACCTGTTCGTCCAATTCTATGCACATAATCTTCCGAAATGTTAGGTAATTCAAAGTTTACTACATGGGGCAATAACGGAATATCTAAACCACGAGCAGCAATATCTGTTGCAACCAAAACTCTAACCGAATTTTTTTTAAATCCTGCCAATGCTTTAGTACGTGCACCTTGACTTTTATTTCCATGAATGGCTGCTGCAGAAATACCTGCACTAGCCATTTTTTTACATAACCTATTTGCACCATGCTTAGTTCTAGTAAATACCAATACTTGTTTCCAATTACCTTCAGAAATTAGCTTAATAATCAATCCAGTTTTCAAGCTTTTCGCTACACGGTATACTTTTTGCTCAATAGCATCAACTGTAGAGTTTTCAGGTGTGGCTTCAACCAAAACTGGGTGATGTAAAAAGTCGTTTGCTAAATTTTTAATCTCTTTTGAAAACGTTGCCGAAAACAGAAGGTTCTGTTTTCGTGTTGGCATTAAACTAATAATCTTTTTAATATCTCTCAAAAACCCCATATCAAGCATTCTATCTGCTTCGTCTAAAACCAAAATTTCAATTTTAGAGAGCGATAATAAGCCTTGGTTTTGCAAATCTATGAGGCGCCCTGGAGTTGCAATAAGTATGTCTACACCATTTCTTATGGTAGCCACTTGTGGCTTTTGGTTAACACCTCCGAAAATAACGGCAGAACGAATGTCTATAAATTCGCTATACGATTTTACACTGTTATATACTTGTGCAGCCAACTCTCGTGTTGGTGTTAATACTAATGCCCTAACAGGACGATGGCGTAATTGTTGGCCTTGAGATAACTTTTGAAGCATTGGCAATGTAAAACCTGCAGTTTTACCAGTTCCTGTTTGAGCAGAAGCCAATATATCTTTCCCTTCTAAAATTAAAGGAATTGCTTTTTGTTGTATTGGTGTTGGTGTTGTATAGCCTTGTCTGCTAACAGCTTTTATTAAAGCATTGGATAAGCCTATTGAATTAAATGACATATAAGTGATTGTACAAATGACATTCTTAATTACAGCGCCATTTTTTATTATGCAGCAAAGTTAAGTCTAATTTTCGCCATGTCCTTGATTTTGTTAAACATTGTGATTAAGAAAAAACGAATCCTTAAAAACTACACGTTTCAATCTCAGTTACACGTAATGTATTTACCATACCTTTATCTTTAATTGGCATTGCCGCCAAACTAATAATCATATCGCCTTTTTCTATATATCCTTTTTTACATGCTATCGCATTTACATCTTCAATGGTTTCATCCGTACTTACAAACCTATCATAATAAAAGGCTCTCACTCCCCAAAGTAAGTTAAGTTGCGTAAGGATACGCCTGTTGGATGTAAACACCAAAATATGTGCAGATGGACGCCATGCTGAAATTTGAAATGCTGTATAACCACTATTAGTTAAAGTTGAAATGGCTTTAGCATTAATTTCATTTGCCATATGAGCCGCATGATAACAAATAGATTTCGTAATGTAACGATTGGTTCGAATATGAGGTGGTGTTTGTGGCACTGTTATAAGAGGTGAGTCTTCTACACTTTTTATAATATTAGACATTTGTGTTATAACTTGTACCGGGTAACTCCCCACTGAAGTTTCTCCAGAAAGCATTACAGCATCAGCGCCATCCATAACAGAGTTTGCAACATCATTAACCTCAGCACGTGTTGGTGTAAGGCTATTAATCATAGATTCCATCATTTGTGTTGCAATAATTACAGGTATTCTGGCGCGTTTAGCTCTTAACACCAATTGTTTTTGAATAAGAGGCACTTCTTCGGCTGGAATCTCTACACCTAAATCTCCACGTGCTACCATTAAGCCGTCACAATAGGCTACAATTTTATCGATGTTTTCAACTGCTTCTGGTTTTTCAATCTTAGCTATAATTGGAATTTTATGGTCACTATGCTTTTTGATGAGCTCTTGCAGTTGGATTAAATCTTCTGCATGACGAACAAACGATAATGCCATCCAATCTACTTTTTGTTCTATGGCGAAAATGGCATCCTTAATATCCTTTTTGGTAAGTGCTGGCTGCGAAATATTCGTGTTTGGTAGATTTACCCCTTTTTTAGACATTAATGGTCCGCCTTGAATAACTTTTGCTTTTACTTCGCTTTTTTTATCGGATGACACAACCTCAAACATTAACTTCCCATCATCTAATAAAATTTTCTCTCCTGGTTTTGCATCTTGCGGAAACCTATCGTAGGTCATATAAACACGTTGCTTTGTACCTTCAAATTTTTCGCCTGTAGCAAAAATTAATTCGTCCCCTTCATTTACAACAACTTCTTCTTGCATTACGCCTACTCGAAGTTTTGGCCCTTGTAAATCTCCTAAAATAGCAGCATTGTACCCCAGTTCTTCATTTAGCTCTCTTATCATTTTAATTCGTGCCTTAACATCGTCGTAATTAGCATGAGAAAAGTTAATGCGAAACACGTTTACCCCTTCATTAAGCATTGCTCTAAGTGTTTCTTTGTTACTGGTTGCTGGACCTAATGTTGCAACTATTTTAGTTTTCTTTCTTTTATTCAACATTAATTAAATATTAAATTGTCTTTAGATTTTAATTGTGATATCTCTATGCTATAAACCGCAGCAATTTGTGTTATCTCTTGTATTTTGTGTATAATTACTTTCTCGTTAATAAATCCGCCACCATTGTTAATCTTTAATAAATAATTTACTTGTTTAAGTTCGGGCATTAAATTATGTATTCTTGTTATTTTACCTTGAGAGTCAAATAACGATCCTGTGCTTATTAAACTATCTTCTTCTTTTTTACAAACATTAGAGATTAAATTCCATGTTGTTTGTTGTGATCTATCTTCCCATTCATAAATTGAGTATGATGATGATGCGTATTTAAAATCTAAATCTTGTAGTTTTCGCTTTAAATTAATCTGTAAATATTGATTTAAAAGATATGCAACGCGATAATCTTCTATAGTACAATGTATTGCTAATAGAGAATAGGTGTCGTCGTTAAAATCGTCTACAAGTAGTTTGTGTAACGCCATAATACTAAAATTATGAGCTGTAAATATAGTACTTTACTACTATAATAACCCATTGTTATGTGATTCTTAACAGCAAAATTTTACGAAAACGTTATAGTAAAACCCCTTAGTTAGTTCTTGATATTTTAGTTTGTAATGCAAAGAAAGCTCTTTTGGAGGCTTTTTCTTCGGCTTTCTTTTTTGAAGTAGCTCTTGCTTTGGCAACAACCTTATTGTCTATATATAGTTTTACTGAAAAATGCTTCAGTTCATCCTTTCCAGTATCTTCATAAACACTGTAGTTAAATGTTTTCTTTTCTTTTTGACACCACTCTATAAGCAAACTTTTATAGCTAATTACTTTACCTTCTAGCTTTTCAATATCAACATGGGGAATAATAACGCGATCAAAAATAAATTTTTCACAATATGAGTATCCTAAATCTAAAAATATGGCGCCTACTAAAGCTTCAAATAAGTTTCCGTGAATATTGCTTCCAAAATTACTTTTAGGAATCTTACTTTCTACAAGATTAATTAAGTTAAGTTCTTTGCCTAATTCGTTTAAGTGTTCTCTACTTACAATTTTAGAGCGCATTTTAGTTAGATATCCTTCGTCTCCTTGAGGAGCTTTATTAAACAAATGCGTTGCTACGACAGAACTTAACATCGCATCTCCAACAAATTCTAAGCGTTCATAATTAATTGGTGTGCCCTCTGCATCTCGCTTGTTCATAGATCTGTGTGTGAATGCTTTTTTATAAAGGCTTTTCTTTTTGGGTTGAAAGCCTAAAATTTTTCGTATTTCAGCAAAAAAATTCCCGTCTGAATCAGAACGGGAATTTAATATGTTACGGATAAATTTCACTCAGAGTTTAATTTAGCTTTCTAAATATTACACAAGCATTATGTCCGCCAAACCCAAAGGTGTTACTCATGGCGACATTAACGTCTCTTTTTTGAGCTTTATTTAGCGTTAAATTTAATTCTGAATCAATATTCTCATCAACCGTTGTATGATTAATGGTTGGTGGGACAATGCCATGCTCTATAGACAATATAGATGCAATTGCTTCAATGGCTCCTGCAGCTCCTAATAAATGTCCTGTCATGGATTTTGTAGAATTAATATTTATGTTTTTTGCATGACTCCCAAATACCTCAGTTATAGCCTTAAGTTCAGCAACATCACCCAAAGGTGTAGATGTTCCATGTGTGTTAATAGCATCAACCTCTTCTGGTTTTAGTCCTGCATTTTCTAAACAATTTTGCATTACAGCAAATACCCCTATCCCTTCTGGATGTGGAGCAGTCATATGGTAAGCATCAGAAGATAATCCTCCTCCAACAAACTCAGCATATATTTTTGCCCCTCTTGCTTTAGCATGTTCATACTCTTCTAAAATAAGTGCTCCTGCACCTTCTCCTAGAACAAAACCATCTCTAGTTCCATCAAATGGTCTTGATGCTGTTTCTGGGCTTTCATTTCTAGTTGATAAGGCATGCATAGCATTAAAACCACCCATTCCAGCAATGGTTACCGCTGCTTCACTTCCTCCTGTAACAACAACATCGCAATGCCCTAAACGTATATAGTTTAAAGCATCAAACATTGCGTTAGCAGCAGATGCACATGCTGATACGGTTGTGTAATTAGGCCCCATGAAGCCATGCTTAATAGAAATATTGGCTGGCGCAATATCGGCAATCATTTTAGGGATAAAGAACGGATTAAATCTTGGTGTACCATCTCCATCTGAAAAATTTAAAACTTCTTTCTGAAACGTTTCTAAGCCACCAATTCCTGCTCCCCAAATAACACCTATTCGTAGTTTATTTACTTCGTCTAAGTTTAATTTTGCATCTGCAATAGCTTCGTCTGAAGCCACCATAGCATATTGTGCAAACTTATCCATTTTACGAGCGTCTTTTCTACTAAGAAAATCTTCAGCATTAAAGTTTTTTACTTCACAAGCGAATTTTGTTTTGAACTTTTCAGTATTAAAATGTGTTATAGGCGCAGCACCACTTTTACCATCAACAAGTTTTTTCCAGTATTCATCTACTGTATTTCCTATTGGCGTAAGTGCTCCTAAACCAGTAACTACAACTCGCTTTAATTCCATAAAAAAAGGTGCTTATTTTGCGTCTTCAATATATGATATCGCTTGACCTACTGTTCCAATGTTTTCAGCTTGATCGTCTGGGATTTGAATATCGAATTCTTTTTCAAATTCCATTATTAATTCAACAGTGTCTAATGAATCTGCTCCTAAATCGTTTGTGAAGCTAGCTTCAGTTACAACTTCGTTTTCATCAACACCTAATTTGTCTACGATAATCGCTTTTACTCTTGATGCAATGTCTGACATAATCTTTAAATTTTAAGTTTTAATTAGGACGCAAAAATAAAAAACTTTATCTTAAAACTCGCCTTTACTTTAAAAATGTGAATGATATTTATAAATTTTAAGTTGAAGTATTTCTTTTTTACTTCTATTTGTTAATATTTATTCTTTTTTTTGCCTAAACAATCTTAACATTATATTTGAAAATGAAACGTATTGTAATTTTTGCTTCCGGCTCTGGAACTAATGCTGAAAATTTAATTTGTTTTTTTCAAAATTGTAATGATGCTGATGTTGTTCTTGTTTTAACAAACAACCCTAAGGCTAAAGTTATAGAACGTTGCAATAGTTTAAAAACAAGTTGTTTGTCGTTTAATCGAACTGCTCTTTACAAAACTTCGGATGTTTTAAATATTCTTAAAAGTAACGAACCCAATCTTATTGTATTAGCTGGGTTTTTGTGGAAATTTCCAGAAAACATTTTAAATGCTTTTCCAAATAAAGTCATTAATATTCACCCTGCATTGTTACCAAAATATGGTGGAAAAGGTATGTATGGCAAATATATTCATCAAGCTGTTTTGGATAATAAAGAAGTAGAAACTGGAATCACTATACATTATGTAAATGAAAATTACGATGAAGGGGCAATTATTTTTCAATCAAATTGTAGTGTTGAAACAACAGATACTATTGAAGATATTGCTACAAAAATTCATAAATTAGAGATGTATCACTTTCCAAGAGCAATTGAATCTTTACTTTCCTCAAATGAGTAAAAAAAAGAAAAAATATTACACAGTCTGGAAAGGTCATCATACTGGAGTTTTTGAAACTTGGGAGGATTGCAATGCTCAAATTAAAGATTTTCAAGGTGCTCTATACAAATCGTTTGCAACTTTTGAAGCGGCGAAAAAAGCATTAAAAGGTAAATATAAAGATTATATAGGTAAAACTAAAAAATTTACAAGTGAGCTTTCTGAAGCAAAGCTAAAAAAAATTGGTCAACCAAATTATAAATCTATTTCTGTAGATGCTGCTTCAAGTGGTAATCCCGGAAAAATGGAATATCGTGGCGTTGATACTAAAACTAAAAAAGAACTATTCAAACAAGGCCCTTTTGAAGAAGGTACTAATAATATTGGCGAATTTTTGGCATTAGTGCATGGATTAGCCTTTTTAAAACAGAGAAATAGTAATAAAATAATATATTCTGACTCTAAAACAGCTTTAAGTTGGGTTAAGAAAAAAACTTGTAACACAAAACTTAAAAAAACAAATAAAAACAAACAACTGTTTGAACTTGTAGAAAGGGCTTTAGATTGGTTAAACGACAACTCGTATACCACCACAATTGTAAAATGGGAAACTAACGCTTGGGGAGAAATTCCAGCAGATTTTGGCAGAAAATAACCTTATTTAAACAACCGCTTTCTTAGCTTTTTTTGAGACTAAATTTTACGTAAGTTTGCACTGAATTTTTAATCCACTTTATGAGCAAATTAGTCATTGTTGGTACTGTAGCATTTGATGCTATCGAAACCCCTTTTGGGAAAACTGATAAGATTTTAGGAGGTGCAGCTACTTTTATAGGGTTAGCGGCAACACAATTTGATATAAACCCTGCTGTGGTTTCTGTGGTTGGTGGTGATTTTCCTCAAAAATATTTAGATCTCTTATCTCATAAGAATATAGATGTTTCTGGTGTTGAAATTGTTGAAGATGGAAAAACTTTTTTTTGGAGTGGTTTATACCACAACGATATGAATTCTCGTGATACTTTAATAACCGAACTTAATGTGTTAGCAGATTTTCAACCTGTTGTTCCTGAAAACTACAAAGACGCAAAAGTTGTGATGCTAGGGAACCTGCATCCATTAACTCAACTAAGTGTGTTAGAGCAAATGAGGGGAAAACCAGAATTAGTAATTTTAGATACTATGAATTTCTGGATGGACAGTGCCCTAGAAGATCTTCATAAAGTTATAAAGAAAATTGATGTCATTACTATTAATGATGAAGAAGCAAGACAGCTATCAGGGGAATATTCATTGGTTGTTGCTGCAAGAAAGATTCATGAAATGGGACCTAAATATGTAGTCATTAAAAAAGGCGAGCATGGTGCATTGTTGTTTAATAATGATAATGTATTTTATGCGCCTGCTCTCCCTTTAGAAGAGGTTTTTGACCCTACCGGAGCTGGAGATACTTTTGCTGGTGGCTTTGCTGGTTATTTAGCAAAAACCGAGGATCTCTCTTTTGAGAACATGAAAAAAGCTATTATTTATGGCTCTACATTGGCTTCTTTTTGTGTTGAGAAGTTTGGAACAGAACGCATGGAAAGTTTAACAAGTGAGGAGGTTAATAAAAGGCTTCAACAGTTTAAAACCTTAACACAATTTGAAATTGAATTAACATAATCAAACGCGCTCAAAATAGAGTGCGTTTTTATTTATAACACATATAATGAGTGATGCATTAAAACATGAATGTGGAATTGCACATATTAGGCTTTTAAAACCCTTAGAGTATTATAAAGAAAAATACGGTAGTGCATTTTACGGTGTAAACAAAATGTATCTCCTCATGGAAAAACAGCACAATCGTGGACAAGATGGTGCTGGTTTTGCAAGTATTAAATTAGATACAGAACCTGGCGAGCGGTATATAAGTAGAGTGCGCTCTATAGAACAACAACCCATTCAAGATATTTTTGCGCAAATAAACTCTAGAATAAACAAAGAACTTACTGAAAATCCTGAATATGCAAATGATATCGAATTACAAAAAAAGCATGTTCCATATATAGGCGAAGTTTTATTAGGCCATGTGCGTTACGGCACTTTTGGGAAAAATAGTGTAGAAAGTGTACACCCCTTTTTAAGACAAAATAACTGGACACACAGAAATTTAATTCTTGCAGGGAACTTTAATATGACCAATGTTAAAGAGTTGTTCAATAATCTTATTGCGTTGGGTCAGCATCCAAAAGAATATACAGACACCATTACTATTATGGAAAAAATTGGTCACTTTTTAGATGATGCTGTTAGTAAGATTTATAAAAGATTAAAAAAAGAAGGCTATAATAAAAACGAATGTTCCCCACTTATTGCTGAGCGTTTAAATGTTGCAAAAATTTTAAAAAAAGCTGCAAAAAATTGGGATGGTGGTTATGCTATGGCGGGACTATTAGGTCATGGCGATTCTTTTGTGCTTAGAGATCCTGCGGGTATTCGTCCAACATATTATTATAAAGATGATGAAATCGTGGTAGTTGCTTCGGAGCGCCCTGTAATTCAAACTGTTTTTGATGTAGCGTTTGAAGATGTTAAGGAACTAGATCCTGGACATGCTATAATTACTAAAAAATCTGGAGAAGTATCTATTACACAAATTTTGAAGCCTTTAGCGCGAAAAGCATGCTCTTTTGAACGCATCTACTTTTCAAGAGGAAGTGATGCCGAAATTTATAAGGAACGAAAATTACTAGGCAAATTAATAATGCCTAAAGTATTAGATGCCATAAATCATGACATTAAGAATTCGGTCTTTTCTTATATCCCAAATACTGCTGAAACGTCTTTTTTTGGAATGATAGAAACTGTAGAGGACTATTTAAACAAAAAGAAAACTGATGTTATATTAAATGGACAACGGTCGTTATCGGCAAAAAATGTAAAAGCACTTTTGTCAGAACATCCTAGGATAGAAAAAATTGCTATCAAAGATGTAAAACTCCGTACATTTATTACAGAAGACAGTAGTAGAGATGATTTAGTGGCGCATGTTTACGACATTACTTATGGGGTTATAAAACCCGACGATAATTTGGTTATTATTGATGATAGCATTGTTCGTGGTACTACATTAAAAAAGAGTATTCTTAAAATGTTGGATCGTTTACATCCCAAGAAAATAGTTGTTGTGTCTTCTGCACCTCAAATTCGTTATCCCGATTGTTATGGTATTGATATGGCAAATTTAGAAAGTCTTATTGCTTTTAAAGCGGCTTTAGCCTTACTAAAAGACAATGATATCTATTCCATAGTAGAGGATGTTTACAAGAAGTGTAAAGCTCAAGTAGATATAGATGATAAAGACGTTATGAATTTTGTTAAAGACATTTATAGCCCTTTTACTGCGGAACAAATCTCAAATAAAATTTCTGAATTATTGAGTGATGAAAGCTTAAACGCAGAAGTAAATATTATTTTTCAATCTGTTGAAAATCTTCATAAAGCATGTCCGAAAAACTTAGGAGATTGGTACTTTACAGGAAACTATCCAACAGCTGGTGGTAAAAGAGTCGTTAATAGAGCTTTTATCAATTTTTATGAAGGAAATAATGAGCGTGCATATTAACGAAAAAATTTGTTTTTAATCAGTTTGTCTATAAAAACAAGCCTTTAAACTAAAAAAAATGCAGTTCGTCTAATATTTATAGGCTTTCACCAAAATACATATACTTTAGTGTCACCATAACATAAGTAGGTTAAGTTCATGGTAGATTTGGGGCAAAAAAAGGTGAACTCTCGTTCACCTTTTTTTATTTTCTACATCGTCTTCTAACTCATTGAAAATAAAAATTTTATCCTTTAAGTTTTATCGTATTATTGTTGTAAAGTCTGATATTCTCTGGTTTTTGCGATTCACTGTTAGACTAATATATAAGTATTTTGTCCAATAAATTGAAATAATAGAAATAATCAATGTTATATTTACCTCACCATAACATAAGTAGGTTAAGTTTATGGTAGATTTGGGGCAAAAAAGGTGAACTCTCGTTCACCTTTTTTATTTTTATATGTTT
>CAYQME010000068.1:0-11709 GCA_964418645.1 uncultured Flavobacteriaceae bacterium
TCTGGTTATTTTAAAGCTTCAAAAAATAAATTAGAGTTTCTAATAACAGAAGATCAAGGGAAATTTGTTAGAAAATTTCGTTGGAAAAATATTAGAAATAAGCTATTTTAAAAGATTAAAATGAATTAATTAGGATTGTAATTACTTTTTCTCAAAAATTCTGAAGCATCAGAAATATTTAAAATCTCATTAATAGCCTTCGCTTTATTTTCAGCTTGTTCATAATAGGCGGCAACTATTTTATAACCTAAAGGGTATCCTAAAAACATAGGAAATCCTTTATTATCTTCTTTAGAAATTATGGTTAACCAAAAACTCTTATCTTGTTTTTTAAGATCTTTTTTAAACATTCTCCATAGTTCTAATTCATCTTTTTCATAATCTTTAAGTCTTACAAATTGATCTTCATTTTTTCTAACTAATTTATATGTAATAAATTCTGCACCACCTTCACGAAGAATTAAATCAAGCATGTTATCTTTTTTACTATACACACCTATATATTTATCAATATCCATACTTAACGCTTGTTGAAAATGAGTTAATTCATGAACAATAGTGTTAAATAATTTTTCAAGGTTATCAGTAGCTCTCTCTATAGTAACGAGTTGTCCAAATTTAGATCCGTTTGCAATTCCACTATAATCTCCCACAATCAAATAGGTAGGTGGAAACATCGTATTTGGCAATATGCTTTTATATGCTTTCATTTCTTCTATATAAATTGTCTTGAAGGCTGAAATTTGATTATAAAACTCCTCTATTTTAATATACTTTTCAGGATGCTTTTGTATAGCTTTAACTAAAGATTCAGAATTAAGGTTGAACCTTCTTATATATTCTTTCATTCCAGTAGATGCCTTGTCAAAATATAATTTTTGAAAAACTTGAATACTATCTGAACTATGTAATAACGCATTAAAAGCAACTATAAAATTTTTGATATCTGAAGATATTACTTTAGCTTCATTAGCGTTTGTTGGATAATTTGGTTGTGCTACAACACTGTTATTAAATAAAATTGTAACACTGAAAATTATTAGAATTAAATATTTCATGATTTATATATGCTTTTTTGTTGGAAAAAATATAATTGCTATTAAAAAGGATTGAATTATAGTTATAATTACACTTATTTCATCTGTCAATCCATCAGCTTCTCCAGTTGCAAACAAAATAGCTTGAATAGGTAATGGTGCTAAAATAATCAATGCCTTCTTGGTGTTCGATTTACTCCAAGGAATATTAACTTCAGGTAGGTTTTTGTCTTTTATTATAACTGCAATAATCCAAATGAATGCAATTATAGATAAAGGAATAACAATCATAGAAATAGAAATGTGAACATTTAATGTATCGCCATGAAACTCGGTGTCTCCATTTTTAATTATATCAAATAAAAGATTTCCAAAATTGTGTATCCAAAACCATGCTAACATCACATAGAAAATGGTTCTGTTCTTAATCCAATAAAACGAATAAAAGAATAGTAAATACAGCAATAAAAATGGAATTAAAATGAAATATCCAGATTCGATTCCTGTACTAGTAAAATTCATACCAAAATAAGTTTGTCCCCAACTATAGGTTTTACCGTCGAGTAAGCAACGTAAAAGTGGCAACCAAACTAACATAAAGGTAAGCCCGGAAAATATCATTAGGCTATTAAAAAGGGCATTGTTAGGGCGTACAGCGTTTAGTGTTTTCATCATAATATAATTTTGTTAAACATTAAAATTTCTATCATCATGACGACTCAAATGTGCTTGAGTTACAGTACTTGTGGCGAAATCTGGCTATTTGTGGCGAACGTCCAAAAGAGTTTCTAAAACAGGAATATAAGAGCGAGAAACAGGAATAGGTTTACTAATATGTGGTAAGTACAATTTCATTTGGTGTCCATCACGTTTTACCTTTTCAACTATATTTATATTAACAATAAACGATCTATGACAACGAATAATAAACTGTGCTTTAAGATTAGCTTCAATATCTTTCATAGTAGCTCGCAATAATTGCTTTTTAACAATTCCTTTTTCTAAATGATGAACAGATATATAATTATCTTCTGCTTCAATATAAAGCAGATCAGCCAAAGTAATGGTTAATTTTTCCTTACTGTTATAAGATTGCAAATTGATATACTTTTCAGTTAAAGCCAATTTTGGTTGTAACTCTAACAACTGATATGCTTTTTGTGTCTGTTTATAATTGAAATACAAAATAATAATAGCAAAAGGTATAATACTCATTAAACCAACATTGAATATAAAATCTAAAAAGCTTTTAAAATACCAATCGTGAAAATTGCCAAGAATATTATAATATAAAAAAGTAGAGGCAGATAACAATACTAATTCTATAGTCATTCTAATAATAAAACTTGATAAAGCCTTACTTTTAAACATAAGAGGAACAAATGCAAACTCATAGATAACCAGCACAACACCTTGTAACAATCCAAACCCTAACATTGAAAAAAGAAAAACCTTACCTATGCTTTGTGTTTGATCAAAATTATTAACTCCAAAAGGTTGAAATATGAGAAGAAAAGAAAAGGTAAATAGTGAAATAAAAATCACTAAACTCCATTTATCCTTATTACTTTGGAGAAATAAAACTTCTTTTTTTAAGAATTCTTGTATTGAGTTCACGATTCTCAAAAATAAGAATAATTTGAAAAATCAAATCTTAATAGGATAATAACTCTTCAATCTTAATCTTTACTTTTTCAGTGGAAGGTATCATAGTTTCTTCTAATGTAGAATTTAAAGGGATTGCTGGCATATTCTCACTGCCTATGGTCATTACTGGAGCATCCAAATATTTGAAGCATTCTTCTTGTATTTTTCCAGACAAGGCTAGTGCAAAACTATTATTTACAGGTTCTTCAGTTATTACTAAACACTTTCCTGTTTTTTTAACTGACTTCATTATAGTGTCTTCATCTAAAGGATAAAGTGTTCGTAAATCTATGATCTCTACTTGATCTCGCATTCCTTTGGTCGCATTAAATGCCCAATGTACACCCATTCCATAAGTAATAATTGATAATGTTTCCTTATCATCTTGAGGCCAGATTTCCTGCAATAACCATGCTTTTCCTAAAGGCAATATATAATCTTTGGAAGGCTCAATAGATGTTGCTCCTTTTGTTCCTGGAACTTTAGACCAATACAAGCCTTTATGTTCTAAAATAACCACTGGATTTGGGTCATAATAAGCTGCCTTCATCAAGCCTTTTAAATCGGCTCCATTACTTGGATAGATTATTTTAATGCCTCTAATATTGGTTATAACACTTTCTACTGAAGACGAATGATATGGTCCTCCACTTCCATAAGCGCCAATTGGTACACGAAGTATCATACTTACAGGCCATTTTCCATTAGACAGGTAACAGCTTCTACTTACTTCAGTAAATAATTGATTCAATCCTGGCCAAATATAATCGGCAAACTGAACCTCAACTATGGGTTTTAATCCAACTGCACTCATTCCAACGGTTGATCCTACAATAAAAGCCTCCTGAATTGGTGTATTATATACTCTATCGTCACCAAACTTTTGAGCCAAAGTTGAAGCTTCTCTAAAAACACCTCCTAATCGTCCTCCAACATCTTGCCCATAGAGTAAACATTCTTTGTGCTTATGCATCAATTCTTCAATGGCATGTAACGCACAATCTACCATAACCACTTTCTTATCTCCTTCAGGGGAACGCTCTCCTACTTCTTCAATAATTGATGTTGGCACAAAATCATGTGTAAATAAATCTTCAGGTTTTGGGTCTTCGGCTTTATTAGCTCTATTAAAATCTTTTTTCACCTCTGCATAAGCACTAGTCTCAATATTCTTTATGTCTTCTGAAGAGCATCCTTTATCAATTAATTGTTGTTTTAATATAGGATAAGGATCACGAGATTTTGCTTCGTCTAAATCATCGCGATACCATTCCATCCGTACGCCAGAAGTATGATGATTTAACAATGGTACTTTTGCATGCACTAAAAACGGACGACGCTCTTTTCTTATTGTTTTAATAACTTTCTTTACAGCTTCATAACTTTCTATAAAATTTGCTCCATCAATTGAAATAGCTTCTAAGCCTTTAAACCCTTGAGCATATTCAATGGCGTTTTGAGCTCTAGTTTCTTTAGCAGTTGCTGAAATATCCCAACCATTATCTTGTACCAAATATATAATTGGTAATTGCTTTAAAGCTGCCATTTGAAAGGCTTCTGCAATTTCACCTTCGGTTACAGAAGCATCACCAAGACTACAAACGCAAATTGGATTTTCACGAGATTCTTCGCTATTGTTCAGAATGACATTTTTCAGTCCTTGTTTTTCTAAATACTGCATTCCCATGGCAACTCCAGTTGCTGGAATTGTTTGCATTCCTGTCGCAGAAGATTGATGTGGTATTTTTGGTTTATCCGCATCTTTAAAACTTGGATGACAATAATAAGTGCGTCCTGCAGAAAATGGATCGTCACGTTTTGCCATAAGTTGTAGCATCAAATCATAAGGATTTAAACCAAACGACAATAACATAGCATCATCTCTATAATATGGAAAAGCATAATCTTGAGGCAACAATTGTAAACCCAAAGCAATTTGAATGGCTTCATGACCTCTTGAAGTGGCGTGAACATATTTTGAAACCTGCTTAAAGTTGGCTTCATAAATTTCCGTCATGGCTTTGGCAGTACAAAGTTTTGAAAATGCTTTTTTGAGTATTTCTTTGTTCATTTATACTAACTCTTCTTCAATTTTTACCATCCATTTATATTTGTCTTCCATTTTACCCGAACGAACGCCATTTAATGTGTCTAAAATCATTTGCGCATCTGGATTATCTTTAGGTAATTTAATCGTTGTTTCCTTAAATCTAATTTCTTCTATCATGGCAATTCCAACTGCTGTTCCTGTTCCAAAGGCTTCTTCTAACGTGCCATTATTAGAGGCTTCAATAACTTCCTCGATATTAATTAGACGTTCTGTGACTTTACAAACTTTACTTTTAAGTAATTCTATGACACTCAACCGTGTAATTCCCCCTAAAATAGTTCCTTCTAAACTTGGTGTAATAAACTCACCATTAATTTTAAAAAAGAGATTCATGGTTCCTGCTTCTTGAATATAACTGAACTCATGTGCATCAAGCCACAATACTTGATCGTAACCTTTAGATTTTGAAATTTCACTTGGCTTTATAGCTGCTGCATAGTTTCCAGCTGCTTTTGCTGCACCTGTTCCACCTTGAGCTGCTCGTATATATTTGGTTTCAGCGTACAATTTAATACGTTTATTAAAATATGGTCCTGATGGAGATGCTATGATTATAAACTTATAATGCGAAGCTGCTCTCATCCCAATAAAATGTTCATCAGCAAACATAAATGGTCTTAAATATAGAGCACTTCCTTCTTGTGGAGGAATCCAATTTTTGTCTAATACTACCAATTGTTTCAGTCCTTCAACAAATAAATCTTCTGGGAAATATGGCATTCCCATTCTATCAGCACTAAAATTAAGTCGAGCTGCATTTTTTTCTGGTCTGAATAACATTGGTGTTCCTTCGGCATCTATGGTAGCTTTCATACCTTCAAAAATAGCTTGACCATAATGCAACGCCATGGCTGCTGGATGTGTTGATATATTATGTAGTGGTTCAATTCTTGGATTAATCCATTTTTCATTATCATACTCACAAATGAACATGTGATCAGTAAAAGTTTTTCCTAACGGAATATTATTAAAATCAAGTTCATCTACTTTTGAATTCTCAACTTTTGTAATCTTAATATTATAAGACATGTTATTAAATATTTTGTTTATTATTAAATGTTTCTAAATAATCTGCTACACGACGTAAAAATGATCCTGCTAAATGACCATCGACAGCTCTGTGGTCAAACGATAAGGATAAGTACATCATACTGCGTATAGCTATTTCATCACCTTTTTTTGTTTCAATAACTTCTGGACGTTTTTTAATAATTCCTATAGCTAAAATCGCAACTTCAGGTTGATTGATTATTGGTGTTCCCATAAGGCTTCCAAAAGTTCCTACATTAGAAATGGTAAATGTTCCTCCTTTTATATCATCAGCTTCAAGTTTATTTTCTCTAGCTTTTAAAACCAAGGAATTAATTTCGGCAGCTAATTGATTTAAATCTTTTTGATCTGCATTTTTTACTACTGGTACAATTAGGTTTCCAGATGGTAATGCTGTTGCCAATCCTATGTTAATATTTTCTTTTACAATTATTTTATCTCCATCAACCGAAGCATTAATATTTGGAAAATCTTTTATCGCTTTTGCTACTGCTTCAATAAATAATGGTGTAAAAGTTAATTTTTCTCCTTCTCTCTCTTGAAATAAAACTTTATTAGCATTTCTCCAGTTTACCAATTCGGTTAAATCTGCTTCAACATAAGCAGTCACATGAGGAGATGTATGTTTAGAATAGACCATATGATCGGCAATCATTTTGCGCATTCTGTCCATCTCTACAATCTTACCTTTGCCTTTATCAAAATTCAATTTTGGAATCCTATATGCTGTTGGATCTTGAGTAATAGGTTGAGTAAACTTATATGGTCTTCCTTCTTTGATGTATTGAAACAAATCGCTTTTTCTCAAACGTCCTTTTTTACCAGTTACAGGAATTCTTGCTAATTCTTCAAAACTTATATGTTGTTCTTTAGCTATTGCAATGATTAGTGGTGAAAAGAAGTTATTACCATTTTGTTTTGTAGTGAATATATTTTCAGGAGATGGTTTAGTCTTCGATTTTGGAGATTTCTCGACTACGCTAGAAATGACATTAGTATTTTTTTTGGTTGTTTTAGCTTTTGCATCAGTTTTAATTAATGCAATTACTTCACCTATTTTTATAACATCTTTAGATTTGTATAAGATTTCATCAACAACACCTGAAACTGTTGAAGGCACTTCAGAATCTACTTTATCTGTAGATACTTCAAGGAACATTTCATCTTCTTCAATGGTGTCACCAACATTTTTAAACCATGTAATGATGGTTGCTTCTGTTATACTTTCACCCAACTTGGGCATTTTAAATTCGAGTCTAGACATTCTTATAAACTAATGCTTGTTAGTTTTTAAAATTTACTTTTTCATGAAATCACGCAAGGTATCATAAAATGATTCTTGCAACTTCATGTCTTTTGGTACTTCTCTTAAAGGCTCTACTTCTTTTAAACTCTCATGACAATCAGCAGGTAGTTGTTGATACAATTGTGTGCCCTTTGTTTTCCAATCTATCATCTCATCAGTAACTTGTTTTACAACCTTTGCAGGATTTCCAACAACTAAACTTCGTTTTGGAACTATAGTTTCAGCCTTTACAAAAGCCATTGCTCCAATAATGCTCTCGTCTCCAATTTCGGCATCATCCATAATAACAGTATTCATCCCTACCAATACCTTTTTACCAATATTTGCACCATGAATAATGGCTCCGTGACCAATATGAGCGCTTTCTTTTAAAATAATTGACTTCCCTGGAAACATGTGTACTATACAATTCTCCTGAACATTAACACCATCTTCCAAAATGATTTGCCCCCAATCTCCTCGAATAGCAGCTCCTGGACCAATATAACAGTACTTACCTATAATGACATTTCCTGTTACTGCTGCCAATGGATGCACAAAACTGCTCTTGTGAACAACAGGTATGTAGCCTTTGAAACTATAAATCATTTTTTCTATTTATGTCATTGCGAGGAAAAAAATGACGTGGCAATCTTTTGACGAGATTCCTTCACTTCGTTCGGAATGACGTTTACTTAAATCGTTTTAATGTTTCTTTTGTAAACTCGCTTAGCACTAATCGTCCACTAATTTCTGCACGTTCTAATAATAAAGTGTCCCAATCTTCAGTACCTTTCCAAAGTACCACTTTCATTTCTCGCATTGCTTCATGATTATATGTACATAAATTTTCAGCAAAAGCTTTTACAGCTTCATCTAACATTTCTGTAGTTTCATAAACTTGTGCAAATAAGCCTTTTTTAATTGCCCATTCTGCAGGATAGAACGTGTTCGCATCAATCGCGATTTGTGACATAGCGCTCAATCCCATCTTACGCTCTATAGCAGGACCAACAACAAAAGGTCCAATACCAACATTTAATTCACTTAATTTTATTGCTGCAAATTTAGTTGTCATACAATAATCGGTTGCAGATGCAATTCCAACTCCTCCTCCAACAGTTTTTCCTTGTATGCGACCAATAATAAATTTTGGACATTTACGCATTGCATTAATAACATTAGCAAACCCTGAAAAGAAAACTTTTCCAGATGCTTCATCATTAATATTTATGAGTTCTTTAAAGCTCGCTCCAGCACAAAATGTTCTATCTCCTCCACTTTGTAAAACAATGACTTTAATAGAATCATTCTCTCCAGCATTAGTTATTGTTTGTACTAATTTCGCTAACAGATTTGCAGGTAATGAATTGTGTTCAGGATGAAAAAATTCAATATATCCTACTTGGTTTTCGATATTTAGTTTTACGTATGCATCCATATTATAATAATCCAAATTGTTCAAAGTGATGGTTTACATGTTTGGTTTGAAACAAATCCCATTCAAATTTATTTAAATGACCAAAAACAACATTTTTTGTGGTTGCTTCTGGCTTTTCTTGAAAATAAATTGCGAATTCATCGTAAGATTCTAATAGCTTTTGTTTTGCGACTGATAAATTTTCATGTTCTAATTTCTCAATGCCCTTTTCAATAAGTTGTGGAGCATCCGCATTTTTCGGTAAAGACCTATAATTATAAAGAGAATCATGAACTTTTTCTAATATCTTTTCTGGTGTAGAAAACTCAAACTCCTGATTTTCTCCAAATGATAATCTAAAGGTATAATCTAAATGTTCAACCATGTGTTGTGGTGACATCGTTCCCCAAATAGGTTTTGTTTCTTCTGATAATTTATTAAGATAAGTTTCGATTGTATCTCTATTAATTTCAGCAAAAGGGCTTTTCTTTTGAACCATTGTTAAAACCGTTGCTATAGCCACAATTTCATCTTCAGAATCGAAAACTTCAGCATACCATTTTACAATTCCGTTAGGCAATTGTGGTCCTTGAGAATCTCTATCAATCTTTTGTTTGCATGTTAACCGAACCGATATCGTATCATTATGATAGATAGGACGAATAAAACGACAGTCTTCCAATCCGTAATTGGCTGAAACTGGTCCTTTATTTGGATATACAAATAAACCAGCTGCAGCTGCGAGAATAAAATAACCATGAGCTGTACGTTTTTCGAAAATGCTACCATCTAAAGAAGTAATATCTGTATGTGCATAGAAATGATCCCATGTTAAATTAGAAAAATTTATAATGTCACTATCTGTAATTGTACGTTTATTCGTTTTGAGAGACATACCTGGTTGAATATCTTCCCAATGGTATTTAAAAGGATGTTGTTCTGCATCTTTGTAAGCACTTCCAGGTTGGTAAATACCAGTAATTTCAGTAAGTGTAGTTGGTGAACCTTGAATGGCAGTACGTTGTAAATAATGTTTGATACCACGCATTCCTCCCATTTCTTCTCCTCCTCCTGCACGTCCTGGACCACCATGAACCAAATATGGTAATGGTGAACCATGTCCCGTACTTTCTTTTGCATTTTCACGATTCAACACTAAAATCCTTCCATGATGACTTGCTGCATTTACTACATAATCTTTTGCGATGGAATCATCATTTGTTATAATTGAAGATACTAAAGAGCCTTTGCCCATTTTTGCTAACTCAATAGCCTCATCAAAATTTTTATAAGGCATAATGGTACTTACTGGGCCAAAAGCTTCACGTTCGTGAACAGCTAAATTATCAAATGGATAATCTTCTCTCAATAAAATAGGACTTATAAAAGCGCCTTTTTTTGAATCAGCTCCAATAACATCAAGTTTATCTAAACTACCATAAACAATTTGTGCTGTTTTAGCAATATCAGTAACACTATTCCTAACCTCTTCAACTTGATCTTTGCTAATTAAAGAGCCCATTCTTACATCTTTTAATCTTGGGTCACCAATAATAACTTTATCTAAAGCTTTTCCTAAAGCAATTTGAACATCTTCAATTGACTTTTCAGGAACAATAATTCGTCGAATAGCAGTACATTTTTGTCCACATTTAACAGTCATTTCTTTACGAACCTCCTTAATGAAAATATCAAATTCTGGTGTTCCAGGAATAGCGTCTTCTCCTAAAATAGATGCGTTCAGAGAATCAGCTTCCATAGTAAATGGGACTGCTTCCTGAATGATTCTTGGATGTGCTTTTAGTAGTCTTCCTATTGAAGCAGAACCCGTAAAAGTCACTACATCTTGAGACTCTACAGTATCTAAAATATTTTTTACTGTTCCATTAATGATTTGCAAACCTCCTTCAGGTAAAATTCCAGAACTAACTATTTCTCTTGCTACAGCTTCTGCCAAATATGATGATGAAGGTGCTGGTAAAACAACAGCAGGAACTCCAGCCATCCAATTTACAGCACATTTTTCTAACATGCCCCAAACAGGAAAATTAAAAGCATTAATATGCACAGCAACACCTTTTTTAGGTACCATAATATGATGTGCCATAAAGCGTCCACCTCGAGATAAATCGATTGAGTCGCCTTCGACATGATAGGGTTGGTTTGGAAATAATTTTCGTAAAGATGCATTGGTAAATAGATTATTGAAACCTCCTTCAATATCTATCCAACTATCAACTTTAGTTGCTCCTGTACGATAACTTAATTCATAAAATGCATCTTTACGTTTGATTAGATACAATGCTAATTTTTTTAGCATGTTCCCTCTTTCCTGAAAGGTCATTTTACGAAGTATTTCTCCTCCTTTTGTTCTTCCATAGTTTAGAATTTCAGGAATATTTAATCCTTCAATCGCTATATTAGAAATTACTTCTCCAGTAATTGCGTCTAAAACAGGAATTCCTTCATCCTTCCCTTCTGTCCATTGACCTGTAACGTAATGTTGTATTTTTTTCATAAGCCTCTCCTAAATCCTCTCCAAAGGAGAGGAATAATTATTTATTAAGCCATTATTCTTAAAATTCTTCCAGTAATTTTTCCTTCAATACACTTGATATAACCATCTACAATTTTATTCATTGGGACAGGTGTGTTTCCAGGAAAATAATCTTTATATTTTTCATAAGCATCTTCAACCAAATCGGAACATATAGCGTTAATTCTAATTCCATTTTCCATTTCTAAAGCCACCGCTTTTACAAAACTATGAATAGCACCATTTACCATTGCCGCACTTGTAGTCATATCTACTGGGTCATCGGCTAAAATTCCTGTTGACAATGTGATCGAACCATCTTGATTCAAATAATTCTTTCCTATTCTAACAAGATTAACTTGTCCCATGAGCTTACTTTTTATTCCAATATAGAAATCTTCCTCGGATAGGTTATTGAACTTATCCCATTTAGCCTCTCCAGCAATAGCAACTATAGCATCAACATTTCCAATGTTTTCGAACATGGATTTAATAGAATTAGATTCTGAAAAATTAACTTGGACATCACCAGATTGTCTTCCTGCAACAATCACTTCATGTTTTAATTCTAGCCTTTCAGTGACTTTTTTACCAATGGTTCCGTTTCCTCCTATGACTAATATT
>CAYQME010000069.1:0-11698 GCA_964418645.1 uncultured Flavobacteriaceae bacterium
CAGGGGTTATTGACGATCAAGTACATTTTAGAGAGCCTGGATTAACACATAAAGCTAGCATCGAAACCGAATCTAGGTCAGCTATTTCTGGAGGAATTACATCGTTTATTGAGATGCCCAACACCAACCCTCAAACAACAACAATCGAAAAGTTGGAAAAGAAATTTGAAATTGCTTCAAAAACCTCTTATGCTAATTATTCTTTTATGTTTGGAGGCACCAATGATAATCTTGATGAGATATTAAAGGTAGATGCTAAAAAAGTAGCCGCCTTAAAATTATTTTTAGGTTCATCAACTGGAAATATGTTGGTTGATAATCCAGACGTATTAGAAAAAATATTTTCTAGTACCGACTTGTTAATTGCAGTTCATTGTGAGGACGAAGACACTATACAAGCAAATCTAAAACAGTATATTGATAAGTTTGGAGATGATATTCCTATGAAGTACCATTCCAAGATTAGAAGCGAAGAATCCTGTTATTTATCGTCTTCAAAAGCTATTGAGCTTGCTAAAAAAATGGGAGCTAGACTACATGTATTTCATTTATCTACAGGAAAGGAGACAGATTTGTTCACCAATAAAATGCCTCTAAAAGACAAAAAAATTACTGCAGAAGTTTGCGTTCATCATTTGTGGTTTACCGACGAAGATTATGATGAAAAAGGGACATTTATTAAATGGAATCCAGCCGTAAAAACGAAGGCAGATAGAGTACAACTATGGGAGGCTTTATTAGATGATAGAATTGATGTTATTGCTAGTGATCATGCACCTCATACTTTAGAAGAAAAAAGCAATGTATACACAAAAGCCCCTTCTGGAGGACCTTTAGTACAACATACTTTAGTTGCAATGCTAGAAGCCTATCATCAAGAAAAAATTTCAATTGAAAAAATTGTTGAAAAAATGTGTCATAATCCAGCTATATTATTTCAAGTAGAAAAACGAGGCTATATTAAGGAAGGCTATTTTGCAGATCTTGTTATTGTAAATGTTAATAACTCTTGGACTGTAAATAAAGATAACATTTTATATAAATGTGGTTGGTCTCCTTTTGAGAATACTACTTTTAAATCTAGAGTAACGCATACCTTTGTAAATGGAAAACTGGCTTATAAAAATTTTAAGTTTTACGACAATAAGGCTGCAAAACGATTAACCTTTAACAGATAATGAGATACTTTAAATTTATTTTAATTTTGTTTTTGACAATATCTTGTAATAACAACAATATTGAAAAGCCTAAAAAACCAAAAAATCTTATTAAAAAAGATAAAATGGTAGAAATTATATATGAGATGACAATTTTTACGGCAGCTAAAGGGGTTAACAAAAAGCTCATTGAGAATAAAGGCATTTTACCTGAAGATTATATTTATAAAAAATATAATATTGACAGTACTCAATTTGCTCAAAGCAATGAATACTATGCATATAATTTGGATAGTTATGAAGATATCTATACAAAAGTTAAACTAAAACTTCAAAAGAAGAAAGCTTATTACGATTCTATTATTGATGCAGAAGCAAGACAAAAAAAAGCATTCAATAAAAAACAACGTGCAGAAAGAGATTCATTACTCAATAAGAGAAGATTACTTAATAAGGGAGAAAAAATAAATCAGATTAACCCAAATCTTCTAAAAAAAGTTGACACGTCTCAGCTATTGAAACGTCAATAGGAATAAATGTATAATTTAAATAAGTAACCACTTTTTTATTGCTAAAATGGGATATATTGGTAATTGTTTTAGCAGTGTGTTTTGTTATTCGCCGTCTCTTATGTTTAAGATAAGATTGTAACCAATCTAATTTCCACACGATGTTTAGTGCTAAATTAGAAGCCTCTTTTTTAGGCGGTTTTACATGTAGTTGTATTGCTACTTTAGTGAAAAAGTCTTTATAAGATAAGTTTTTGGAGACTAAAATATAACGTTTATTTTGTATATCGCTGTTCATTAATTCTATCATTGCTAATACAACGTCTTTAACAGCCACATAACCTACTACACCATTTGTATAATAGGAAAGCCCTTTATGAACGAACCTAATTAAACTACCGCTACCACTTTTCCAATATCCAGGACCAATAATTACTCCTGGATTCACAATTATTGCATTTAATCCTTCTTGAGTGCCTCTCCAAACTTCCATTTCAGCGCCATACTTTGTAATGGCATACACATTATGATCTTCTTCAGGATTCCAATGAGTATCTTCATTGATTAACGTGCCATTTTCAGTTTTTCCAATAGTTGCAATTGAACTTACATAACACAGTTTCTCGATATTATTGGAAAGACATAGGTTAACAATATTGGCAGTTCCTTCAATATTTATTTTTCGTAATGTATGATAGTCCCTAGTATCAAATGAGATAAAAGCGGCACAATGATATACTTTAGTAATTTCTGTAAAGGCATTTGTTAAGCTTGGGATATTATTAATATTAGCTTCAATCCATTCAATCTTCGAGAACAAAACATCAACATCTTTTGTATAATAGGAAAATACATGTTTAACTGTATTTATTTTTTCTTTCGTTCTATAAACCGCTCTAACACGATGCCCTTTCTCGGTTAATTTGTAAATTAAATGGCTGCCAACTAAACCAGTTCCTCCAGTAACTAATATCATATCACTAAATTAATGATTTTTCTTTTCTCATCAGTAACGAAACATTTATCTTTGTTCAAATTTTTATAAGAAATGGCAAAGAATTTTATCGAAGAGTTAACTTGGAGAGGCATGCTACACGATACAATGCCTGGTGCTGAAGCGCATTTATTGGAACAAATGCGAAGTGCTTATGTTGGTTTTGATCCAACAGCCGATTCTTTACATATTGGAAATTTAGTACCTATTATGTTGTTAGCACATTTTCAGCGTTGTGGGCACATGCCAGTAGCATTAGTTGGTGGCGCTACAGGAATGATTGGCGATCCCTCTGGAAAATCAAATGAACGGAGTTTATTAGATGAAGCAACTTTGCGTCACAATCAAGAGGCTATTAAAGGCCAACTGGCACATTTTTTAGATTTTGAAAGTGCTTCGGATAATGCTGCGGAATTAGTGAACAACTACGATTGGATGAAAAGCTTTTTGTTTCTTGATTTTATTCGTGATGTTGGTAAACATATTACAGTTAATTATATGATGGCTAAAGATTCCGTAAAAAATAGAATTACGTCTGAAGCCTCAGAAGGCATGAGTTTTACTGAGTTCACATATCAATTAGTGCAGGGTTATGATTTTCTTCATTTATATAAAGCTAACAATTGTACGATACAAATGGGAGGTAGTGATCAATGGGGAAATATTACCACAGGAACCGAATTAATAAGAAGAATTGGTAATGGGAAAGGTTACGCTATTACCTGCCCATTAATTACAAAATCTGATGGCTCCAAATTTGGAAAATCAGAAGGCGGTAACGTATGGCTAGATGCAAAGAGAACCTCACCTTATAAATTTTATCAGTATTGGTTAAATTCTAGTGACGAGGATGCTGAGAAATATATAAAAATATTTACGTTTTTAACTAAAGACGAGATTGATACGCTAATAAAAGAGCATCAAGAAGCGCCACATTTGCGTTTATTACAAAAACGAATGGCTAGAGAAATTACTACCATGGTACATTCAAAAGCAGATTTTGAAAATGCAGAGAAAGCATCTAATATTTTATTTAGTAAGACGTTTAAAGATGATATAAACACTTTGGATGAAGGCACTTTTTTAGATGTTTTTGAAGGGGTTCCCCAAGCAGAAATAGCAAAAGGCGATATTACTAATGGGGTGGATATGATTGCTGCATTAGCTGCAAAAACTAATTTTTTAGCATCTAATGGGGAAGCTAGACGTGCCTTAAAAGAAAATTCGGTGTCGGTAAATAAAGAAAAAGTAAAAGAAACATTTGTAATAACAAATGAAGATTTAATAAATGACACTTATATCATTATTAACAAAGGGAAGCGTAACACCTATATTATTAAAGCTATATAAAAGATGAAGTCTGGCTATTAATTGTAATGACCAGACTTCGTGAAACTAACTAACGTAATTTTTCTTTTTCAACAGCATTAATTTTTACTTTAATGTGCTCCCAGTTTTTGTCGGCTTTTTGTTTCAATCCTTTCAGATCTTTTTTCCAAAGTTCTAAAGTATTTGTACCCCAAGCATTATAAAACAAATACAGCTTTCCGTCTAATATTTGATAAGTTTCAGGGTTAATCTTAACTTTTTCAGCAGTTGCTCCTATAGCATAAGCGCAATAGCCTCCATATTGTGGAATATATTTAGTTGGATTTGCCTTAAAAGTATTTAAGTGCTTTTGTGTAGAAAACTTATAAGAAACACCCTCAAATTGAGTAATAAATTTTTTGTTCCCCTCAACGGGATTGTCATCAAAATACGAGACAACATCATAACCATTAGCTACAAATCCCTTTTTTGTATTGTAATCTATTTGCTGTGCATAAATTAATGCTGTATTAAATACAAAAAGAATAAGTAATACTCTCATTTTTAAAAAGTTTTGAATTATACATTATGTCGAATAATAATAGCAATAATTACAAAATATTATAAAACCATTAAATTGCAACCTCTAATGTCGGAGTTGTCGAAACGTCCAAGAATTTCAAAAGTGTTATTATCATATACTCTTCCTAAATCTTGAGTAGCGATAAAAGCGCAAGAATTTAAATTTGCTAAATCTATAATATTAATACCACCGGTTTTATCAAAGTTTTGAATTGTTAAGGCATCTTCAGTATCTCGCGTTATCACTTTCATCCAAGGAGGTGTTTTAAACCTACAATTCTCTTTTGAATATGCTTGGGAGAGTAATTCGGTCATGCCGTATTCGCTATGAATAACGTCTACTCCAAAGCCTTTTTTAAGACACTTGTGTAGATCTTCTCGTATCAATTCTTTTCGATGCCCTTTCATGCCGCCAGTTTCCATAACAACAGTGTTATTAAGATTAAGCTGATACATTTCAACAAAATCTAATAAAGCAAAGGATACACCAATGAGTAGTGTTTTTTTGTTCTGAGATTCTAAACTAACCAAAACGTTTTTCAGCACATCTAAATCATGTAGGTAGAACCCGCTTTCTAAATGATTAGAATTAATAATCATATCATTAATCATGTAAATTAATGACGAACCATCACGTTCTAAATATGAAGGCAATAAAGCTAAAATGACATAGTCTTTTATATTTCCATAAAAAATGCTGAAGCATTTTCTAAAACTTTGCTCATAAAGTTTAAGGTCTGTTACAAAGTGTTTGCTTGTGTTTTGACCTGTTGTACCACTGCTAGTAAAAGTTTCTTTAATAGTATCTTTAGAACTTAGTATTTGATGTGATTTAAAAAATTGTATTGGTAAAAAAGGGATGTCTTTAATTGATTTTACATCGCTAGGATGTTTATATAATAAATCACAAAAGGAACGATACACCATATTGTTTTCAAACTGATGTTTAAAAATTTGTAAAGCCATATTGCTAAATTCTTGTTCAGTTTTAATTTTAAAAATAGCTTTGTGGTTTATCATACAGTATAAAACAAATAGAATAACAAAAGTGTAAAATTAAAAAGCGTTGCTACAGCAACGCTTTTTAAAAAGCATAGAATATTTTTTATGTTATCTAACGACTAACTTACGTGTTGCTGATAACTCATTTTCTTTAATTTTTAGAATATAAACACCAGGATTTAGGTCGTTAATTTTAAGTTCTTTACCATATAGCATTTGAGAAAAAATCTTTTTACCTAAGACATCATAAATTTCAATCCTCTTTGTCAGATTAAGTTTCGTATATATATATACTTTGCCATTACTCACAGGATTAGGAAAAATATTAAGATTTTCAATGTTTTCAGTTTGGTCATTATGAACTAAGGCATTATTAGATTGCGCATAAGAAGGCAGTGACACAAAAAGCATCATTAAGAATAATAATTTAAAAATGTAGTTTTTTTTCATAGATGTTGAGTTAATATAAAAACATTATGGGTAAAATTAATAAATAGTTAGCAAGAATTATACCAAAAACATGTTAAAAAAACCTTCAGTTTGTCGAAAAAGTTAATATAATGTAAGTTCTAGGTTACATTAATGTTATTTGTTTTTAATATTATCTAATTCTTTTTGATTAATATTATCTTTATAGCACTAAATTCTTATCACACTTTTAATTAATGGAAAAAAGAGATATAAAAATACTATTAGTTGATGATGAACCAGATATTTTAGAAATAGTTGGTTATAATTTGTCTTCAGAAGGCTATAAAGTCATTACCGCAGAGAATGGTGCAGAAGGGGTTGAAAAAGCAAGAAAGGAAAAGCCACATTTAATTATTTTAGATGTTATGATGCCTGAGATGGATGGGATTGAAGCTTGCGAAAAAATTAGAGAACTGCCAGGACTTTCAGATGTAATTGTAACATTTTTAACGGCAAGAGGAGAAGATTATTCTCTAGTAGCAGGGTTTGAAGCAGGTGCAGACGATTATATTACAAAACCAATTAAGCCAAAAGTCTTAGTGAGTAAAGTGAAAGCTTTATTAAGACGTTATAAAGAAAAAGAGCAACAAGAAAAGGTGGTTAAAATTGGAAATTTAATTATTGATAGAGACGCCTATAAAATTTTATTAAGTGGGAAAGAAATTATATTACCACGTAAGGAGTTTGAACTGTTATCTCTTTTAACATCAAAACCAGGAAAAGTATTTAAAAGAGATGAGATTTTAGACAAAGTCTGGGGGAACGAAGTAATTGTTGGTGGAAGAACAATAGATGTGCATATTAGAAAACTTAGAGAAAAGATAGGTGAGAGTTCTTTTAAAACGGTTAAAGGTGTTGGCTATAAGTTTGTGAATTAATGGCAAAAACATTTAAAAGATCATACAAATTCGCATTTAAGTCGTCGTTATTTATTACAGTAATACTGACGCTTTTAATGAGCGTTTTTTTATATACCTTTTACAGTATTGACATACTACAAATAGTTGTATTTGCTGTAGTTTGCTTTTCGGTTTCTTTTTTTATAATTCAATATCGAGTTGAACATTTTATTTACAAACGTGTTAAAAAGATATATGACGATCTTACATTATTGGAGTCTAGTTCCTTTAGCAGCAACCAAGTTACAACAGACATGACTACGTTAACCCAAGATATAGATAGATATGCTAAGCACAAAAAATTAGAAATTGAAGCACTAAAGATACGAGAAGAATACAGAAAGGAGTTTATCGGTAATGTCTCACACGAACTAAAAACACCTATGTTTACAGTTCAAGGATATATATCTACCTTATTAGAAGGTGCCGTTAATGATGAGATTTTAAGAGATAAATATTTAAAGAGAGCAGACAAGGGGGTTGAACGACTAATCTATATTATTAAAGATTTAGATATGATTACTAAGTTTGAAGCTGGTGATTTAAGTCTTGAAATAGAACCCTTTGATATTGTAGAGCGTATTCAAAATGTTTTTGAACTTTTAGAAATGAAAGCGGCAAAAAAGAAAATTACCTTGACTTTTGACATGGATTATAATACTCCGATAATGGTCAATGGTGATAAAGAACGATTGCAACAAGTAATCTCTAATTTGGTTGTAAACTCTATTAAGTATGGTCAAAACAACGGAACAACCGAGGTTAGTATTGAAAATCTTATAAAAAGCAAAGTCATTGTTCGTGTAACTGATAACGGAGAAGGTATAGAAAAAGAGCATATTCCAAGATTATTTGAACGCTTTTATCGTGTTGATAAAAGCGGTTCTCGTAAAGAGGGAGGTTCAGGATTAGGGTTAGCAATAGTAAAGCATATTATTGAGGCACATCGCGAAAAATTGTATATAGAAAGTGAGTATGGTATTGGTAGTGAATTTTCATTCACGCTTGAAAAGGCTGAATAATACGTTAAAATCAATAGTATTTTCTGTAGCGTTAAATCCAGTATAATTTTTTAATACATCGAGTTTTTCAATAGTGAAATCGTTTTGTTTTGAATAAGGAACAATACCTTTGTTAGATAGTCTTTTGGCTAAATATTCTTGTTCAGATTGTCCAGGCGTAGGGATGAAAAAAGCTTTTTTGCCAAGTTTAGCCAAATCTAGAATGGTTGTATAGCCCGACCGAGATATAATAAGGTCACTTTGATTAATGGCTGTTTCTAATTCATCGCTTTGCATGAAATTAACTAAAGTAATATGCCCCTTTTTAAGTTTAGTTTGAACCTTTTCAACCGTTCCTTTTACAAACAAGATGTTACCTTTAAAATTGTTGATTTGCTTCAACAAAAGTTCTTCAAGCACAGTACGCTGAGGTTCTGGACCGGAAAGCAATACTAATACATCGTAAATCTTTTCAGTATTAATTGTATTAAATCGACTTAAAATACCTAGGTACTTAACAGGAATAGAAAGATACTTCAAATGCCCTAATTTACCACTTAAATTATCTTTGTTCTCAGTATCATGAATCCAACATTCATTAAATTTTTTTATAATACGTTGGTGTATTTTTGAGGTTAACCAAGTCGTATTTCCGCTTAGTACATGTAATTGATGTGTGATATATACCGAAGGGATTTTTTGGCTATAAACACCAAACCGGTTATCGCTAATAATGCCATCAATTTTGTAATCTTTAATAATGTTTTTAATGAATTTTTGCTCTAGTTTTATTATTTTGAATAGTCTAGGTAGACGTTTTAAAAATTTCAACTTAAAATAAAGTTCCTTTTTTGAATATTTAATATCATAGGAAGGAAGCTCAAGAGTGATAAGGTCTGAAAATTCTTTTTTAAGAAGCTTTAAGGCATTGCCATCTGATGCTATAATAACTTCAAAATTATAAGCTATTAATGCATTAATTATAGGAATACATCGTGTTGCATGACCCAATCCCCAATTTACAGGAGCTATTAAAATGCGTTTTTTCATCAAAATAAAATCAAAGGTAATGATAATTATAGCTCACGAATATTTCCTTATTTTTGCCAAAATATCAAAAAACCCTGTGGGAAGTAAAAATAAGCTTAAACGATTTAAGGAAAACGAAACATTTGCTAATGTGTTTCAACCAACTAGAGATGAGTTGGTAAATCAGGACTACAAATTTAAAGGCAATTGGAATGCTAAGGTTTTTAAAAACGATAATCCTTTGGTTTTAGAATTAGGGTGTGGTAAAGGAGAATACAGTGTAGCTCTAGGTCAAAAATATCCAAACAAAAATTTTATTGGGATTGATATTAAAGGTGCTCGATTTTGGAGAGGTGCAAAAACTGCAATAGAAGAACAAATTCCAAACGTTGTATTTATACGTACGCAAATTGAACTTATAGAATATATTTTTGCAAAAGGCGAAGTTGATGAAATTTGGATTACATTTCCTGATCCTCAAATAAAATACAAACGCACAAAGCATAGAATGACAAATTCAGTGTTTTTAAAAAAGTATAAAGCAATATTAAAAAAAGAAGGTATAGTTAACCTAAAAACAGATAGCGAATTTATGCATGGTTATACTCTTGGGCTGTTACATGGCGAGGGACATGAGGTTGTTTATTCTAATCATGATGTTTATAAACAAGAAGGGAGTCCTGAAGAAGTTACAAGCATTCAAACCTTTTATGAAAGTCGATATTTAGAACATAACAAACCAATTACGTATATTAGGTTCAAAATTAGGGGGCATTGAATATTACATTAGTCTTTTTTTTAGGTTTAATAATAGCATTTGTTGGAGTAATCCCTCCAGGATTGTTAAATATAGCTGCTGCAAAAATAAGCTTAAAAGAAGGCTATAGTAGAGGCATTATGTTTTCAATTGGTGTTTGCGTTATTGTCTTAGTTCAAACATATGTTGCCGCAATTTTTGCTAGATATTTAAGCAATCATCCAGATGTCATAGATATTTTGCAACGTGTAGCTTTGGTAATTTTTATTTTAATTACTATTTATTTTTTGGTTTTTGCAAAAAAACAATCAAAACCAGATGCTGTTGAAAATATAAAAAGTAAACATAGCCGATTATTTTTTGGAATGTTTTTATCAAGCCTTAATGTATTTCCTATCCCATATCAAGCATATATGACCATTACATTGGCTTCATTTGGATGGCTAACGTTCGATATTACAAGTATTGCTTCTTATGTTGCTGGATCGGCAATGGGAACCTTTGTGATGTTGTATGTGTATATTTTCTTTTTTGATAAGATTAAGAACAAGCGGTTTACTTCTCAAAAAAACATGAACTATATTATTGGAACTATTACAGGAGTAATTGCTATAGTAACATTAATCAATGTTTTAATGGAACTGTAATGAAACCAGAAACACTTAATTTTTTTGATAAAGTTTACGAAATAGCTAAGCAAATTCCTTATGGGAGAGTAACAAATTATGGTGCTATAGCCAATTACCTTGGCGCAACACGAAGCGCTAGAATGGTTGGTTATGCCATGAACGGGTCTGTTGCTAAAGATGTTCCGGCACATCGCGTTGTTAATAGAAAAGGGTTACTTACTGGGAAGCATCATTTCGATGGGACAAACCTTATGCAGCAGTTGTTGGAAAGTGAAGGGATAGTAGTTATTGATAATCAAATTCAAGATTTTAAAAACGTTTATTGGGATCCTTCAAAAGAACTTTTATAACTACTATAATTGCTTACAATTTCATCATAAATCATTTCAATATAAGTGCTTCTAATTTTAAATAATTCGCTGTATATTTGTATCTTAGAATAAATCTAAATAACAAATGAAACCGACACGATTAAACTAATTTTTAAGTATTCAATAAATAATTATTTTAACCGTCAAAAGGTTACATCTGACCAATAAAAATAATAAAAAAAAACAGATGAAACTGAGTAAAAAAGATATATTAAAAGCGTTAGAATCTAATACAGTTCCAGGAGAAGGGCAAAATATGATAGAAAGTGGTGCCGTTAAAAATGTAATTACTTTTGGCGATGAGGTTATTGTTGATATAACTATTGCGAACCCGAGTTTACAAGCTAAAAAGAGAACTGAAGTTGACATCATGAAAACTATTCATGATTTGGTATATGAGAAGGCTAAAGTTACCGTAAACGTAAAAGTGGATGCTCCAGCTAAACCTGTTACTAATGTTATAAAAGGGAACCCTATTTCAGGCATTCAAAATATTGTGGCTGTGGCTTCAGGAAAAGGCGGTGTTGGGAAATCTACAGTTACAGCAAATTTGGCAGTATCTCTAACAAAAATGGGATTTAAAGTGGGTGTTTTAGATGCTGATATTTATGGCCCATCCATTCCTATTATGTTTGATGTAGAATCGGAGCGTCCTTTAGCTATAAATGTTGATGGAAAATCTAAAATGAAACCTGTTGAAAATTATGGAATAAAAATACTTTCAATAGGATTTTTTACACAACCTGATCAAGCTGTTGTTTGGCGTGGACCAATGGCATCAAAGGCTTTAAATCAAATGATTTTTGATGCAGCTTGGGGAGAATTAGATTTTCTATTAATAGACTTACCTCCAGGCACTGGAGATATACATTTAAGTATTATGCAGTCGCTTCCAATAACCGGAGCGGTTGTAGTAAGTACACCTCAAAATGTGGCCTTAGCAGATGCTAAAAAAGGAGTCGCAATGTTTCAACAAGAGAGTATCAATG
>CAYQME010000070.1:0-11201 GCA_964418645.1 uncultured Flavobacteriaceae bacterium
AGATTTGGGGCAAAAAAGGTGAACTCTCGTTCACCTTTTTTATTTTTATATGTTTATTAAAACTATTTTGCTTCGGCATAGCGTCTTTCCACTTCGTTCCAATTAATTACATTAAAAAAAGCTTCAATATAATCTGGTCTTCTGTTTTGATAGTTTAAATAGTAGGCGTGTTCCCATACATCCAAGCCTAAAATTGGTGTGCCTCCACTAGCCACTCCAGGCATTAACGGATTGTCCTGATTTGGTGTAGAATACACTTCAACTGCTCCCCCTTTATGAACACATAACCAAGCCCATCCTGAACCAAACTGAGTTGCTGCTGCATTGCTAAATGTGTTTTTAAAATTATCAAACGAACCAAAAGCTGCCTCAACTGCATCTTTGAGTTCTCCTGACAATCGTCCTTTTCCTTCGGGATTCATTACGTTCCAAAATAATGAGTGGTTATAAAATCCTCCTCCATTATTTCTAACCGCTCCGTTACTCATGTCTAGATTTACAAGAATATCTTCAATTGATTTTCCTTCCAATACTGTCCCTCCAACAGCTACATTTAATTTTGTTGTATAACCATTATGATGTTTTGAATGGTGAATTTCCATTGTTCGTGCATCAATATAGGGTTCTAGGGCGTCGTATGCGTATTGTAATTTTGGTAATTCGAAAGCCATAATATTTTGTTTTTATGTTAATATTTATTTTTAAATCAAATTTACAATAAAGCTTTAAAATTTACCTTAATATGTTATTAAGTTTACCTATTTTGGTATAAAAATATTCTTTATTGAGTTTTAATTCTTTCAACATATTTGATGCTTCAGCAGGTAGTGGTAAAACATTCACTCTTGTAAAAGAATATTTAAAAGTGCTTTTTAGTTCAAATAAAAAAGACGCCTATAAATATATTCTTGCTATTACATTTACTAATAAAGCTGTGGGCGAAATGAAAGAACGTATTATTGAAACCCTAAAATCGTTTGCCGACAAAAACATTTTAGAATCTCCAAGTTCAATGTTTGAAATGATTTGTAAAGAATTGTCAATACAACCCAATGAGGTGTACAACAAAGCTAAAGTGCTTTTACATAATATTGCTCATAATTATGCTGCTTTTGATGTTTCTACCATCGATAAGTTTACTCAGAAACTCATTAGAACGTTTGCTCGAGATTTAAATCTTTCAATGAATTTTGAAGTAGAGCTAGATACAGCCACGGTTTTAAATGAAGCAGTTGATAGACTTATTGCAAAAGCTGGAATTAACAAAAATCTTACCGAAATCTTAATTGATTTTGCATTTGAAAAAGCCGATGAAGATAAAAGCTGGGACATTTCTTTAGATTTTTATAACATCGCAAAACTATTAATCAATGAAAATGATTTACCTTTTATTGAAGCTCTAAAAGGAAAGTCTTTAGACGATTTTAAAGCTCTCAAATCTGGTTTAAAAGAAAAAATTACTGCTTTAGAAACTACAATAGTTGAAGCATCAAACAACGTTCTTGCCTTAATTAGTGAGTGTGGTTTAGAACATAATGATTTTTCAGGAAGTTATTTGCCTAAATATTTTATAAACTTGGCAGATAAAAAATTCAATATAAGTCTTGATGCAAAATGGCAAGAAAATCTTGATGCAAAAACTATATACCCAAAAAGAGTTACACAAGAAATAGCCTCAATCATTGAAGACATACAACCCCAATTAGCCTTGGCTTTTAACGAAACTAAACAAGACGTCTTCAGTCTAAAATTTCTTAAAAACTTTTATAAAAACATAACGCCATTATCCGTTCTGAACTTAATAAACAAAGAATTAAACGTCTTAAAAGAAGAGCAAGACATCTTGTTAATTTCAGAATTTAACGCCATTATTAGTAATCAAATCAAAGACCAGCCCTCTCCATTTATTTATGAGCGTGTTGGTGAAAAATTTCAACATTATTTTATAGATGAGTTTCAAGATACTTCTATAATGCAGTGGGAGAATTTAATTCCTCTTTTACAAAATTCTTTATCAAGCGAAAATGGCAGTGCGATGCTTGTCGGTGATGCTAAACAAGCTATTTACCGATGGCGAGGTGGAAAAGCAGAACAGTTTATTGGTTTATGCAATACTGATAATCCGTTTTTTATTAAACCAGAGAAAACTCATTTGCCTACAAATTATAGGAGCTATAAAGCGGTTGTTGATTTTAACAATGCTTTTTTTGAGCATCTTTCCTCTTTTATGTTCAGCAAAAAAGAATATAAAATCCTCTATAGTAAAAGCCATCAAAACACGTCTATTAATAAACAAGGTAATGTGAGTTTAAGGTTTTTAAAGATTGAGAAAGACGATAAGCGTGATGAAATTTATACCGAAAGCGTTTTCAAAACCATCGAAAACTGTATAAATAATGGCTTTCAGTTTAAAGATATTTGTGTTTTAGTACGGAAAAAAAGAGAAGGCGTCGCTATAGCAAATCACCTAAGCAATATAGGTATTGATATAGTTTCGTCTGAAACATTATTACTGCATACGTCGTCAGAAGTAAATTTTATAAGCAATATGCTAAAATTTATTCTTGAACCACAAAATAATATTGCAAAAATTGAAATTTTAAAGTTTCTGGCAGACTGTAAATTTAACATTTCAGAAAAGCATTCCTTTTTAAATACTTTTATTAAACTTGACATTTCACAATTTTTTAAAACTCTTAAAGAATATGGTATATCGTTTAGATATCAAGATGTTTTGCAACTTCCTTTATACGAAGCTGTAGAGACTATTATTAATTGCTTTAATCTAGTGAAAATTTCTAACGCTTATGTGCAGTTTTATCTTGATTTTGTGTTTGACTATTCGCAGAGAAGCCATTCAAACTTATCTCAATTTATTGATTACTATGACACTAAAAAGGAAACTTTAAGCATTGTATCTCCTCAAGGAAAAAATGCCGTGCAAATTATGACTATTCACAAATCTAAAGGATTAGAATTTCCTGTTGTAATCTTCCCATATGCTGATTTAAATATTTATAAAGAAATAAGCCCCAAAGAATGGCTTCCTCTAAATCCTGATACGTATTATGGGTTTTCCCATGCTTTGTTAAACTATAACAAAGATTTTGAAAATTACAGCGAAACAAGTGCAACAATATATAACCAACATCAAGCCGAGTTAGAATTAGACAACATTAATTTACTTTATGTAGCATTAACAAGAGCTATTGAACAATTACACATTATTAGTAATTCCCAGTTGGATAAAAAGGGCAATGAAAATTTAAATCTTTTCTCTGGCATGTTTATTAATTATCTGAAACGAATTGAAAAATGGGATGAAAATAAATCGTTTTATGAATTCGGCAACTCCCAAAAAACATCCTTAGCAACAGATCACAATTTGAATGCCATTGAACAACAAGTTTTTATTTCCACTTCCAAGAAAGATCATAATATTAAAATAATTACAAATTCAGGATATCTTTGGGATACCACACAAAAAGAAGCTATTGAAAAAGGAAACCTTATTCATAATATTATGTCTCAAATAAAAACAAAAATGGATATTGATATTACACTGGATAACTTCTTGCTTTCTAGGATAATAAATCCCCTTCAATTTGATGAATTAAAAAGTATTGCTTTAAATATTGTTGAACATCCCCAATTATCGTCTTATTTTAATTCTGAAAATATTATTTATAATGAAAAAGATATTATTACAAAACAAGGATTTACTTTGCGTCCAGACAGGTTAGTAATAAGCGATAAAAATGAGGTTGTAATAATAGATTATAAAACAGGAACCCCTGACACAAAGCATGCCTTTCAACTTGAGGGGTATAGTAATGCATTATTAGATATGAACTTTATTGTGAGTAAAAAAATTCTTATTTATGTTAATGATACTTTAGAAATAAAAGAAGTTTAAATTTGCAAAAAATAATAGCATGTACGGGAATATAAAAGAGCATCTCCAAAAGGAAATTCAAGACATAAAAGATAATGGGCTTTACAAAGAAGAACGCATTATTACATCTGCTCAAGGAGCAGAAATCACCTTGAATACAGGTGAAAAAGTATTAAATTTTTGCGCCAATAATTATTTAGGGTTATCCTCGCATCCAGATGTGATTCAAGCCGCAAAAGACACGATGGACACGCATGGTTTTGGTATGTCTTCTGTTAGATTCATTTGTGGTACACAGGATATTCATAAAGAGTTAGAACAAAAAATTTCTAATTTCTATCAAACTGAAGATACTATTTTATACGCCGCCGCTTTTGATGCAAATGGTGGAATTTTCGAACCTTTGCTATCCAAAGAAGATGCGATAATCTCTGATTCTTTAAATCACGCCTCAATAATTGATGGCGTTAGATTATGCAAAGCAGCCAGATATCGTTATCAAAATAATGATATGGCAGATCTTGAAAAACAATTACAAGATGCGAATGCTAATAATGCGCGCTTTAAAATTATTGTGACTGATGGTGTGTTCTCAATGGACGGAATAGTCGCTTCCCTTGATAAAATTTGTGATTTAGCAGAAAGATATGACGCAATGGTTATGATTGATGAATGTCATGCCGCTGGATTTATTGGCAAAACTGGGCGAGGGACTCTAGAAGAGAAAAACGTGCTTAATAAAATTGATATTATTACAGGTACCTTAGGAAAAGCGCTTGGTGGCGCAATGGGAGGATATACAACTGGTAACAAAGAGATAATTGATATGTTGCGCCAACAATCAAGACCTTATTTGTTTTCAAATTCGTTAGCCCCGGCAATTGTGGGTGCTTCGATTAAGGTTTTTGATATGCTTTCCAATGACACATCCTTGAGGGATAAATTAGAATGGAATACCAATTACTTCAAAAAAGGAATGAAAGCTGCAGGGTTTGATATTGTTGCTGGAGATTCTGCTATTGTTCCTGTGATGTTATATGATGCTAAATTATCCCAAACTGTGGCAAATATGCTACTTGAAGAAGGTATTTATGTTATTGGTTTCTTTTTCCCTGTTGTTCCTAAAGAAAAGGCGAGAATTAGAGTACAACTCTCAGCATCGCACAAAAAATATCATTTAGATAAAGCCATTAATGCCTTTATTAAGGTTGGGCAAAAGTTGAATATTGTGTAAAATGCTTCTAAACAAAGGCGTTTTAATCAAAAAATATCAATATTTTACTATATTTGTCTTTGTTAATAACATTTAACATCTTACTTTTGTTTACAATTAACACTTAAAATTAAATTTATAGAATATGAAAAATCTTAGCAGATTAATGTTCGCTTTGTTGCTAGTAATTGGTTATAGCAGCGCAAATGCGCAAGACGAAAACAACTCTTGGCAATTCAGCTTTGGGGTTAACGTTGTTGACTTTTACCCTACAAATCAAGATGCTCCCCTTGGTGGTTATTTTGATAATTTCTTTGATTATAAACACTTTAATATAGTGACGTCTTTATCTACGTTCACTGCCTCTAAATATATCGGAGATGATTTCTCTTTTGGGGTTACAGGATCTATTAACAATATAGAATCTTTTGGTGATGCAGATTTAGAAAATGGGTTAAGTTATATTGGTGTAGATGGTATTATAAAATACAACCTTGGAAATTTATTAAACTGGAATACATTTGAGCCTTATTTAGGAGTAGGTGGTGGTTATACTTGGGTTGACAAAGTAGGTGCTGGAACTTTAAATGGAACTTTGGGTTTTAACTTTTGGTTTTCGGAGCACATTGGTTTAACTGTACAATCTAGCTACAAACATTCTTTTGAGGATTATTTAGTTACACATTTTCAACATTCAGTTGGGGTGTCCTTTAAGTTTGGCGGTAAAGACACCGACGGTGATGGTATATATGACCACGAAGATGCATGTCCAGATGTGCCTGGTTTAGCTGAATTTAACGGTTGTCCTGATAGTGATGGTGATGGCATTGAAGATGCGAAAGACACTTGTCCTAACGAGGCTGGTTTAGCCGAATTTAACGGTTGTCCTGATAGTGATGGTGATGGTGTTTCTGATAACAATGATAATTGTCCTAACACTCCTGGTTTAAAATCTTTAGCTGGATGTCCTGATGCTGATAATGATGGTATTATTGATGGCGATGACAATTGTCCTAATGAAGCTGGTCCTTCTGCAAATAATGGTTGTCCTTGGCCTGATAGTGATGGTGATGGTGTTTTAGATAAAGATGATCAATGCCCTAATGAAGTAGGAACTGTTGCTAATAATGGCTGCCCTGAAGTAACTGAAGCTGTTAAAGAAGCATTAAATGCTTACGCTAAAACAATATTGTTTGATACTGGAAAATCTTCTATCAAAGAACAATCTCAAGGTGTATTAAACGACATTATAGCTATCCTAAAAGATTACTCGAAAGCTGAATTTGCAATTGAAGGTCATACTGATAGTGTTGGTAGTGAAGCATCAAACATGAAATTGTCTGAAGATAGAGCTAACTCTGTGATGAATTATTTAATAAAGAATGGTATTGCTTCTAACCGACTTACTGCTAAAGGTTATGGGGAAAGTAATCCTATTGCATCTAATGATACAAGAGCAGGAAAAGCAAATAACAGAAGGGTTGAAATTAATTTAGTTAAAAACTAATTCTTCACATTAAATAAGTTTAAAAAACGCTTCGAAATTTCGAAGCGTTTTTTATTTTTATACAATGACAAGTTTTATCCATGATGTTCTAATAAACTTAAAAAGTAAGTTTGTTGATATCTCTCAAATTACTTTTGTTCTTCCCAGTAAACGAGCAGGAACATTTTTAAAACATGAATTATCCAACATCACTTCTCAAACAATTTTCGCTCCTACTATTTTAAGTATCGAAGAATTTGTAGAAGAACTATCACACCTTAAACAACTTGCAAATACAGAGCTTCTTTTCGAGTTTTATGAAGTATATCTTCAACTTACCCCAAAAGAAAGTTTAGATTCTTTTGATACATTTTCAAAATGGGCGCAAACACTCTTACAAGATTTTAACGAAATAGATCGTTATTTAATTTCCTCAAAGACTATTTTTAATTATTTAAGCGCCATACAGGATATTAATCATTGGTCGCTAGAAAAAAATCAAACGCAATTAGTACAAAACTATTTGTCTTTTTGGAATTCCTTAAACACATATTATGAAAGCCTTTCAACTAATCTAATTAATAAAGGATTAGGTTATCAAGGCTTAATTTATAAAGAAGCTGTTGGTAATTTAGAGAGTTATATTCAATTTAATAACTCAAAGCAACATATTTTCCTTGGTTTTAATGCTTTAAACTCTGCCGAGTCTACTATTATTCAAGAGCTACTTCACAATGATATTGCTCTTATTTATTGGGATACCGATAAAGCTTTTATAAAGAATTCTTACCATGATGCTGGGTTTTTTATTAGAGATTATAAAAATTCCTGGAAGTATTTTAAAAACGCGCCTTTTAAATGGATACAGAATAATTATTCCGAAGAAAAGCATATTTCCATTATTGGAATTCCAAAAAATGTTGGTCAAGCAAAATATATTGGCGAACTACTTTTAACCCTAAAAACCGAAAATGGTCACTTAAATAATACAGCTGTCGTTCTGGGAGACGAGAACTTATTAATTCCAGTATTAAATTCAATCCCAAATAATATAGAGGCTCTAAATATAACAATGGGTTTTCCATTACAATCAATTCCTCTGGCATCATTGTTTGATCAATTATTTGTGTTACAAAAAGACAACAACCCTTCATTTTATTATAAAAATGTTATTGCAGTTCTAACCCATCAATTCATCAGACCCTTATTTATAAATAAAGATTGTGATTTAGCCGAAGGAATTATTGAAAAAATTCATGTTAATAATCTCGCGTTTTTAACAGCAGCTAATCTTATAAAATTGGAGCCTAAAAAAGAAATCCTAATTACATTGTTGTTTAGTAACTGGGAAAATAATCCAAACATCGCACTACAAAATTGTTTGTCCCTTATTTTAAAAGTTAAGGCATCTTTACAAGAGAATAAAAGCAAAAACCTTTTAGCTCTAGAATATTTATATAAGTTTAATGAGGTGTTTAATACGCTTAAAGAACTTAATTCTAAATATAACTACATAAATACAATTGGGGTGTTATATAGCTTATATAAAGAAATATTAAGTAGTGAATCCTTAGATTTTAAAGGAGAACCTTTACAAGGTCTTCAAATTATGGGAATGTTAGAATCCCGCGTTTTAGATTTTGAAACTGTTATTATCTCTTCGGTAAATGAAGGTATTTTGCCTTCAGGAAAAAGCAATAATTCTTTTATTCCGTTTGATGTTAAACGGGAAAATGGAATGCCAACTTATAAAGAAAAAGATGCCGTTTACACCTATCATTTTTTTAGGCTATTACAACGCGCAAAAAAGGTTTACGTTATTTACAATACTGAGCCAGATGTGTTAAATGGTGGAGAAAAAAGCAGGTTTATCACTCAGTTAGAAATAGAAGGTATTCACAGCTTAACACAAACCATAGTTACTCCTAAAACGCCTCAAATTAAAAAGCAAATAGTAGAAATTTCTAAAACAAAAGATGTCCTCCTAAAAATACAATCCATAGCAGAAAAAGGATTGTCGCCTTCTGCTTTAACCAACTATATAAGGAATCCTATAGATTTTTATTATCAAAAAATACTTGATATTAAAGAGCTTGATAGTGTTGAAGAAACAGTAGCGGCAAACACTTTAGGAACTGTTATACATAATACGCTTGAAGATTTCTATAAACCTTTAGAAAACCAGATGCTTTCCGTGGCTTTAATAAATGAAATGAAGCATAAAATAGAAAACACAATTATGCGTCATTTTCAAGAAATTTATAAGGCTGGCGATATTACTAAAGGCAAAAACCTCATCATTTTCGAAATAGCCAAACGTTATATGTCTAACTTTTTAAAGTCTGAAATTAAAGCATTACAAAAAGGAAATACTATTAAAATACTTCAAATAGAAACAGATTTAAATGTAAGCATAGATATTCCAGAGGTAGATTTTCCTGTCCATCTTAAAGGAAAGGTAGATCGTGTAGATGAATATAATGGGTCTATGCGAATAATAGATTATAAAACTGGAAAGGTGGAACGACCCAAAGTCGAGATTGTTAACTGGGAAGACATTACAACAGATTATATAAAGTATAGCAAAAGTTTCCAAGTACTTATGTATGCGTATATGCTAAATAAAAACAGCCCTTTCACGCATCCTACTGAAGCTGGTATAATCTCGTTTAAAAACTTAAATGCTGGCTTTTTAAAGTTTGCTAAAAAAGATAAAAGTGGAAATGGAGCTAAAAAAGATTCGTTAATAACTCAAGACACTCTAGATAGTTTTTATACTGAACTTAAATCATTAATTTTAGAAATCAATAATCCTGAGATGCCTTTTACTGAAAAAGAAGTTTAAGATGACTATTACTAAAAATATTATCGTAGAAGGAAAGCATAATAAGCCCATTCTTGTTGATGTGTTTTATAAAGCTGATGATTCACCTAAACCAACCGTAATTTTTTGTCATGGTTACAAAGGTTTCAAAGATTGGGGCGCGTGGAATATCATGGCAGAAACATTTGCTAAATCTGGTTTTTGTTTTATAAAGTTCAACTTTTCACATAATGGTGGAACTGAAGAACAGCCTATTGATTTTCTTGACCTAGAAGCTTTTGGAAATAATAATTACACAAAAGAATTAGATGACTTAGTAGCTGTTATTGATTGGGTTTGCAAAAATCCTAACTTAAAAACTAACGCAGATTCTAACAATATCACTTTACTAGGTCATAGTCGTGGTGGTGGCATAGTCTCTATTAAAGCCGAAGAAGATTCGAGGGTTAAAAACATTATAAGTTTGGCTGGTGTAAGTAATTATAAAGCACGTTTTCCGAGTGGACATCTTTTAGAACAATGGAAACAAGAAGGTGTTATGTTTGTAGAAAACGGAAGAACAAAACAACAGATGCCTCATTACTTTCAGTTTTATGAAGGTTTTGTAAATAATGAAGAGCGACTTACAATTAAACGAGCTGTCACAAACTTAAAAATTCCTCATTTAATAATTCATGGTGATAATGACTCATCTGTTTTTGTTGAAGAAGCAAAAACATTACATCAATGGAATCCTAATAGCACTTTAAAAATTATTGAAGGTGCAAACCATGTATTTGGAACAAGTCATCCTTGGGAAAAGAAATATTTATCAAATGAATTACAAGAGGTTGTAGATGTTTCTATTGCTTTTTTAAGAAATTAAACCGTTGGATGCATTGCCTAAATCTATTACTTAGGTTTGTAGATTAACCAAAATATAGTACTTTTAAATTGATTATTAATTCCCCTTTCTTAAAACATATATGACAAATATAAAAGAACATTGTTGTGGTGCAGACCAATTTTTTGATCTAAAGACCGCTAAAAAACAGTATAAAAGCTATTTAAAAAAGGGTCCATCCAGAGTTACCAAAAAACTCATTGGACAATTAGAAAAAACCAATCCTGGAGAATCTCTCATTGACGTAGGTGGTGGTATTGGCGCGATACAGTGGTGGTTTTTAAATCATGGTGGGAAACAAACCTTTGGTGTAGATGCATCTACGGGTTATACAAATTTAGCTCAAGAACATGCTGCAAAAAATAACTTTAAAGAGAGTACCCATTTTATTGTGGGAGATTTTACCGACAAAGCTGAAGGATTACCTAAAGTAGATTATGTTACATTGGATAAAGTAATTTGTTGCTACCCCGATTTTGAAGCTATTTTAAATTTAGCTTGTGAAAAATCTATAAATACCATTTCATTGAGTTATCCTCTAGATGGCTTTATTACTGATATATTTCGAGGCTTAATGGTCTTGTTTATGAAATTGACAGGGAATTCATTTAAGCCTTATGTACATCGGGTGGCATCAGTTAGAGCGCTTTTTGTTGAAAATGGATTTGAGCTCAAAGCCAAAGAATTATCTTTTCCTTGGCACATAGAAACCTATATAAAAAAAGACTTTCAATAATTTGAAAGCCTTATAATAACTAGTGGAGAAGATGGGAGTCGAACCCACGACCTCTTGACTGCCAGTCAAGCGCTCTAGCCAACTGAGCTACATCCCCAAATTTTATTTTAACCCACTCAACACTAGCACAGGAATAGAGCTATGAAAATCTTTTTTATAAATAA
>CAYQME010000071.1:0-11026 GCA_964418645.1 uncultured Flavobacteriaceae bacterium
GTTTTTGGCTAAAGAAGTAAATTTAGATGCTTCAGGAATTAAAGACTTGGCTTTTGCACTTGGAAAAGAGTATAATAATTTATTTCTATTATTTGCAACTAACCAAAATGGGAAAGCATTGTTATCGTGTTATATATCTAAAGAATTAGTTGCTAGTAAGGATTTAGATGCAGGAAAGGTGGTTAGAGAATTAGGAAAACTCATTCAAGGAGGTGGAGGAGGACAACCATTTTTTGCAACCGCTGGAGGAAAATATCCTGAAGGGATTAAAGAAGCATTGTTAAAGGCAAAGGATTATATAAATTAAGTTGTCATTCCTGCGATGGCAGGAATCCATTTAATGAAATTACTAACCAAAATACCATTATCTAAGCAGTCTAATAATCTAATAGACTATAATTCTAAATTGCTGTTGATTGGCTCATGTTTTGTTGAAAATATGGGTAAGAAGCTAGACTATTTCAAATTTCAAAACACCTGTAATCCTTTTGGAATTTTATTTCACCCAAAAGCTATTGAAGCACTTATTACAAATGCGATAAACGAAAAAGAATATTCAAAAAAGGATATTTTTTTTCATGATGAACATTGGCATTGTTTTAATGCACATTCAAAATTAAGTAACCCTTCAAAAGAAACTTTGTTGGAGGAGTTAAACAAACAAACTCGCTCGACAACGCATCAACTAAGTACTGCCACACATATTATTATTACTCTTGGGACGTCTTGGGTGTATCGATTTATAGAGGATGATAGTATTGTAGCAAATTGTCATAAACTACCTCAGAAAAAGTTTTTAAAAGAATTGCTTTCAATAGATGAGGTAGTAAACAGTTTGCAAGCAATTAATGTGTTGCTTAAACAAGTGAATCCTAAAGTTTCAATTATTTTTACAGTATCTCCAATACGTCATATAAAAGATGGCTTTGTTGAGAACAATTTGAGTAAGTCACATCTTATCTCAGGCATTCATCAGGTAATTAATGAAAGAGAAAACACTTATTATTTTCCTTCCTATGAGATTATGATGGACGAACTTCGGAATTATCGTTTTTATGCTGATGATATGATTCATCCAAGTGAAATGGCGATTAACTACATTTGGGAGAAGTTTCAACAGGTTTGGATATCTCAAGGTACTATAGCGATTATGAATGAAGTAGATAGTATTCAAAAAGGATTATTACATAAACCTTTTAATCCAAGCTCTAAATCTCATCAACAATTTCTTCAGGATTTAGAGGAAAAGAAATCCATGCTTCAATTACAATTTCCTTATATCCGATTTTAAAAGTAGTTAATGGTCTTTTAGTTAAGTCTTGGCACTAATATCTTTCAGCGAAGTGGTCTGGAATCTTTTTTAAAATATACGTAATTCATCGTATTGATTTCATTTTTATAAGGTTGTAGTTTGGCACTTTACTAATTCTAAATAATTCAACTATGCAAAAATTTAAATCTACTATGTTATTGGTAATAAGTTTTTTATTATCCATATCATTTAATGCACAAAGTATAGATACTCCAGAGCATCAATACACTTTTAGTGGTCAGGTTAAATGGATGTTGTTGACAGAAACAGGAACACTATTAGCCTCTACAGGAGAAGCTTTGATTGGCATTAAACCAAACTCTAAAGAAGTTGCTTTTAAAATAGACAGATTAAAGAAGGTAAAGGAAGAAAATTTAGAGTTTGTTACAGGAACACCATACTTAATAATTAAACCCAAAGGTATGATGATGCACACTTCTGTTGTTGATATAGTTGCAGGAAAAATGGTATTCAATTCTAAAGCAGAAAATTGGAAAAATGGTGTGACTAGCCGTCATTTTATTACACCAGAAATGAAGTTTGTTGTTAATGGGATGCACAAAGAAGAAGGCTTAGGACAATACAAAGGAGGAGTAGGATTATACGATATGTTAACAGGAGAATTGGTGCGTATTTTTGAACGTAAAGGAGCAAATCTAATGAGTGGTATGCCTGATATAATGGGAGATAATATTGTAATTCCAGGGGTAAAGAATATTACATGTTATTCAATTAGTTCGGGTGCTGTTAAATGGACTGCGGATGTTAAAAATGCAACAAGAATCATTACAAATGAAGACACTAAAGAGATTTACGCATTTAGATCAAAAGGAGATAATACTGTAGTTTATAAAGTAAATGCAGAAAATGGTAACGTAATGTGGCCAGAAGGAAACAAACTTAAAGGAGTAATATCTCGAATTAATTTTACAAATCATGGTTTAGCCATTGTTACTAATATTTTAAGTAGTGGAAAAAAAGGTTTGGCTGGAAAAATTGGCAATAAATTAAAAGGTTCTGGTCAGTCTAAAGTTTATCTTTTAGATTTAAATACTGGGGCAGATTTATGGGAGAAATCGCCTAAAACAAAAGGAATTATAAGTCATTTTTATATTGAAGATGATGGTATTTTGTTTGGAGTGTCTTCTGGAGGAGTAAACAAAGTTGGTTTTGATGGTACGCCTTTATGGAAAAAACCTTTAAAAACAGGTTCAGGTATTCAAATCATGGCAAGGGTTGATAAAGGTGTTTTATATATCTCACAGAGTGATACAGATATTATTGATATGAATACTGGTGAATCAGTATTTGAAAAAGCGGTTAAATATAAAAACTCTAAATCTGTTACATCAGCATACGATGAAGCTAGAGACCGTTTCTTGGTATCCTGTAAGGATGGTGTTTATGAAATTGATGGAACAAATGGTGAATATGGATTACTTGCAAAAGATTTAGGTTTTGAAGGGAAAGAAGACCCTACAAGTATGAGTGTTAGACAAAATGGCATTTTGTTAACCTCTAATCAAAATTTAACAATGTTAGATTTTCAAGGAGGCCAAAAATGGCACACGTATTATAAAGCACCAGGTATAAGTACATTTGGTAAAGTATTTATGGCTGCATTAACAGTTTCTGCTATGACCATGGCAAGTGCATCAGCATATCAAGCTGGAGCAAATAAAGTGGCTTTAGGATCATATCATTCTGAGACTAGGCGAATGGAGAATTATCAAGAAGGGTTTACTAATATTGCTACTGCATCATTCAAAGAACTTGGAAAAAGGTTTAAAGCCACAAAAGCAACAGAAAATTCAGCCTTTATTTTAACAAAACTTAGCGCAGGTGTTGGTTTGGTAAAAGTAGATAAGGATTCTGGTCAGAAATTAAGCGAAATAATTTTAAAGGATAAGAAACCAATGTATGAGGTTGATGATATAGAGGGTGTTTTATATTTTAAATCTAAAGGAAATACTATAAGCGCATACAATCTTAAAAGGTAAACAAAAATTTAACTCAAACCTAGAATTTGAATAAAAAAAACAGAAATGATTAACAAAAATTTAAAGTTTTTTTTGATATAAAAATCGTCAATACTCTTCATCTTTTTTAATTGCTTCTCATCGAAAAAAATATATTTTAGAACATAAAAAACCATATCTTGAGTTTGCTATTAATCAATTTTTTTAAAAAGGCGTCAGGTGTATTATTCTGTTTTTTCAGAAAACTGCTGATGCTTTTTTTGTTGCTTAGGTTTAAGTTGATTTCTCTTTTCTTTATAGGTGTCTTCTGCGCTTTTAGTATGTTCTCATTTTCAGGTAATTTGGAATCTTTTAAGTTTGACTTTCAGCAAGAATCTAATTTAAAGAAAAATGCGTTTTCTGTCTCTAAAGAATCAAAGTTTGTTAATCTTGGTGAAGAAGATATTATGAATCGTATTCGATATACTAAAGAAAATCTGCAATTTCACTATTCAAATTTAAAAATATATCGTGTTATAAGTGCATTATTAATTGTTAGTTTAATCATTTTCACTATCATTAGTCTTAAGAGAACTAAAGAACAAAATTTTGTTAAAGAAGAAAATCTCAAAGCCAAATGGGTTAAGATGAAAATTAAAAATCAGTTACAAGAACAACATTTAACTATTTCTAGAAGTTTTCATAAAAGTATTGAAGACAGGTTTGAAAAAATATTGATTTCTTTAAAAAACATTAAAAATGCTTTAGAAATTAAAGATAAACAGTTAGAAGAAGATATAGATGGGATTAATGCGTTTACAGAAAATACACTTTTAGAATTTCGACAATCAATGCATATAATTAATAAATTACAATAAATTAAAATTAGTATCTTCATGCAACAATTAAATCTACAGGCATTTTCATGAAAAACTTTTTGTTCTTGTTGTTTTTATTATCAGCATTTTTTCTTCAATCGCAAACTAAAACAAGTGCTAAATTAGACAGTTTATTGAAAATTTCTAAAACACAAAAAGGGCAACTATTAGTTAATACGTTAAATGAGATTTCTTGGGAGTTTAAAAACTCTAATATAGATAGCGCCCTTTTTTATGCTAGAAAATCATTACGTATTTCAAAAAAGATAAATAACCAAAAAGCTATTGCTTCCTCATATAATAGTTTAGCAAATTGTTTTGATGGTCTTGGTGTTTTAGATAGTGCCCAGATATATCATCAAAAAAGCTTAGATATAAAACTTCAAATTGGGCATATTGTAGGAGCAGCCGATTCTTACAATAACCTAGGTATTGTTTATGATTTAAAAGGCGATTTCCCAAAGGCCTTAGAAAATTACTTTGAAGCCTTAAAGATTTATGAAGAAGAAGATGTAGAATTTAGTAAAGTTCCTATGGTTCTAGGAAATATTGGCATTGTTTATAAAAAACAAAAGGAATACGATAAAGTTTTAAATTACTATAAAAGGGCTTTAAAGATTTATGAAGATAACAACTACAATTTTGGCATTGTGGTTACTAAAGGAAATATTGGGTCTGTATTATTAAATGTAAAGGAGTTTGACAATTCTATTACATACTCAAAAGAAGCAAAGGAGTTATATGCAAAGCTAGGATACAACAGGTATGTACCATATATGTTAAGCAATATTGCTATAGCAAAAGACAGTTTAAAGCAATATAAACAAGCACAAAAAATTTATAAAGAAGCAATTTCACTTTTTAAAAAAGATCAAAATTTATACGAATTGGCGTATGCACAAATAGGTTTAGCAAAAAGCTATGCTAAAGAAAATAAGTTTAAATCGTCCTCAATCGAAGGCAAGGATGCTTTAAAAATCATTAAAGAAAAGGGGTTTAAAGAATTTGAAATTGAAGTATACAAGTTACTTGCTAGTGTTGAAGCTAAATTAGGAAATTATAAACAAGCATTTATTTATTATGAAAAGTATGCCATTGGTAAGGATAGCTTGTTTGAAGACAATAAAACCAAAACCATTTTTGAGTTAGAGACCAAATACGAAACCGAAAAAAAAGAAAAAGAAAACTTATTACAACGTGCAGATATTGCTGAAAAGGAATTAAATATTAGTAAAAAAAATATTCAAATTCTTGGGTTAAGTGTTCTAGCTATAGTTTTATTTATTTTGGGATATTTATTTTATAATCAACAAAGAACAAAAAATAAGCAACTTCAAAAAGAAAATGAGCTTAAAGATGCTTTAGTTAAAATTGAAACACAGAATAAGCTTCAAGAACAACGCTTGAGAATATCAAGAGATTTACACGATAATATTGGAGCACAGCTTACTTTTATTATTTCTTCATTAGATAATTTAAAGTATGACTTTAATATTACCAATCAAGGATTAGAAGATAAACTTTCTGGTATAAGTTCTTTTACAAGAGACACTATTTATGAGTTGCGCGATACCATTTGGGCAATGAATAAAAGTAAAATTACCTTTGAAGACCTAAAATCACGAATTACAAATTTTATTGATAAAGCAAATACTACAACAATTAATACTGTATTTGAATTTACTTGTGAAACTAATATTGATAAGGAAAAAACGTTCACTTCAGTTCAAGGAATGAATATTTATCGTATTATTCAAGAAGCTGTAAATAATGCTTTAAAGTATGCCGAAGCATCAAAAATAAGTATAGATGTTATTACAGTAGATGATAAAATTAATATCCAAATTACAGATAATGGAAAAGGGTATGATGAAAGTAAGATAGAATATAGTAACGGAATTAATAATATGAAGAAAAGAGCTAATGATATCGTAGCAGAAATAGTAATTAATTCAACAAAAAATAAAGGCACCTCAATAGTTTTAATAATTAACAGTTAGTAATGAACATTAAAATAGCCATAGTAGATGATAATTCGTTTTTAACAAAAGCAGTAAAAGAGAAGCTGTCTTTTTTTGAAGATTTGTATGTTAAGTTTTCAGCTGTACATGGGTCGGATTTGTTAGTTAAATTAGAAGACAATCACAATATTGATTTAATATTAATGGATATTGAAATGCCAATTTTAAATGGTATTGAAACGACAGAAATTGTAAAACAAAAGTATCCACATATTAAAATTATTATGCTTACAGTTTTTGATAATGACGAAAATATTTTCAATGCTATAAAAGCAGGAGCCGATGGGTATTTGCTAAAAGAAATTAATGCCAAAGATTTACACGATGGTATTGTGGATACCTTAAATGGAGGTGCTGCAATGAATCCTTCAATTGCTTTAAAAACACTTCGGTTATTGCGAAACCCGATTGAGATTGATAATAGACTAGAACAGGAGAATATTAAGCTTACAAAAAGAGAAATAGAAGTTTTGGAACAGTTAAGTAAAGGCTTAAGTTATAATTTAATTGCAAAGAATCTTATAATATCAACAGGGACTATTCGTAAGCATATTGAAAACATTTATAAAAAGCTACAAGTACATAATAAATTGGAAGCAGTGCAAAAAGCAAAGCATAATAAGTTGATTTAATCGATTAAATATGCACATGTTTCCCATTCATCTAGTTTAACAATACGCTAGTCGAAAAAGGAGGTAAGCATATACTTATAGAGTTACATTTACAGTGCTATTAATCAAATATTGAAGCGCTAGTTGAACTTTGTTTACAAAGAGATCTAGCGTTTCTTTTTTTAGCTATGGTTAGTATTGAGAAATCAATGCATTTGAAAACAATTGAACTTCTTCTAATGTCCCAGTACTTATTCTACACCAATCATAAAATGGAGGGAAAGCACGCCCAATTTTAATCTCTTTTTCTAACATTTTTGCGCCCAATTGGTTAATGTTTTTCCCAGACTTAAAGAATATAAAATTAGTACTCGATTTAATATAGTCTAGCTCTAAATGGTCAAGGGTTTTATAAATAATTTGTTTAGCTTCTTTATTTTTTTGAAGAGCAAAATTATAAAACTCTTTATCTAATAGAGCCTCTTTTGCACCTTCAATGGCATATACATTACTCATAGCAACCACATTTGCTCTAATTATTTTGGCTAATTCTGGTTTGGCAATAAGATAACCTATACGCATTCCTGCCATTCCATATACTTTAGAGAAAGTTTTTGAAACAATAATATTTTCACCCTTTTTTACTAAATCTATCATGGATGGATAATTGGGATCATCAATATAATCGTAATAGGCTTCATCACTAAAAACTAAAGTTTTTTTACTAACTGAAGAACAAAAATCGATAAGTGTATCTTTTGGTAAAAGTGTAGATGTTGGATTGTTAGGGTTACATAAAAACACCATTTTAGTTTTTGATGAAATCCGTTTTTCAATTTCTTGTAAATCATAACCTAAATTTTCATCTACAGGAACCCAGTTAATATTTGCGCCCCACATTTCGGCATATTGCATCATTGCTAGAAATGTAGGTTTTGCAGCAATTATTTCGCCACCATCTGCTGTAAAAGTAATCCCAGCAATTTTTAAACCTTCTGTAGAGCCTCCAGTAATAATTACACTTTCGGGTGCTACACCATGTTTCTCTGCTAATTTTAATGCAAGATCATCGGCATAGGCATAAGGATATCTGCAGCCATCGTTAAAGGCTTTTGTAACTGCATTTCTTACTCTTTCGGAAGGACCATAAGGATTTTCATTGGAACTTAATCTAATGGGGTTTGAAAATACTCTAGGGTTAAACTTTCTTATCTCTTCGGCAGATAATGGCTGTATTCCGGTTAAGCCATTTAATAATGTGAGACCACCAGCTAAACTAGCTGTTTTTAGCCATTCTCTTCTGTTGAGTTTCATAAATTGTTGGTTTTTACTAAATTAAGATTTTTAAGTTAGTTATCAAAATTCATTTTTTTTCAGAATCTGTATTGATTTATACTTTTTCCGATTCGTTATTCATTTTTCTGTATATTCAACCATTAATATGAGAACAGAAACCCGAAAAGATGAGATTATTAAAACTTCGGCAATTCTTTTTAAAGAAAAAGGATTTAGCGCTGTAACCATGCGAGATATCGCTAAGGCAATGGGTATGAAAGCGGCTAGTTTATATAATCATATTAGTTCTAAACAAGAGATACTTTCAAATATTATTATTTCTTTGGCTGAAGAGTTTACCATTGGTATGGAACATATTATGAACTCAAAAAGTTCTAGTATTGATAAAATAAATAATATAGTAATACTTCATGTAAATATTACATCTAATAATGTTTACGGAATGGCATCACTCAATAATGATTGGATGCATCTTGAAGATAATCTAGATTATTATTTGAAATTACGATTAGATTATGAAGATAATTTCAGGCAAATTATAGAGCAAGGGATCCAAAATAATGAGCTTAAAAGCACAAATGCCGAAGTAATGTTGTTTTCGATACTGTCAACCCTTCGTTCTCTGTATATTTGGATTCCTAATAAGGAAGATCTAAACCCACCCCAATTAGCTGCTGATCTTAGCCAAGTTTTATTAATGGGAATTATTAAATAGTTTATCTAATTTTTGTAAATTTGTAAACGAGACTAACAATCGTTAGTTTAATTATTTGTTGAATTTAAATAGTTTCATGGCAGAGTTTCATAAAATAAAAATTGCTGATATTTACAAAGAAACAAAAGACACCTCAGTTGTGACTTTTGATATTCCATATCATTTACAAGAGCGGTTTAAATTTATTCAAGGACAGCATTTAACTTTAAAACAAGACATTAATGGAGAAGATGTACGTCGTTCGTATTCTTTGTGTTCTAGTCCAATTGAAAATAAATGGAAAGTAGCCATTAAGCAAATTCCAGGAGGAGTGTTTTCTACATTTGCTAATTCTGAATTAAAATCAGGTAATTCTATTGAGATCATGGAGCCTACAGGAAATTTCTATGTTGATGTAGAATCAGAAACTTCTAAAAACTATATAGCTTTTGCAGCAGGAAGCGGTATTACTCCTTTGCTCTCCATAATAAAAACACATTTAACCCTTGAGCCTAAAAGTACATTCAAATTATTTTATTTAAATCAAACGGTAAAATCAATTATCTTTAAAGAAGAAATTGAACGGTTTAAAAATATGTTCTTTGGAAGATTTCAAGCTTTTTATTTCCTTACAAAAGAACAACGTGATATTCCTTTTTTAAATGGTCGATTTGATAAAGAAAAGTTAGCAGTTTTAACAAAAACCTTTATTGATATAGAAGATACGAATCATTGTTTTATTTGTGGTCCACAAGAAATGATTTTCCTGATAAGAGATGAATTACAAGCAGCAGGATTAGGCAAAGAAAAAATTCATTTCGAATTATTTTTCTCTGGAAGTACAGATGCTGTAGATAAAAAGATAGCTGAAGCTCTTGAACAAAAAGCTGAAGGAACCGAAGTAACCATTATAGATGGAGGGACAGAGTTTCATTTTATCATGGATGATAATTCTGATACCATTTTAGATGGAGCACTTGAAGCTGGAGCAGATTTACCCTTTGCGTGCAAAGGAGGTGTTTGTAGTACATGCAAATGTAAAATAATTGAAGGTTCTGTAGAAATGAAAGTCAATTATGCACTTGAAGAAAGAGAAGTAGAAAACAACTTTATTTTGAGTTGTCAATCAGTACCAACAAGTAAAAAAGTAAAAGTAGATTTTGATGTTTAAAAGCAAAAATAATAAATAAACCCATAATAGCCCTTTCCTTTGGAGAGGGTATGGGAGAGGCTTATGAGTGAAGAACAAATAAAAAATTTAGAAGAACAATTTGAAGCACGTATAGCACGTGACGAAAAGATAGAACCTAAAGATTGGATGCCCGAAAAATACAGGCAAACTCACATAAGACAAATGTCTCAACACGCACATTCTGAAATTATTGGGATGCTTCCTGAAGGTAATTGGATTACAAGAGCACCTTCGCTACGTCGTAAAGTAGCGCTTTTGGCAAAAGTACAAGACGAAGCTGGACATGGATTGTATTTATATAGTGGAACCGAAACTCTTGGTATTTCAAGAGATGAACTATTTGAGCAACTACATTCAGGAAAAGCAAAGTATTCAAGTATTTTCAATTATCCTGCCATTTCTTGGGCAGATATGGGAGCAATTGGTTGGTTGGTTGATGGAGCAGCAATAATAAATCAAGTGGCATTATGTGGAACATCATATGGTCCTTATGCTCGAGCTATGGTAAGAATATGTAAAGAAGAAAGTTTTCATCAACGTCAAGGATATGAAATTTTAGTTACTCTTATGAAAGGAACTCAAGAGCAAAAAGATATGGCACAAGATGCTTTAAACCGCTTTTGGTGGCCATCACTCATGATGTTTGGTCCTAAAGATGAAGATTCACCAAATACAGAACAATCAGTAAAATGGAAATTAAAGCGAAAAACTAATGATGAATTGCGACAACAATTTATAGATCAAACAGTTCCACAAGCAGATATTTTGGGTCTTACAATTCCTGACCCAGATTTAAAATGGAATGAAGAGAAACAACAACATGATTGGGGAGAAATTGATTGGGATGAATTTTGGCAAGTAGTTAAAGGTCATGGTCCTTGTAATAAAGAGCGGATGAAAGCAAGAATTTCAGCTCACAACAACGGTCAATGGGTTAGAGATGCAGCTATGGCTTATGCTGAAAAACAACCAGAAAGACAAGATAAACAAGCAGTTTAAAAATTAAATTATGAAAAAAAACTGGCCACTTTGGGAAGTATTTGTAAGAAGTAAAAATGGATTAG
>CAYQME010000072.1:0-10890 GCA_964418645.1 uncultured Flavobacteriaceae bacterium
GTTTCATCTAAGGGTTAAATACAGCATTATAAAGCAAAACGATACGTCATTTAAGCAAGAAGATTTTTCAGGTTTTTAATCTAAAATTCCTATTTGTAACCCTCCAAATAAATCATCTGCTGAATCTAGGAAACTGGTAATCCCTTGAGACCAATCCAAAAATATTTCAGACCATGGAATGTTTTCCCAGCTTACAACTAAATTAGAGCTGTTTATCCCTAAATACTTTACCCCATTTATACCTCTTATGGATTAAACTTAATAGCGCTGCTACATTTTGAAAATTGATTTTCTAAAAAATAACTTATTTAACATATACACAACGCTTTTCAATTGTAAAAATCAATACAAATACCTTCTAAAAATAAACACTCTTTACTATTTGTTAATCAAATATATAATTGTAAATTTGCAAACTCTTTTTGAAAGAGGAATGTTTAATTAGAAAAATAATTTAGTGTGGATACATTAAGCTACAAAACGATTTCAGCAAACAAAGCTACTGTAAATAAGGAGTGGGTTTTGGTTGATGCTGAAGGACAAACTCTAGGTCGTTTGGCTTCTAAAGTTGCAATACTTTTAAGAGGTAAACATAAACCTAGCTTCACACCACACGTTGATTGCGGCGATAACGTTATTGTTATCAATGCCGAAAAAATCAACTTATCGGGTAACAAATGGACAGACAAAACGTATGTACGTCACACAGGTTATCCAGGTGGTCAAAGAACTTTAACTGCTACCGAATTGTTTGGAAAAAGTCCGGCACGATTAGTAGAAAAGTCAATCAAAGGAATGTTACCTAAAAACAAACTAGGTGCAGCATTATTCCGTAATTTAAATGTTGTTGTAGGTGCTGAGCATTCTCACGAAGCTCAAAAACCTAAGGCAATTAACTTAAACGAAGTTAACTAATGGAAGTAATTCACAAAATTGGTCGTAGAAAAACTGCAGTTGCTCGTGTATATGTTTCAAAAGGAAAAGGAAACATTACCGTGAACAAAAAAGAGGTTAACACCTATTTCCCTACAGCTACTTTACAATACAAAGTAAACCAGCCGTTAGTATTGACTAACAACGAAAAAAACTTTGACATTAAAGTTAATGTATTTGGTGGAGGTGTAACAGGTCAGGCTGAGGCGGTTCGGTTAGCTTTATCTCGTGCAATGTGCGAATTAGATGAAGAAAACAGAAGTATCTTAAAACCTGAAGGATTATTAACAAGAGACCCAAGAATGGTTGAGCGTAAAAAATTCGGACAGAAAAAAGCGCGTAAAAAATTCCAGTTCTCTAAACGTTAATACAAAACAAAATTTAAATCAGTTATTGTTGTCCATGACGACTTCGTCAGGATTTAGTTTAGCATCTAAATGGTTAAGGCCTTAATAAAAGCCACTTAATCATTGCTAATTCAACAGAACGTAAACTATTACAAAATGACAAAAGTAGAAGTAAAAGAATTACTTAACGGTGGTGTTCACTTTGGACATTTAACCAGAAAATGGGATCCAAATATGGCTCCTTACATTTATATGGAACGTAACGGTATCCATATTATTAACCTTTACAAAACAGCTGCAAAACTAGAAGAAGCCTCTCAAGCTTTAGCAAAAATTGCAGCATCTGGTAGAAAAATATTATTTGTAGCTACCAAAAAACAAGCCAAAGATATTGTTTCAGACAAAGCAGGAAACGTAAACATGCCTTACATCACTGAAAGATGGCCAGGTGGAATGTTAACTAACTTTGTTACTATTAGAAAAGCCGTTAAAAAAATGGCGTCTATTGATAGAATGAAGAAAGATGGTACATTTTTAACCCTTTCTAAAAAAGAACGTTTGCAAGTAGATCGTTTAAGAGCAAAATTAGAAAAGAATTTAGGTTCTATTTCTGATATGACACGTCTTCCAGGAGCACTATTTGTAGTAGACATTAAGCGTGAACACATCGCCATTAAAGAAGCACAGAAATTAAACATTCCAATATTTGCAATGGTTGATACAAATTCTGACCCAAGACAAGTGGATTATGTAATACCAGCAAATGATGATGCTTCTAAGTCTATTGATAAAATTTTATCTCATGTTACCGATGCAATTGCAGGTGGATTAGCTGAAAGAAAAGCTGAAAAAACCGCTAAAGACGAAGGTAAAGATGCGCCAACACCAAAGACTGAAGTTAAAAAAGTAGCTAAACCAAAAACTGAAGCTGTTGAAGTAAAAGAAGTGGCAAAAGCTAAAGTTGTTACTCCTGTAGCATCTCAAGAAGAAGAATAAACAATTTTTTAATACCTATAAAGTCGTTTAGTTTTTCTGACAAGAAACAATTAAACGACTTTTATTTTATAATACTAAATATCATAATATTATGACAAAGATATCAGCAGCCGATGTAATGAAGCTAAGAAAAGCTACAGGCGCAGGAATGATGGATTGTAAAAAAGCATTAGTAGAATCTGAAGGTGATTTTGACAAAGCCATTGAATTATTACGTAAAAAAGGACAAAAAGTTGCTGCAAATAGAGCTGATCGTGAATCAACTGAAGGTGCAGCGATTGCAAAAGTAAACGATACTCATACAGTAGGAGTTTCTATTGTATTAGGATGTGAAACAGATTTTGTAGGCAAAAATGAAAATTTTGTAAACTTAGCTAAAGAATTGGCTGAAACAGCCTTAAACTATGCTTCTAAAGAAGAATTTTTAGCTGCAGATTTTCAAGGTATGACAGTTGCCGATAAATTAATTGAGCAAACTGGTGTTATTGGTGAAAAATTAGAGATTAACGCTTTTGCTAAGCTAAAAGCTCCTTTTGTAGGGTCTTATATTCATGCCGGAAATAAAATTGCAACTTTAGTAGGGTTATCTGCTAATGTTGAAGGGGCAAGTACAGCTGCAAAAGATGTTGCTATGCAAGCCGCTGCTATGAATCCTATTGCACTTAATGAAGATAGAGTTGATGCTTCAATTATTGAAAAAGAAATTGAAATTGCTAAAGATCAATTAAGAGCTGAAGGAAAACCAGAAGCTATGCTTGATAATATTGCTAAAGGAAAATTAAAACGTTTCTTTAAAGACAACACATTAGTAAACCAAGCATTTATTAAAGACAGTAAAATAAGTGTTGCCGATTACGTGAAATCCTATGGCGATATTAGTATTACTGCTTTTGAGCGTGTTGCTTTAGGGCAATAATCACATTATAAATAAACTAGAAAAGCTTCGATAAATTATCGAAGCTTTTCTTTTTATATGAGTGTTTCTAATTATTAATAACTCTTTCAATAGTCAAACTTGCAAGAAATTTACCTGTTTCGTTGGGAATTGCGGATAGGGGCAAACCTGTTCTTATAGCAATAACCTTTGTTTCACTGTTATTAGCTGAAGTATATGTCTCACCAGCGTCAGTCCCAGCATCTATTGCATACAATTTAAAGCCAATATTATCAACTAATGTATTATCAGAATTGAGAATGTTAATAGAATCAACTCCTAAAAACCAATCAGGACTAGGTGAAATTTTTGTGATAAAACTTATTAACGTTGTGTTTGGGGTCACATTTATATTATACACTTTAGTTTCTATAGGCCCAACATCTGTAGTTCCTTGAATAATAGTTGTAATGTTCGTATCTCCTCCAGATGAAAGCTCCGATATTAATGCAGAGGAATCGCCATCTTCAGCATAGAGTTTTAGCCCTGAAGACGCAAAACTCCCTTCTTTATAAACTGATGCATTAACACTGTGGGCCACCAATAAAGGTTTAATAAACATCGCATTATTTGGATAATCAATAGGATGAAATTCAGATGTAAAACTTGGTTGAAAAGTAATTCTGTATAAAGCTTGGACTAAAGGATCCCCAGTTCCAGTACCTGTTGGAGCGTCATTACTCTTTGAGCAACTAAAACATATAGCAATTGCAAAAAGCGTTAAAATTATTAAATGTTTTCTCATTTTATTTTTTTATAAATATAATCATATCTAATTTAATAAATTATATGAATCCCCTTTTAAAAAAATGTGTATTATATTTGTAGCATATCAAAAAATTAAAATGAAATATAAAAGAATTCTTTTAAAATTGTCTGGAGAAGCCCTTATGGGAAACAGACAATATGGAATTGACCCCATACGCTTAGCAGAATATGCTAAAGATATTAAACAAATTACAAGTTTAGGAGTAGAAGTTGCCATAGTTATTGGTGGCGGCAATATTTTTAGAGGTGTTGCTGGTGCAAGTCATGGGATGGATCGTGTTCAAGGAGATCATATGGGAATGCTGGCTACTGTTATTAATGGATTAGCTTTGCAAAGCGCTTTAGAAGACGCCGAAGTACCCACACGATTGCAAAGTGCTATTAAAATTAATGAAGTAGCAGAACCATTTATTCGTAGAAGAGCTTTGAGACATTTGGAAAAAGGACGCGTTGTGATTTTTGGTGGAGGTACGGGAAATCCATATTTTACTACTGATTCTGCCGCAGTATTAAGAGCCATAGAAATAGAAGCTGATGTTATTTTAAAAGGCACGCGTGTTGATGGTATCTATAATACTGACCCAGAAAAAGATGTAGCTGCTGTGAAGTTTGATTCTATTAGCTTCGAGGATGTATTAAAAAAAGGCTTAAAAGTTATGGATACTACTGCATTTACTTTGAGTCAAGAGAATAAACTCCCAATTATAGTCTTTGATATGAACAAGAAAGGAAATTTACTAAAAGTAATCTCGGGAGAAAATGTAGGAACGAAAGTTAATTTGTAACCATTAACAGATTTGTTTTTAGCTTAATTACAATATTGATTAAAAATATTAAAAATGAACGACGAACTCCAATTTATTTTAGATACTGCTAAAGAAGCAATGACTAATGCTTTAAAGCATTTAGAAAAACAATTTGTTAATATTAGAGCTGGAAAAGCAAGTCCTGCAATGTTAGGAAGTGTTATGGTAGACTATTATGGTTCCCAAACACCTTTGTCTCAAGTTGCAAATGTAAACACTCCTGATGGACGAACAATAACTGTGCAGCCTTGGGAAAAAAGTATGCTTCAAGAGATTGAAAGAGGTATTATGATTGCCAATCTTGGGTTCAATCCTATGAATAATGGTGAAAGTATTATTATTAATGTCCCACCACTTACAGAAGAAAGACGCCATGAATTAGCAAAACAAGCAAAAGCTGAAGCCGAAGAAGCAAAAATTGGTATACGAAATGCTCGAAAAGATGCTAATAACGACATTAAAAAAATGGCTGATGTTTCTGAAGATGTAAAGGCAAATGCTGAAATGGATGTTCAAGACATTACAAACACTCATGTTACTAAAGTTGATGAATTATTTCATAACAAAGAAAAAGAAATTATGACAGTTTAATAAAATGTAGCACTAAAATTGCTTTTATTATGTTATATATTCAAATTATATTTTAGCTCCCTTTAATGAAATACTTTTGGCTTTTTATTTTTGTTTTCTTCCTTTGTGAAAGTCAAGCGCAGATTAAAAATCCTTCTAGTAAAGAAAAAACTGAAAACGATTCTATTAGAAAAGCAGAGTTTTTAAATAACATTGGCAATGGCTATTACCCGACTAAGTATATTAATATTGATTTAAGATACTTAATTAAATATAACCAATATGAAGGTTTTAGAACGGGATTAGGAGGTATTACAAATAGTACATTCTTCGAAAATTTTAGATTAGAGGGCTATACTGTTTATGGCTTTTTAGATCACACCTTCAAATACAGTTTTGGTGGTGGTTTTAGAGTTTCTAAAAAAACAAATACTTGGATTAATTTAAAATATACTGATGATTTAGACGAATCAGGAAGTTCAAGCTTTTTAACAGATAAACGCTTCTTTCAATTTTTTGAGCCACGGTTAATAAATATTAGCTTATTCCATAAGAATATATCTAAAGCAATATCAATCGAACATCAAATAGGTTCAAAAATTGTTACCGAAACACAGTTTAGTATAAATAGAATCAATCCTACTTATGACTACACCTTTAATTTAGGAACGAAAGGCAGTTTTTCAAATTTTGATTTAACAACAACTAAAATATCCTTGCAATGGAGCCCTTTTAGTGATTTTGAAACTGTTTTAAATAATCTTAAAGAAACCAACATAGGTTATCCAAAATTTACTTTACAATACACAAAAAGTTTTACAAATATTCTGAATGGAGATTTTAGTTTTTCAAAATTAGATTTTAGAACCATTCAGGTTTTTAAATATAAAAACGAGAGTTTCACTCAAATTGTATTAACAAGTGGTATTGCAAATGGAGAGATTCCCATAACACATGTATATCATGCTTTTCCAAATAATGTTAATAAAGAAACCATCCTTAATCGGTTTTCTGTAGCTGGAACCAATAGTTTTGAAACTATGTATTTTAATGAATTCTTTTCAGATAGATTCACAACCTTACAACTAAAGCATAACCTTAACCCTTTTAACATTTCTCCTTGGTTTAAACCACAATTGGTATTAATCACTCGATTTGCAATTGGCAACTTGGATAATATTCAGCGTCATGAAAACATAAGTTTTAATACACTTGAAAAAGGGTATTTGGAATCTGGTTTTGAAATTAATAAACTCGTCTTTGGTTTTGGTTTAAGTTTCGCCTATCGTTATGGTGCTTACCATCTTCCGAAATTTGAAGACAATATTGCCTTTAAATTTACCTTTAATATTAATCTTAATAAATAATTGTTAAACACTTGTTTTAGTGTATTTATCTATACAATTTATCTACCTTTGCGCCATTAAATTTAGCTATGACAAAATTGTTTTCTACTGGCTTTTGGGGAATCGTTGCGCGATTAATTCTTCGTAATAGAGTTGTCATTATTATTGCTATTACATTAGTAACCTATTTTTTTAGTTTTCAGTGGGATAAAATGCGTTTTACATATACTGAGGCTAATCTTTTACCAGACAGTCATGAGGTAAGTTTAGAATATAATGCCTTTCTTGAAAAATTTGGAGAGGAAGGTAATTTAATTGTTATTGGAGTTAAAGACTCAACATTATTTTCTGTTGAAAAACTAAACGCTTGGAATAAACTTTCAACAGGTTTCAAAAATGAAAAAGATGTTGAAACCGTAGTTTCAATAAGCGACCTTCAGAAACTTGTTAAAAACAATGCTAAAAAACAATTTGACCTAGAGCCTTTTATAAAGGATTCTATTACTTCAAAAGCACAATTAGAAACTTTAGAAAAGCAATTATTTGAAAAATATCCTTTTTATGATAACTTCTTATTTAATAAGGACACAAAGACCATACGTTCGGCCATTTATTTAGATAAAGCAATTGTAAACACTCCTACGAGAAAAGACTTTATTATAAATATGGTTATCCCAAAAATCAAAGCCTTTGAGGATACTTATAATCTTGACGTACACGTTTCGGGGATGCCGTATGTACGCACTTTAAATTCACAAAATATAATAGATGAAATTGGTACTTTCATTTTGGCGGCATTGTTTGTAACTTCTCTTATTTTCTTTTTCTTTTTCAGGTCGTTCCGAGCGACACTAATATCAATGGTAGTTGTTATTATCGGTGTTATGTGGACCTTTGGAATTATTGGGATCTTGGAATATGAAATTACAGTACTTACCGCTCTAATCCCTCCGTTAATTATTGTTATCGGTATTCCAAACTGTATTTTCTTAATTAACAAATATCAACATGAAGTAAAAAAACATGGTAATAAAGCAAAGTCTTTACAACGTGTCATTTCAAAAATCGGGAATGCGACATTAATGACCAATGTTACAACAGCTTCGGGGTTTGCTACGTTTATAATTACAGACAGCAAATTGCTCACGGAGTTTGGAGTAGTTGCTTCATTAAGTATCCTTGCCATTTTTATTTTATGCCTATTAATAATTCCTATTGTTTACAGTTATATGCCAATGCCAAAAGACAAGCATTTAGAACATTTAAGTAAACGTTGGATTAACGCTTTTGTTAGTTGGATGGAGCGCATGGTAAAACACAAACGAATCACAATATATGTCGTTTCCTTAATTCTTTTAGTAACAAGCATTATTGGAATTTATCAAATAAAAACTTCTGGCAGCCTCATTGAAGATATGCCTAGAAATTCTGAATTTTTTAAAGATATTCGATTTTTTGAAAAAGAATTTAACGGCATTATGCCTTTAGAAATTATGGTTGATACCAAACAAAAAAAAGGAGTGATGAAGTTAGCTACAATTAAACGCATGAATGCCCTTGAAGACCTTATTCTTGAGACCCCAGAATTATCAAGACCAATCTCCTTGGTAAGCTTGGTTAAATATACAAAACAGGCTTACTACAACGGAAACCCAAAATACTACCAACTTCCTACAGCACAGGAAAACAGCTTTATTTTAGCATATACTAAAAACTCATCAACAAATCTTGATTTACTTAAAAGCTTTGTAGATAGTACAGGGCAATATGCTCGAATTACGACATTTATGAAAGATACCGAAATAGATAAAATGGAGCGTATCGAAGAAAATCTTAGAAATAAGATTAAAAAAGTTTTTCCAAAAGAAAAATACAACGTTTCCTTAACCGGAAAAGCGTATTTGTATCAAAAAGGAACCAAATATTTAATAAATAATTTAATTCTTTCTCTATCCTTAGCTATTGTATTAATTTCCGTTTTTATGGCATATATGTTTAGGTCTTTTAGAATGATTGTTGTTTCCTTAATTCCAAATTTGCTACCACTACTCATTACCGCAGGGTTAATGGGTTATTTGGGTGTACCAATAAAGCCATCAACCATTTTAGTTTTTAGTATTACCTTTGGGATATCTGTAGATGATACCATTCACTTTTTAGCAAAATATAGACAAGAGTTGCAAGCCAATCACTGGAAAATTAAAAAGTCTGTTTATGCCGCCTTAAAAGAAACAGGTATTAGTATGTTCTACACCTCTATTGTACTATTCTTTGGATTCTCAGTGTTTATTATTTCAAATTTTGGAGGAACAGTAGCTCTTGGTGCTTTAGTTTCAGCCACACTGTTATTTGCTATGCTAGCTAACTTATTATTATTACCATCATTATTACTGTCGTTAGAAAGAAGTATTGCTAACAAAGAGGTTTTAAAAGAACCTAATTTTAGGATAATCCCTGAAGACGACGAAAAAGCAGAATAGTTAAATACAGGTATTAGGAATCTAATATTTAAAAATTGATATTTCATCTTTTGGTGCTTAAAAGCTAGTGGGTTTTTTTATCTTTGCACACTAAATTAATACTGAAAAAATGATGCTTAGTACAGTCGCTGAATTATTATCTCAAGACAAAACTCAAGTTGAACTTGAAATAAAGGGTTGGGTAAGAACTTTCCGCGCCAATCGTTTTATTGCTTTAAACGATGGTTCTACAATTAATAATATACAATGTGTTATTGATTTTGAGAATACTGACGAGTCTATTTTAAAAAAAATCACAACAGGAGCTGCTATACATTTAAAAGGAGCATTGGTAGAAAGTCAAGGCAAAGGGCAATCGGTAGAAATCAAGGTTACTTCTCTTATTATTCTTGGAGATTCTGACCCTGAAGAATATCCTATACAACCTAAAAAACATTCGTTTGAATTTTTACGTGAAAACGCACACTTACGCACACGTACAAATACATTTAGTGCTGTAATGCGTTTGCGTTCATCTTTATCATTTGCCATACACAAGTATTTTAATGAGAATGGTTTTTACTATATGCATACGCCTATAATTACAGGAAGCGATGCCGAAGGTGCTGGAGAAATGTTTCGTGTAAGTACACTCGATACTAAAAATCCACCTCAAAACGAGAGTGGTAATATAGATTACACTCAAGACTTCTTCGGAAAAGAAACCAACTTAACTGTTTCTGGGCAGTTAGAAGCAGAAACTTATGCCATGTCACTTGGTAAGGTCTATACTTTTGGTCCTACTTTTAGAGCGGAAAACTCTAATACTTCACGACATTTGTCTGAGTTTTGGATGATTGAGCCCGAAGTTGCTTTTATGGATTTGTCAGGTAATATGGATTTAGCTGAAGCTTTTACAAAATCTGTTTTAAACTATATTTTAGAACATAACAAAGATGATTTAGCCTTTTTAGAACAGCGTTTAATCCAAGAAGATAAATCTAAACCACAGTCCGAACGTCAAGACATGACACTAATTGATAAATTACGCTTTGTTGTTGACAATAATTTTAAACGCGTAAGCTACACCGAAGCAATTGATATTTTACGCAATTGTAAACCCAATAAGAAAAAGAAATTTAAATACCATATTAATGGTTGGGGTGCCGATTTGCAAAGTGAACATGAACGTTTTTTGGTTGAAAAACATTTTAAATGTCCTGTCATTTTATTTGATTATCCTGCCAATATTAAAGCTTTTTATATGCGATTAAATGAAGATGGTAAAACTGTTCGTGCTATGGATATTTTGTTTCCAGGAATAGGAGAAATTGTTGGAGGGTCACAGCGTGAAGAACGCTTAGAAGTTCTTAAAGAGAAAATGGCGGCTCTTAATATTCCTGAAGAAGAATTATGGTGGTATTTAGATTTACGTAAATATGGTACTGCAGTACATTCAGGTTTTGGATTAGGGTTTGAACGCCTTGTAATGTTCGCCACTGGAATGAGTAACATAAGAGACGTTATTCCCTTTCCTAGAACACCTCAAAATGCCGAATTTTAGTAGCTAAAAATTGAAATATATAATAAAACAATCTTCGTTCTGTAATGAAAGTAGATTGTTTTTTCTATTTTTATAGAAACCCAAATAAAAACAATGCTTAAACAGTATTTACAATTCAAATTATCTCAAAAATTATCACCTCAACAAATCCAGTTGATGAAGTTAAT
>CAYQME010000073.1:0-1354 GCA_964418645.1 uncultured Flavobacteriaceae bacterium
TTAATTCATGTCCTTTAAGAACCGCTTTCATTTTATCTGATTGAGGGCTAGACAACAGATCTTTCATATCGTATTTAGCCTGCGTATACGTATTTGCTAAATCTATAGCAGAAGGGTTCCAGTTTAAAGAATCAATTTTATAAATATTATGACAACTTACACATGAGGCGCCTTTACTGTTAAAGCTTTTACTTCCCAAAAACAGTTCTTTACCTTTGGCAACATCTTCTGCTGTTGCCTTAACTCTTAAAGATTTTTTTTGATTTTCAAGAATAGCATCTAGTTTCTTCTCAATTTGTTGGAGTTTTTTATCATATTCATCAACTTTTGACGTCAGTTCTTCAATTTTTTGATTAGAAACTCCAGACCTAACACTTGGATTTCCTGTGTTTTTTGGATTTTGGGCTTTAACAACAGGCTTAGGTTTGGGGTTTTTATTTAAGCTTTTGATATAATCAATAATTGCTTGAATTTCTGCTTTAGACAATTTAGTGTCTGGCATTTTATTTTTATCAAACTTATTCCAAATTTTAACCGCCTCAGAATCTCCTGCTTTTATCATTGTTTTAGACGAAGCAATAAAGCTTACCAACCAACTGTTACTATGTTTGAATTCAACACCCATAAGGTCGGGGCCTTTCATATCGCCTTCTCCTATTGAATGGCAGTCTGCACAATATTCGTCAAAAAGATCTGCAGCATCGCTCTGTGCAAAAGTGTAAAAAACACCCAAACTTAAAAAAACTACCAAGAAAGAAGTAATTTTTAAATAAAATGATTTGTGTATCATGTAACTTACTTTTATAAACCGTTTAAGGTAGTTTGTCATTTATTTAAATAATAAGAAAGATTAAAAAAAAATCACAACGATAAGATTGCAAACAAATTATTGTGATTTTTTCAAATTATTTTATTCTTAAATATCAATCGTTAGATACGTTAGAAAACGTCTTAATATACATTATGACATTCCAAATGTCTTCATCTTCAAGAATTTTATCATAAGCTTTCATATCATTTCTGCCATTTGAAATTTTCCAAAATTTAGCGCCATCTGTTTGTTTTACATAGCAAGAATCGTTGAAATTTGTTGGAGGAGGGGTTAAATCGGCAGCCTCCACGCCATTTCCATCTCCGGTTCTACCATGACAAGACCTACAATTTTTTCTGTAAACTAATTTTCCTTCCGCAATATTATCATCATTTACTTCGTATGGATTAGTAACATCATTGGCCGACGCAGGAGCGACCCATTTAGTTGTATCCTGTAAAATTATTGTAACATCTCTAGTTATGCTATTATATTTAGGTTTTAACGACATGAAACTAATGGATATAATAAGGACTAAAGAAA
>CAYQME010000073.1:1454-5121 GCA_964418645.1 uncultured Flavobacteriaceae bacterium
ATGTTTAAAAATGATATTTTCTGATAATATTAAATCCAATCATAAAATCACCATTTTCAATTAAATCATTTGTGTTAAACATATAATTTTTTTGTGGAGATAATCCGTTATAATTCGTTGCAAATAATTGAAAGACATGTCCCGTTGTTGAAAATTCAAATCCTAAACTAAGTCCTGGATGTGGATTGCCATTATAGAATTTTGTAATAGGTTGGCTATAATCTACAAGAACAGACGTTTGAGGACTTATTTTATAACGCCCTCCAAAAGCTATAGCTATCATATCATTTTTAATTGTTGGTACAACTGCATTGTAATGTGATATACTCGGTGCTACTTGTGCTGAAAATTTTCTTGAAAAGCGTTTGGCAATAATTAACATGTTAAAAAAAGAATACCTATCTGAGGTGTGGAAAAAATTGTCTTTTAGTTTAGCATTTATGGTAAAGTTGCCATAATAAGTTAAGCTAATCGGCATTCTATTTGAACGCGTTTGCGCAAGCAGTCCTACTTTTAAATTAAAATCTTGTAGCCTATCAAACTTAATAGTGCTATAGCCCACAGTAATTTTATCAGTTATGGCATAAGCAAGTCCTATGCGAATGTTTGAAGGTGCCCAAAAACCAGCCAAATCATTGGTGCCTCCATTAATTAACCCAAATCTATGAGACATTTGGACTTCTAATGTGTTTTTAGAATTTAAAACATTTGAGGGGTTTTCAATTATAAATGAGCCTTCAAATGCAGGTCGTTCGGGTTTGTCGATAATTGAATCCTTAACCTTTTCTTGTGAAAAAGCGAATAGAGGAACGATTAATAAAGGAATCAATATTTTTTTTAAATTTTTCATATCTAAGTTCTAAAAATTAATTATTTAATGCCCCTTGATTAATCCAGGCTTCCACTAAACTAATATCTTCATTTGACAATGGACCTCCTGGAGGCATAACACTAGGAACTCCAATTAAGCGTTGATATAATTCACTGCCATCTGCATCAAATGGTACTACTAAAGCAGGATCGGTTACTGTAAGGAAAGTATATGAATTCCCTTCAGTTAAATCTGGTTGATTGACAGCTGGATGACATGCTACACAATTTGTATTAAAGATAGGTTGTATGTCATTCGCAAACGAAACATCAGTGTTAGGAGGAATCACTTTTTCTACGACATCATCATAATAACAACTAGTTAAAAATAAAGTCAGAATTAGTGCTGCTATTTTACTTAATAAATTAAATATATTTTTCATTTTATTAGTCTTAAATTATTTGTTTTCATAGATGAATCTATTTTCCTGAATTTTAAATAAAGTATTTTCATCTTTTGAGTTTTTAAGTATAATTGAAGCTTTATCAAAAAGTTAAAAAAAAGAGGCGGTTTAGTCTGTTTTAAACAGCCTCTTTAGATTTAATTAACTAATTCATTTTTATAAGCCAGGATATTTAGTTTCGTCTGTTAATGCTTTAAGGATGTTTTTAATATCTGTAATTGTAGCATCGTTAAAGCCCATCATAATAGATCCTAAATGACCCGATACAGCTTGGTGCTGAGTTTCGTAAGGTTTTAATCTACCATATTCACCTAAACTTTTGCCTTCAAGATTTAAAGTAAGACCATCATTACCATGACATACAAGGCAATTATTAGTCAATAACATGTCACCAATTGTTGCGTCACCGTCTTTGCCTACATTATTAAAAGTTCGTGAACCTGTGGGGTAAGTGCCAACTGTAACTATATCATATAAAAGACTGGTATCTAAGGCACCTACTTTTAAGAATTTTACCAAATCCCAAATTTGAGAGTCAGTTAAAATTTTACCATAATCTGGCATCTCGTTGCCTCCTAAAGTAGGATTTGTTCCATCTGTTGTTTTTGTTGGATCAACTAGACGACCTCCTGTGTTTTTAATATGGTCAAAAACCACTCTAATAGGATCTGAATTTATAGCGTTAAGTAAAGTTACATCTGCAACATCTGGTCTTCCGATTTTAGGACCGCGATCTATATAACCACCATTAGTACCTAATTGATCCCATCCGTGACATTGTTTACAACGATAGAAATCACCATAATTAGTAACATCTGCCATATTAATAGTTGGGTCAACCGTGTTTGCAAAGTCGGTCCCAGAAATAACGGCAGTACCTGTAGACCACCATTTATCGTAAAGGCGTGCGCCGTTTAACTTGTCAGCAGCATCAAAAGCTTGTTGGTCAATTTCGTCTTGACTTAAAGCTAAATCTGGATATTTGGTATTATCTTGTAAAGCTTTAAGTAAATTTTTGATATCAGAAATAGATGCACCAGTAGCACCCATCATAACAGAACCTAAATGACCGTGACGGGCTTGGTGTTGAGTTTCGTATGGTTTTTTTCTGCCATATTCGCCTAAACTTAAACCTTCTAGATTTAAATTTTTACCATCGGCACCATGACAAATAGCGCAATTGTTTGCAAAGAAAGCATCACCAGTAGCGGCATCACCATCTTTACCAATATTGCTAAATGTTCTTGATCCAGTAGGGTAACTGCCGGTTGTAGTAATATCATACAATAAATCAGTATCTATAGCTCTTGTTTTTAAAAATTTTACTAAATCCCAAATTTGAGAGTCAGTTAAAATTTTACCATAATCAGGCATATCATTACCTCCTAAAGCTGGATTGGTACCATCGGCTGTTCTAGCAGCAGAAACAGGCGCTCCACCATCGTTTTTGATATGATCAAACACTGTTTGAATATCATCCACATTAATGGCCTCGGTTAAGGTTTGAGAAGACACATCTGGTCTGCCAGTTTTTGGACCTCTGTTAATATATGAAGCAGTGTTTGCTAATTGATCCCAACCATGACATTGTTTACATCGGTAAAAGTTACCAAAATTTGTAATGTCCGCTAAAACTACATTAGGGTCAGAAGGAGACGTAAAATCTGTTCCAGCCACACTAGCGGAACCTGTTTGGTAAAATTTGTCATAAAGTCTACCGCCATTTATAGCATCGGCATTGTCAAAAGATTGTTGTGCAGTCTCCTCAGGAATTGATATCATGGTATCATCATGTGTACAACTCGTAATTACAATAGCCAAAATAAATATGGCTAAAAACAATTTTAAATTTTTCATAATTTTAAGTTTGTAATTTTTAAATTTTTTGTAATCGTTTTTGATTAATTTAATCCTTCTCATTGCAGTATATTTAAAGTTTTTACAATTTTACTTGCTAATTTCTATACAAAATTATTCATCAAATGTTATACGAACTATGACTTTGGTCATGTTTTAAAAAAAACTAATTAGTATTTATATTGAATAATAGTCATTATATGTTTTTACTTAAATTGTAATAATTGTTTATAACTTTCCCTTTCTAAAGGCATAATTATTCTTAATTTTAGGGTTCTTAATTTTTATATTAAAATCCATATATGTACCTCATTTTTGATACTGAAACTACAGGTTTACCTAAACGGTGGAACGCTCCAATTAGCGATATTAATAATTGGCCACGTTGTATTCAAATTGCATGGCAATTGCATGACCAACAAGGTAAATGTATAGAGCATCAAGATTATTTAGTACAACCAGAAGGGTTTAACATTCCATATGATGCAGAGAAAATTCATGGTATTTCTACGGAGTTAGCTCAAGAACAAGGCATT
>CAYQME010000073.1:5221-10820 GCA_964418645.1 uncultured Flavobacteriaceae bacterium
CGTTGCTTTTTGGAGTTAATTCGTAGAGAAGAATTTACCAAAGAGCAACTAGATGTCCAGCCCGATTATTTTAAAACGTTTTCTGAAAAGAATCCTGATGTAATTCAGCTCATAGGATTAAAACATATTAATCTTAAAAAAGCTTCAGCAAAAATAAACGAACGTTTAGAAGAAGAGCAAACCATAGATGCTGTTATTCCAGAAGAAACTGATGTTGTTGAGCAGTTAAAGAATGCTGATTTTGTTCACCTACACAACCATTCTCAGTTTTCTATTTTGCAATCTACCATTAGTATTAAGAATTTGGTTGCAGCAGCAGCAAAAGAAAATATGCCAGCAGTAGCACTAACCGATCATGCAAATATGATGGGAGCTTTTCATTTTGTAAAAGAAGTAAAAAATCACAATAAAACAGTTAAAGCTGAAAATGCTGAAGCATTAGAAAAGGGGGAAGAAGCAACTGCAAAAGGAATTAAACCCATACTTGGATGTGAGTTTTTTGTTTGTGAAGACCATACAAACAAATCTCAGAAAGATTATGGCTATCAAATTGTAATGCTTGCCAAAAACAAAAATGGATATCAGAATTTGGCTAAAATGTCCTCTATTGCTTATACACAAGGGTTTTACTACGTACCGAGAATAGACAAAAATGTTGTTAAACAATATAAAGAAGACATTATTGTACTTACGGGAAATTTATATGGCGAAGTCCCAAGCAAAATTTTAAATGTAGGTGAAAGGCAAGCTGAAGAAGCCTTACTTTGGTGGAAAGAACAGTTTGGAGATGATTTATATGTTGAATTGATGCAACATCATCAAGAGGATGAAAAACGTGCCAATCAAGTTTTGAAAGCTTTGGCCAAAAAGCATGATGTAAAATTGGTAGCAACCAATAATACGTATTATGCTAAACAACAGGATGCCAATGCTCACGATATTTTGTTGTGTGTAAAAGATGGCGAAAAGCAAGCCACACCAATTGGTCGAGGACGAGGATATCGTTTTGGGTTACCAAATAAGGAGTACTATTTTAAGTCTTCTGAAGAAATGAAGAGTCTATTTAAAGATATTCCGGAGGCCATTAGTAATATTCAAGAAGTTGTAGATAAAATCGAAGCTTTTGAATTGGCAAGAGACGTATTGCTTCCAAAATTTGATATCCCTGAAACCTTCGATAATGAAGACGAGTATTTGCGCCATTTGGCCTACGAAGGTGCCAAAAAAAGGTATGGCGAAATTACCCCAGAAATTAAAGAGCGTTTGGATTTTGAACTTAATGTTGTAAAAAACACAGGATATCCTGGATATTTTTTGATTGTTGAAGATTTTATTCGTGAGGCAAGACATATGAATGTTTCTGTTGGTCCAGGACGAGGTTCGGCAGCAGGTTCTGTGGTAGCTTATTGTTTGTGGATTACCAATATAGATCCCATTAAATACGACTTGCTTTTTGAGCGTTTCTTGAATCCTGATCGCGTAAGTATGCCAGATATTGATATTGATTTTGATGATGAAGGTCGTGGTCGTGTTATGGATTATGTAATTAATAAATATGGGAGTAGCCAAGTAGCTCAAATTATTACTTATGGTACCATGGCTGCAAAATCCTCAATAAGAGATACGGCTCGTGTGTTAGATTTGCCATTGCATGATGCGGATAGAATAGCAAAGCTTATTCCAACAATGTCCAAACTAAATAAAATTTTTGGAATCGATGAAAAAGTTTTGAAAAGTAAATTTAGAGCAGATGATATGGACAAAATCAATCAGCTTTTAAATATTTCAGAAGGCGATGATCTTGAAGCTGAAACCATTAATCTTGCAAGAATTTTAGAGGGTTCAGTCCGTAATACCGGAATTCATGCCTGTGGAGTTATTATTACACCCGATGATATTACAAATTTTGTTCCTGTGGCGACTGCTAAAGATTCAGATTTGTATGTTACACAATTTGACAATTCTGTTGTTGAAGATGCAGGCTTACTAAAAATGGATTTCTTAGGCTTAAAAACCTTGACTCTAATTAAAGACACCGTAAAAATTGTAAAAGCGAAGCATGGTGTTACACTCGATCCTGATAATTTCCCTTTAGATGATGAAGATACTTATGCATTGTTCCAAAAAGGAGAAACTGTAGGCATTTTTCAATATGAATCTCCTGGTATGCAAAAGCATTTAAAAGATTTAAAACCTTCAGTTTTTGATGATCTTATTGCAATGAATGCACTTTATCGTCCAGGACCAATGGAATATATACCGAGTTTTATTAGGCGTAAACATGGTGATGAAGAAATAGAATATGATCTTCCTGAAATGGAAGAATATCTTAAGGAAACCTATGGCATTACAGTCTATCAAGAACAGGTGATGTTATTATCACAAAAACTGGCTGATTTCACTAAAGGTGAAGCCGATGTACTGCGTAAGGCAATGGGGAAAAAACAAAGAGCAGTTTTAGACCAGATGAAGCCAAAGTTTATAGAACAAGCTGCAGCCAAAGGGATGGACAAGGAAAAGCTTGAAAAAATATGGAAAGATTGGGAAGCTTTTGCGAGTTATGCGTTTAATAAATCTCACTCAACCTGTTATGCTTGGATTGCTTTTCAAACAGCATATCTAAAGGTACATTATCCTGCAGAATATATGGCTGCTGTGTTGTCTAATAATATGAATGACATTAAATCGGTTACATTTTTTATGGAAGAGTGTAAACGTATGAAGTTAAACGTGCTTGGACCAGATGTAAATGAATCGTATTATAAATTCTCGGTAAATAAAGATAATGCTGTACGTTTCGGGATGGGAGCCATAAAAGGTGTTGGTCATGGCGCAGTTAAAACAATAGTTGAGAATAGAAAAAAGGAAGGAAATTATAAATCTATTTTTGATTTAGCAAAGCGTATCGATTTACGAGCTGCTAATAAAAAAGCTTTTGAAAATCTGGCTAATGCTGGTGGATTTGACTGTTTTAAAGCGACACATCGTGCACAGTATTTTCACGATACAGGAGATGGTATTACATTTTTAGAGAAAACCATAAAATATGCTAACAAGTATCAGGAAAATGAAAATTCGGCTCAAGTGAGTTTATTTGGAGACGCTAGTGATATTCAAATCCCAGAACCAGAAGTACCACCAAGTGAAGAATGGGGAACCATGGAGAAATTGGCTAGAGAAAAAGAAGTTGTTGGAATCTACATTTCTGGGCATCCTTTGGATGATTTTAAAATTGAAATGAATACCTTTTGTAACGCAACAATTTCCTTGTTCAATGATTTGGAAAACTACATAAATAGAGAACTTACTTTTGGAGGTGTGGTTACTGATGTGCAACATAGAATTAGCAAGCAAGGTAAAGGTTGGGCTTTATTTACTATTGAAGATTATGTAGATTCATATGAGTTTAGAATTTTTGGAGAAGAGTATCTTAAGTTTAGACACTTTTTAATGATTAATAATTTTGTTTATGTGCGTGCCTTTATAAAAGAAGGATGGATAAATAGAGACACGGGTAAAAAAGGCGATCCTCGCGTTCAGTTTAATAACTTTCAGTTACTGCATGATGTCATGGGCACTTATGCTAAGAAACTCTCTATACAACTTAATATTGAAGACTTAAAAGAAGATAAAATAACAAGTATTAAAGAATTATTACATATGCATAAAGGCAATAATTTACTCAATTTTGTGATATATGATACTGAAGAACAGATAAAATTGAATATGTCTAGCCGAAAACAAAAAGTAAAAATATCACAAGAATTGCTTGATGAATTGGCAGAAGAAGCTATACATTATAAGTTGAATTAGTTATATTTTAAAAAAGGAAATATCCATGCGCAAAGGATAGGAGTGGCATCCTTTTTTATGTCAGTTCGAGTTATGTATAGCAAAGTATCGAGAACAAGTAAAAAAGATACAGCGTATAGCCTGATAATTTTACAACCTAAAATTATGCGCCCAAATAAGTATAACAGCAATCAATTTGTAAATAAGCAAAACAAATAGTACTGGTGTAAGTTTTGGTAAAAAAATTGACTAATTTCGCATATAAATTAGAAATAAAACACATTAAATTAAAATATTATGGCATTAGAAATAACAGATGCAACGTTTGAAGAAACAGTATTAAAAAGTGATAAACCTGTAATGGTAGATTTTTGGGCTGCTTGGTGTGGACCCTGTAGAATGGTTGGACCAGTTATAGAAGAAATTAGCACAGAATACGCAGGTAAAGCTGTTGTTGGAAAGGTAGATGTTGATGCTAATCAGGAATTTGCTGCAAAATATGGTGTGCGTAACATACCTACTGTTTTGGTATTTCAAAATGGTGAAGTTGTAGGAAGACAAGTTGGTGTATCTCCAAAGAATGTTTATGCAGAGGCATTAGACTCGCTATTGTAACAATTATTGTAAAAGAAAACATAAAAGGTTTGCCTAATAAGCAAACCTTTTTTAGTTTAGAATATTATTTATTCTCCCTTAGGGAGAAATGTCTGAAAGACAAAGAGGGATGAACTTACAACACGAAGTAAATAAAACATCAGGTTTTAAAAACCTCGAACTTCTTGCCAAACAAGTAGTGGAAGGCTTTATTGCAGGGATGCATAAAAGTCCGTTTCATGGATTTTCTGCTGAATTTGCAGAGCATAAAATGTATAATCAGGGCGAGAGTACAAGACATATTGATTGGAAATTATTTGCCAAAACAGAGAAGTTATTTACAAAGCGTTATGATGAAGAAACCAATTTACGTTGTCATATTATTATAGATAATAGTAGTTCAATGCATTATCCTAAAGTTAACAACTTGTCTATAGATTCTTTAAATAAAATAGGCTTTTCAGCCTTGGCAGCTGCTTCGGTAATGCATATTTTAAAAAAACAACGCGATGCGGTTGGATTAAGTATTTATAGTAACAGTTATGATTATTATGCGCCAGAAAAAGGAAGTGAACGACACCATAGTATGTTGTTGAATCAGTTGGAAAATATGGCCACAACAAAACCTCAAAATATTTCAACAAACACTTATGAGTATTTACATCAAATAGCCGAAAAGATACATAGGCGATCTATGATCTTTCTGTTTACAGATATGTTTCAATCGGGTATTGATAATGATAAGCTTTTTGATGCTTTACGACATTTAAAATATAATAAGCATGATGTTATTTTATTTCATGTATTTGATAAAGAAAAAGAACTCTCCTTTGATTTTGATAATAAACCAAAACGATTTGTAGATGTTGAAACAGGAGAACAAATAGACCTTTATGCAGAGAATATTAAAGACAATTATAAAAAAGCTGTAGCCGCCTATTTTAATAATATAAAGCTAAAATGTGGGCAATACCAAATTAAGTATGTGGAAGCCAATGTAAATGAAAACTTCAATACCATTTTAACCACTTATATGCTAGAACGACAAAAATTTGTTTAGGTTTTATTTTTGATGAAAAAAGGCATAAAAACATTTGTGTTATAAAAAATGGAGTGTATATTTGCAACCGCAATTATGCAACGGTTTGGTAGTTCAGCTGGTTAGAATACCTGCCTGTCACGCAGGGGGTCGCGGGTTCGAGTCCCGTCCAGA
>CAYQME010000074.1:0-5132 GCA_964418645.1 uncultured Flavobacteriaceae bacterium
TCTTTTAAGGACACGTCGTCAGCACTTAACAATAAATTGGAAATATCTATAGCTGTTTTTATAAGAATACCATAATTGGTTAAGAACATTAACAACATTTCTGTTGGGCTGTATTGCACACATTTTACACTTACAACAAACAAATCATCCGGGAGGTCATTATCTATTGTAGCACCAGCAACATTAGTGGTTTTAAACGTAGGCACCCCCGTTGCGTCTATAGCTGTTATTTCTAAAGCACTCGCAAATAACCCATTAGATAGCGCACTAACGTTATTGGTTTTATATGAGTCTTGAAATGAAGCTGAGTTTATTTTTGGGCCTGGTCCACTATCGAAATCATCTTCAAAAAATATAAACTGAATACGATTATTGTCCACTGGACATTCCCCAACTCTATTATCGTCATCCCCATCATTATTAACATCAAGAGTAGAATCAGTAAATACGGGATTCAATGACGTATCGACAGTCCTTACCGTAAACACAACACGTGAGGCATCAGAAAAAAAAAATTGACTTTCGGAAAAAAAAGGGTCGCCAGGAACTCTAATAAATCCTGGATCGCTTGGGAAAAATGATCCTGTCGTGGTAATAAGGTTATCAAAGATTGTTTCTGGTGGACCAAAAAATGGAATGTCAAATACCTCAATAAATGTGTTACCACCAAAAACTTTATTCGTTCTATTACTAGTAATTTTACCACCCGCTACACTTCCCGTTTTTAAAGCCACAACTTTCACTGTGTTGGTAGTCGGGTCTTGATGTGTTCCAAAAAAAATGTTTTGTGTTAAATCTCTATTGGTGGTAAATATTTCTTCTGGAGCAGAACACGTTGCTGTGGATGTATTACACTGGGTTTTATATACGCGGTAATTAAAAGCGGCATCAAAACCTTTAAATATTAGGTTGATTATACCATTACTGGAGTCGTAAGCTGCTGCCTTTTTGGTTACTATGGCTAAATAACTGGGCAAGTTATGATTAAATTGTGTGGCATTATTAACATCGTCTATAAATACCCAGCCCGCATTATTTTCAACAATAAAAAATTCATTATCACTAAGTAAGCTTAATGTAAATTGTCCGATAGCCGGCGTGAGTGTTGTTACATTTGGAAACGTCCCACTAAATGTTGTTGGGTTAATGTTAAACTGGTATAAATCGTTAAATTTAGTAAAGCCAATATCGTAAGTGCCGTCCAGTTTTTTACGCATATTAACATCGAAGGTATTAAATGTTGAGGTTACCATGGCGTTTAGATAATTAATATCTTTTGGCGTACAAACGTCTGTAGTAGGATTAAATAAAACGAGTTCACCAGTATTGGTGCTTGCAACATCCAAGATGTGAGATACATAAACATTATCGTTAGCATCATACATAGCATCGTCAAAATAATTTTCATTTAAACAATTAGTAGCATCATTGGTAAAGCTTGTCCATGTATTTGTTGTTAAATCAACAATACAAATACCTTTGCCGTCTTGAGAACTGGGTCTTGACGTATTTATTAAAACACTTCCTGTGCTGTTAACAGAAATGTCATAAACAGGGTAAAAGAATATATTAGCAGGAGGTACCATTTGTTGATAGGTGTTCCATGTCCCTGCGGGCGTCATAGTATTAAGTCCCTGAAAACCACCTATATATAATAAATCATTAGTGTCTACATGTAGCGAATGCAAAGTATTTATTATTAAAGGAGAATTTGAAGATGTAAAATTAGTTAAAGTACTTGTAGATTTTACGAGTTCCCATAAGCCATTATTCCATCCCGCGAAATACACTTTGGTTCCCGCATTATTCTCTACAATATCTTGTGGTCTAAAAGGGGTGACAACTTCAGTTTCAAATACACCGTTATTAAATATTTGATAACCAAAAACGTCTTCTTTAAAAATATAGAGTTCCCCATTTATACCATATTCTACTTGTAAAAACGTAAATGTAGAAGTGGTTGAACCAAGCGTTAAGCTGGAATTTTGATAGGTATATTTAGTTACTATAGCGCCATCATAAATCACAACAGCTCCAGGCATCGTAAAGGCAATGGTATTGTTTGTTGGATTAACCGCAATATCCTTAACTTTTGCAATAGCAGGATTTTGGCTGGTAAGATTTAAGAAATCGGTTACCATATTTGTAGCTGTATTGTATTTTATATAACCAAGACTTGTTCCTAGATGTAATTCATTGGCATTTGTATCATCAGGTGTTATTGATGTTATCTCTAAGGCTTTGTCGTATAAAAACCAGCCATTGTGTTGAGAAAAAATTTGTAGCGTACTTAACAGGGCAATCGTAAGGAGTAATTTTGTTTTCATAGAATCATTATATATGTTAATAGCTTCATGAATTTACAAGCTAAAACAAGATTTCCGCTTGAAATGTGACGAATGACACAAAAAACAACATGTTTAACCCGAGTTATGAAGTAATATTAGACTTATACGTTCTTGAAATTGGTATTTGTATATTTGGTTTTAAGAAGAGGGATCTACTGTTTAAAGCCTCAATGAAATTTTTATTAATGACATAAGAGCGATGAACATGCACGAAGTTGGGAGGTAATTGGTCTAAGATGTCTTTTAGTTTATTACGATCAATAATGGTTTTATCCGTAGTTACGAACTCTAAATAATTACCATCGGATTTTATATATTTTAAACTATCTAAATACACTTTAGATTTATTATTCAGGATTACGGCAACTTCCTCAACTTTTTTTGCAATTTCTTTTTTTTCTGCCTCTACTTTTTTAATTCGTATTCTATAATTTCTTAATCGACTAACTAAATTAATCAATCCTAATATGGTTAAGAAATATAAGACGTATGCGGTTTTGGTTCTCCAAATAGGCGGAACCACTTTAATGTCAACACGATCTCCTTTAGTATTCCATAAACCATCATTGTTAGCCGCAGTAACTTTATAAGTATAGGCTCCAATAGGCAATTTTACATATCTTGCTTTTTGTGGTTTATTGGTACTTACCCAATTAGGATCATAACCATCCAGTTTATATTTATAGCTATTTTGAGAAGGGTTTGTATAATTAAGGCCCACATAAGATATTTCAATAGTATTGTATTCCCAAGGCAAGGTTATTTGCTTTTTTTTAAAAGGAAGACTAAACGTAGAATCCGAAGTAATTACAGCTACATTAGTAATATACACCCGAGGACTAATTGGATTGTCTTTTTTGATTTTACCCGGGTTAAAAGTTGTTATACCGTTAACTCCTCCAAACCACAAAACCCCATTGTTGGTTTTTATAACGGATTTTCTATTGAATTCTTTATTTTTTAATCCATTGTTTATGTTATAATAATTAATTTTTTTAGTTGTTGGATTAAAGGTTTTTAATCCTTGATCAGAACCCATCCAAAGCACACCTTCTTCATCTTCATTAATGCTAAACACAATTTGATCATCTTGTAAAATAGGGGTCATAACCCTCTTTTCAAGAGCGAGATTATAAAGCCCTTGATTTGTCCCTATCCATAATATTTGATGGTTATCTACATATAAATCCCAAATTGGAGATTCAAATGAGTGCTCACTATTAGACTCTGAACTTGCGCTGATTTTTGTTATTTCTTCCGTTGTTGTATCAAAGGAAATCAATCCCTCACCCTCGCTTGCTATAAATAGGTATTTCCCTAATGCAACGATTTTTTGAATACTTGAGTGTTCTATAAATTCACTTAATGAAAAAGACGAAAGCAACTCACCGTTTTGTTTTGAAATTTTATGAATCGACTTATGAGACGACGCCCAAATATAATCATGATTTGTATTAAGCAAAGAAAATGAGATATCCTGATCGTTATCAACAATAGGGAGGCTTATTTTTTGAAATCTAGACTCAACAGGGCTATAACACAAGAGGCCTACGTTAGTAGCCATCCATATTGGAAATCTACTTTCAGGAATATCTTCAAAATCCCAGACAAACAAACCTTGACTAGGAAAGTTTTTTGGAAGTATAATTTTTTCGAAAACATCAGCACTATTAGATTTAAAGTAAATACCTTTTCCTAACGCATTAACATAAATACCGCTATTTGAAACAAGCATTCCCATAACGATATCATCAGAATCCTTATCGATATTAATATGATTAAATATTTTACGATACGGATCATAATGATAAAGACCTCCTAAAGTTCCAACCCAAATACCACCTATATCATCTTCATAAACACATCTAATTTGCTGAATTAAAATGGATTTCCCTAAATGAAGTTTTGTTATTTCTTGAGTGGTATAATTATATTCAAAAAGCCCTTCATTTGTTCCTATTAATAATCTTTCAGTTTCTATTTCTAGCAGATAATTAGGAGATAAACCATGTGGAAGTTTTGGTAAAATTCTATAATTATCAACTTCCAATTTTGATTTTAATTTATTTGGCAACCAGAGTCTTTTCGAATATTTTCCAAAATATATTGCTTCACCAATTAATGCAGAATCTTCAACTACGGTAAATGACGTGTTTGAATCAGGGTCAATATAACTTAAAGCGCCCTTTCCATTTAATACCCAGACTTTCTTTTCACCAATAGTCATGTAAGGACTTGCTTTAGAATAATAAACGGAAGTATATGCCTTGGTTTCAGGATTAATAAAACCAATATCGTTTAAAGTGTTTATCCAAATTCTCCCATCATTTCCTAAGGACATTTTCATAATATCTCGATTTAAAAAAGGAGAATTATCAGGGTTCATTAGCTGCTTAAACTTCTGTGTTTTTTTATCATATAGGCTCAACCCATTCCTGGTGCCTACCCAAATATTACCTTCAGAATCTTCTATTAGTGATCGAATTACGCTTGAGGAAACAGAAGAGCTATCAGTTGCTTTGTGAAAGAACGTCTTTGAAGTATAACCGTCATAACGGTTTAACCCGTTGTCCGTTGCAACCCAAATATAACCCTCTCTATCCTTTAAAATATCGTAAACAATGTTGTTGGAAAGACCGTCTTCTGTGGTAATAGCTTTAAAAACATAGTTGTTTTCTTTAGTTTGAGCTATTGCTGATAAACTAAAAAAGAATAATAAAGTAATAATTGTAGCCTTTGTATTCCTCATTAAGCGTCTTTAGGGAATTTTTATTTAAATATAAC
>CAYQME010000074.1:5232-10794 GCA_964418645.1 uncultured Flavobacteriaceae bacterium
GTAGCCTTTGTATTCCTCATTAAGCGTCTTTAGGGAATTTTTATTTAAATATAACAAAATCACGCTTATAAGAAGTACTTAGATTAAATACTAATGGAATTAAACGAGCCTTAATGTCACAACAAGACTAATCATTCAGTTTCAATACCGCCATAAACGCCTGTTGAGGGATTTGCACATTCCCAACTTGGCGCATTCGCTTCTTTCCTTTTTTCTGCTTCTCTAAAAGCTTACGCTTACGAGAAATATCACCACCATAACATTTTGCGGTGACATCTTTACGCAATGCTTTTATAGTTTCACGAGAAATAATTTTTGCTCCAATAGCTGCTTGAATTGGAATATCAAACTGTTGTCTAGGGATGAGTTCTCTAAGTTTTGAGCACATTTTTTTACCTATATTTTGAGCGTTATCCGCATGTATTAAAGCTGAAAGCGCATCAACTGGTTGAGAATTTAATAAAATATCAACACGCACTAATTTAGAAGTTCGCAGACCAATAGGATGATAATCAAAAGAGGCATAGCCTTTTGAGACCGTTTTTAAGCGATCGTAGAAATCAAAAACAATTTCCGCTAATGGCATATCAAAGTTTAATTCAACACGTTCAGTAGTTAGATAGGTTTGGTTTGTTATAACGCCGCGCTTATCTATACAGAGCGACATTACGTTTCCAACAAAATCTGATTTGGTGATTATGGATGCCTTAATATAGGGCTCTTCAACACGTTCTAATCCGGAAGGATCAGGGAGATCGGTTGGATTATTTACAATTATCGGTTGGTCAGGATGTTTTCTTGTAAAGGCATGATATGAAACGTTGGGCACCGTTGTTATAACGGTCATATCAAACTCGCGCTCTAAACGTTCTTGGATAATTTCCATGTGTAACATACCCAAAAAACCACAGCGAAAACCAAAACCTAAGGCTGCAGAACTCTCAGGAGTATATACCAAGGAAGCATCATTAAGCTGAAGTTTCTCCATGGAATTACGAAGCTCTTCATAATCATCTGTATCAACAGGATAAATACCAGCAAACACCATTGGTTTTACATCTTCAAACCCTTCAATCGCATTTGTTGTAGGATTTTTAGCATCAGTAATGGTATCTCCAACTTTTACTTCACGAGCGTCTTTAATACCTGTAATTAAGTATCCAACATCTCCTGTTTTTATTTCTTGCTTAACTACTTGATTCAATTTTAATGTTCCAACTTCATCAACAGAATATGTTTTACCCGTAGCAATAAATTTTATTTGTTGATTCTTTTTTATAGAACCATTAATGACCCTAAAATAAGTTTCTACACCCCGAAAAGGATTGTAAACAGAATCAAAGATTAAAGCTTGTAAGGATTCCTTAGAGTTTCCGCTTGGAGCAGGAATGCGTTCTATTACAGCGTCAAGAATATTTTCGACACCAAAACCAGTTTTCCCACTTGCATGAATAATTTCTTCAGGATTGCAGCCTAATAAATCAACAATATCATCCGTAACTTCTTCAGGATTCGCGCTTGGTAAATCCACTTTATTAAGGATTGGGATAATTTCCAAATCGTTTTCTAAGGCTAAATATAAATTAGAAATGGTTTGTGCTTGTATACTTTGCGCTGCATCTACAATTAATAACGCACCTTCACAGGCAGCGATGGAGCGCGACACTTCATAAGAAAAATCGACATGACCAGGCGTGTCAATAAGATTGAGAATATACTCTTCTCCTTTATAGGTATAGTCCATTTGAATAGCATGAGACTTAATGGTAATACCACGCTCTCTTTCCAAATCCATGGTATCCAAGAGTTGGTCTTGTTTTTCACGTTCGGTAACAGAACCTGTAACATCTAATAAGCGATCTGCGAGTGTGCTTTTCCCGTGGTCAATATGTGCGATTATACAAAAATTTCTAATTTTTTTCATTTATATCTATAAAAATTACTGACCAATTGAGCTTTTAGGGGAACATAATTGAGGCTTTTGCAATCTGATTGCAAAAGTACACAAATTTATTACAAAAAGGGTGTGGCTGTTTTTTACAAAACAAGCACATAAATAGGTGTTATTTTAAAGAATTTATGGTTTGCTTATAGATTTACGGTTTTACCGTAAGTTTATATTAAGTAAATATTATATGTTTGCATAATAAATATTATAATTGTTAAGCAGCTCTGAAGAACATTTATGTAATATTATTCTTTTTAAGTACAACTTTTATATGGTCTCAAAATTATATGGTGTCCGGATCTATAAAAGATGAGGCAAACAATCCGATAGCATATGCTAATATTTTACTTTTAAAAGCACAAGATTCTACTATAGTTTATGGAACGACTTCTAACGAAGAAGGGCAGTATAGTTTTAACAATGTAACAGCAAACACGTATATTATTAAAGTTAGTTTTATTAGCTATGAGGATAATTATAGCAATATTGCGGTTAGTGGAGATTTACAAACCCCTTTAATTGTTTTAAAAGAATCTGTTGAAACGCTTTCTGAAATACAAATTACCTATAAAAAACCAACATTAACACGTGAAGTAGATAGGTTAGTATTTAATGTAGAAAAAACAGCCCTAAGCGAAGGAAACATGATGGAGGTATTACGCAGTACACCCGGGGTTTTAGTTTTGGACAATAAAATAATGGTTAAAAATTCTACTCCAACAGTATATATAAATGACCGAAAAGTACACCTATCATCTCGTGAGGTTGTGGAATTACTTGAAGGCACTTCAGCTTCAAATATTGAAGCTATAGAAGTAATTACAAATCCGCCAGCACGTTATGGCGCAGAAAGCGGCGTTGTGTTGAGTATTTTAATGTCTAGGAATCTTATTTCTGGATATAACGGCAGTGTTTTTAGTAACTATACCCAAGGCGTTTTTCCTAAAACCAGTCAAGGCATGGCCAACTATTTTAAAGGAGAAAAAATAAGTGTGTTTGCAAACTATAGTTATAATAAAAGTAAGATTAATCGTGTAGATAGACAATCCATAGATTACCTAGATCAAAGATGGGTTTCAGACCTTGATAGAAATACATGGAAAGAAACACATAATTTCAGCTTAAATTTTGATTGGAACATCAATAGACATAATATTTTAAGCTTGTCAACAAATACTCAGTTTCTACCATATTATAAGTATATAGTAAAAAATGAAACCCAAATCACTCCAATTATTAGTGATGAAATTGCAAAATTTAACTCTTACAATCTTTCAAGAGATAATGAGAACAACTTAGGTTTTGATTTGGGTTATGTACATACCTTTAAGAAGGATAATGCAAAGCTTTCGTTAAGCTCTCATTACACAACGTATAATTATAAGCGTAGACAAGATGTAGAAACAGATTACTTTTTAGGTGATAACTCATTTTTTCTGAACAATAGATTTAACACAAAATCAACACAAGACACCAAAATTATAACTTCACAGCTAGACTATAGTTTACCTATTGATGAATCATCCTCTTTTGAAGCTGGTGTAAAGTTTTCAAATGTATTAGCAAATAGCGATAATATTCAAAACGATATTATTGGTAACACCGAAGTTTTAAATGTTGGTAATACTGACATATTTAATTACGATGAAAGCGTATATGCTGCCTATATGAGTTTCGACAAGAAGGGGACAAAATGGAGTTTAAGCACTGGGTTGAGGGTAGAACAAACGGTTATAGAGTCTAGATCAATTTTAACAAACCAAAACAACGACCAAAACTATTTTGAGTGGTTTCCAACAGCAAACCTTAGTTTTCAAGCTTCAGAAAAAGTTAATATTTATGTAAACTATAAGCGTAGCATCAAACGCCCTGATTATACTGATTTAAACCCGTTCAAGTATTTTTTGAATGATAACACTGTTGCTACTGGGAATCCTAATTTAAAGCCAATTTTTATTAATAACACCAAAATAGGAGTATCAATCAATAATATATTTACTATAGAGGCATATTATAAAAAAAATGAAAATAATATTTTCTTAATCCCTATTCAGGATAATGTTACTAATATTTTAACTTACACCTCATTAAATATTAACTATACCGAAGAAATAGGTTTGGATTTAGAGGCTAATTTTTATGTTATAGACAAATGGTTTGTATATATTGGGACTTCGTTTTATAATTATAAAGATAACGCTACACTTTTTAATAATACCATTAATAGAGATAGATGGGCGAATTATTCTGTTTTAAGCAATGATATTTCGTTTTTAAAAGACAATAGTTTAACCGCTAATTTCACATTAACCTATATAGGAAAAAATGTTTTGGGGTTACAAGTAGTAAACACCAGATGGGCAAGTGATTTATCCTTCAGAAAAAAAGTCTTTAAAGGTAAGGGGGTGTTTTCGTTATCTTTTTCCGATTTATTTAATACACAAGATTTTTTTATAAGCACTCAGTTTTTAAATCAAAACAACACGAGTTTTACAAATTTAGACAACAGATATGTTAAACTAGGGTTTAGATACAAGTTTGGAAACACAAAATTGTCTTCAAATGAACATGGAACATCTATAGATGAAAGAAATCGATTAGGTAATAAATACTAATCTTGCCATTCTGCAATAAACAAATTGGTGTCATGACCACCTCCATTATTTCTGTTGGAAGAAAAAATAAGCTTCTTACCATCATTTGAAAACACAGGGAATGCATCAAAAGTTTCGCCATGTGTAACACGTTCTAGATTCGTACCATCCAAATCAATTAAATATAAATTAAAAGGGAAGCCACGTTCTGCTTCAAAATTAGAGGAGAATAAAATTTTCTTTCCACTAGGGTGAAAAAACGGACTCCAATTCGCATTTCCAAGGTGTGTAATCTGTCGTAAACCACTACCATCAGCATTACAAATAAACAATTCCATTTCTGTTGGTTGTACTAAGCCTTCGGCTAATAGGTCTTTGTATTCTTTAATCTCTTTTGGGGTTTTTGGTCTGGAAGAACGAAAAATTAATTGGGTGCCATCTGGAGAAAAGAAAGCACCACCATCATAACCTAATTCATTAGTAATTTGTTTCACATTAGTGCCATCAATATTCATGGTGTATAGCTCCAAATCGCCACTACGCATTGAGGTGAATACAATCTTATCGCCTTTTGGAGACACAGTAGCTTCAGCATCATATCCAGGAACATCAGTCAATTGCTTTGTAATAGTTCCATCTAAATTTGCTACAAAAATATCATAACTATCATAAATTGGCCACACGTATTTTCCTTCTTTTCGTAAAGGTGTTTCTGGGCATTCATTACCACCTAAATGTGTAGACCCATACACAAAGTGTTTATTATCAGGCAAAAAGTAAGCGCATGTTGTTCTTCCTTTTCCAGTACTAATCATTGGAGGAATAGTATTATCAAACGTTTCATCTGCATTCATTAAAAACATTTGATCACAGTTTACGTCCCAAGCCTTATTATTAGATTGAAAAATAATTTGTTTATCATCAAAACTCCAATAGGCCTCAGCGTTATCACCACCAAAAGTGATTTGACGCATAGATTTAAAATGAGTCTCTTCTGGAAAGATTAAAGCGTTTGCATTT
>CAYQME010000075.1:0-10732 GCA_964418645.1 uncultured Flavobacteriaceae bacterium
ATCAAAAAGAAGAAGACATGCCAAATGATGCATGTCAATTTTTCTATGAATGTGATAATTGTAAAGAAATTTTAAGACCAAAAAAGGGTGACTGTTGTGTATATTGTTCTTACGGAACACAACCTTGTCCTCCAATCCAGGAAAACAATAGTTGTAGTGATTCCCAATGTTGCTCTTAAAGGTGAAAATTATTCTAATATTCATATTGCAGCTGTTTTTATTAACCCAAATATTCAGTCAAGGACCACCAATTACAACCGAAACACCAGTAATGCTGGGGTTGGAAGGTAATGGTATTCGGACTTTTGGAAAATTTATTTCTAAAGAAAATGCAACTATCTATGTACAGCGCCTTGGAATTCCTTACAATTTAACTCCAAAATTTCAAGTTGGTGGAATATTTCCATTTAAGGTTATTACACCAAGAGGAGCAGAAACTGTTAGTGGTTTTGGAGACATTACAGTTTTTGCTAAATATCAACTCTACAAAAATGACGGAAAAGCCAAAACCTTTAGAATTTTAGGGTTGGTTAAACAAACCTTCCCAACTGGAAAGACATCTTCAAGTCCTGCAATTGGTTCTGGACTTTCGCAAACTTATATTGGACTTGTTTTAGGAAAATTAAATACCAAAATTGGTGTTTATAGTGATTTTGGATATAACATTACCAACAAAAATGCTTCAGATAATTTTTTGTATAATTTTTCTATTGGAATGCCTTTGTTGCCCCATAAATATCCACAAAAACAATTAAACTCGTATTTAGAGTTTAATGGCAACTATGTGTTCGACCCAAAAACACATATACTATTTATTTCTCAGGGATTACAGTTTATTCCTGGGCGACGCATTTTGTTTGAAACCAGTTTTCAGGTTCCGATAGTTCAAAATAACATTACGACTAATAAAACAAACTATATGGTTTTATTAGGCACACGATTTTTATTTAATTAAAATAGACTATTATGAAACAGCGACATAACATAAAAATAATTGGTTTTTCAATCGTGTTATTTTCCATTTTGTTTACTACAACTGTAAACGCTCAAACTAAAACAAAAGAAGAAAAAGTCTATATTAAAATTGAAATCAAAGGAATGGCTTGTCCATTTTGTGATTATGGAATGGAGAAAAAACTCAAAAAAGTTACTGGAGATGAAAATGTTGAAATAGAATTAGAAGAAGGGTTGGCTTACATTTCAACACCAATAGCGCAACGACCAACTACAGAAGTTCTAAAACAAATAATAACAGATGCCGGATTTACGATTGGTGAAATAAAATACAGTGATTCTCCTTTTAAGACTGCTAAGGATTAAAGCGAAGATATCTAATATTGCTTTTTTATGTATCAATTTATTCCTTCAAAATAATTAAACTGGCTTTGTAGCCCGTTGTAATAAGCCATTTGTTTGAAGCGATTTGATTACCATCGGCATCAAAAACTTTTAATTGTGCAGTATTAGGACTTGAAAGGCCTTCGTTTAATGCTATAAAATTAATAGTATTAAAGCCTTCTTGAAGATCAATATCTATAACAAAAAAATCTCCTCTCAGAGTAATATTGGGATGAATGACCACATTGTTTAGCATTAATTTTACCCGATCGCCATCTACATATTCGTGATCACGCATTTTAATAACAACTGTTTTTGAGGTTGTTTTGATGTCACCTAATGAATAGTCTTTAGCAAACCTAGAAGCATTTTTATCACCTTCTTTAAATTTTTGCTTAATCTCCCATTCCTTATCAACTAAACTGCTTTTTGCGGTAATATCTACTCCAGAAGGTTTTTTTGAAAAGTCAGTTAAGGGTCTAAAATTAAAACTTGGTCTTATGTTTTTATTGGTAAGTCCCTTTATTGGATATAGTTTAAAAGAGAAGTCTTTATTAAATTTAGCACTACTGTCAATTGCTTTTATACGAATACTCTGATTGGAGTCATTAGTTTGGGCAAAAACAGCGGTACTAATACAAAGAAAAAAAAATGTGCTTAGAGTAATAATTTTCATAATCTGCAATTAAGCTAAAGCTTGGGGTTAAAGATATATATTTGGTTTATATTTTTTAAAACTAATCAATATATTAACGATACTTTAAGCTATTTTATATGTCATTTACAAAAATTATTCCATTAATAGGATAATGTAGACTTTGATGCATAATTAATGGCAATGTTTACAAAAAACAATAATTATTCTATTTATATTTATTTAAAAATATTGCAATTTAATTAAAACAACCATTTGAATACACTACTACATAGTTTAGCATCTCAATTAGAAGGCGAATTGCATTACGATGTGATTATGAAAGCGCTTTATGCCACTGATGCTTCAGTATATAGAGAATTACCATTAGCTGTGGCTTTACCAAAAACTACAAGTGATATACAAACTCTAGTGAAGTTTGCAAATAAGTACAAATGTTCACTTATTCCACGTGCCGCAGGAACATCTTTAGCAGGACAATGTGTTGGTAATGGTATCGTTGTCGATATTTCTAAATACATGAACCAAATTTTAGAAATCAATACAACTGAAGGTTGGGTAAGGGTACAACCAGGAGTTGTTAGGGATGAGTTGAATGAGTTTTTGAAACCTTATGGATTATTTTTTGGGCCCAATACCTCTACAGCAAATCGTTGTATGATGGGAGGCATGGTAGGTAATAATTCTTGTGGATCAACATCAATTGTTTATGGTTCTACTAGAGATCATGTGTTAGAACTTAAAACCATTTTGAGTGATGCTAATGAAGCTGTTTTTAGTACAGTTACTGAATCTCAATACAAAGAGAAGGAAAACACAAGGACATTAGAATCTCAAATTTACAAACATATTTTTGATGAATTATCAAATTCAGAAGTACAAAAGGAAATCATTAATGAATTCCCAAAAGCATCAATAACTAGGCGTAATACAGGTTATGCGGTTGATGCATTACTTGAAACTGAACTGTTTTCAAACACAAATGCACCATTCAATTTTTGTAAACTCCTATGTGGTTCAGAAGGCACTTTGGCTTTTACTACAGAGATTAAGTTGAATGTAGTACCATTGCCAAAGCCTCATGATATTGTTATTGCTGCTCATTTTAACAGCATTAATGAGAGTTTAAAAGCTACTGTAATTGCTATGAAATACAGCCCTACAGCTTGTGAGCTGATGGATAAAACCATTTTAGACTGTACTAAAGACAATATCTCTCAACAAAAAAACAGATTTTTTGTTCAAGGAGATCCAGAATCAATTTTAATGATAGAGTTTAGAAGTGATTCACATCAGGAAGCGGAAGCTCTAGCAAATTCTCTTATAAATGATTTGAAAGAAAGAGAATTAGGCTATGCATTCCCAAAATTAACAGGGCAGGATACGACGAAAGTTTGGGAGTTACGAAAAGCAGGCTTAGGGCTCTTAGCCAATATACCAGGAGATAAAAAAGCAGTAGCATGTATTGAAGATACTGCTGTTGCTGTTGAAGAAATGCCCGAATATATTGAGGCATTTACAGCGTTATTGAAACAGTATAACCAAAAAGCGGTGTATTATGCGCATGCTGGAGCAGGAGAGTTGCACTTACGCCCAATATTAGATTTAAAAAGGTCTAAAGATGTAGATTTATTCAGAAAAATAAGTGAAGCATCAGCAAAATTGGTTAAAACATACAATGGGTCTTTAAGCGGTGAACATGGAGATGGTCGCGTACGTTCTGAGTTTATCCCATTAGTACTGGGTAAAAAAAATTACAAACTCTTAAAACGCATAAAACACATCTGGGACCCCAATGCTATTTTTAATCCAGGAAAAATTGTAGATGCTCTACCTATGGATGAAATGCTGCGTTATGAGGAAAATGTAAAGCTTCCTGAGATTAATTCAATCTTTAATTTTGAAGCTACTGGAGGTATTTTAAGAACCGTTGAAAAATGTAATGGATCTGGTGATTGTAGAAAGTTAAACTTTGCCGGAGGAACCATGTGTCCAAGTTATAGAGCAACACGTAATGAGAAAGATACGACTCGAGGGAGAGCTAATGTGTTAAGAGAATTTTTAACTCAAAACACCAAATCAAATCCTTTTAATCATCCAGAGATTAAAACAGCATTGGATTTATGTTTGTCTTGCAAAGGGTGTAAGTCTGAATGTCCTTCAAATGTAGATATGGCAACATTAAAAGCAGAATTTTTATATCAATATTATAAAAGTAATCCAATTCCATTACGCGCTAAATTAATTGCTAATAATGCCAAATTAAATAGTTTAGCTTCTCACTTTACAAGTTTTCACAATGTGCTCATAAGGCAACCTTGGTTTAAATCTCTTTTTGGGATTGCTAAGGAGCGTTCGCTCCCAAAATTAGAGAAACAAACGTTTAAAAGTTGGTTTAAAAAATACAATCAAGAAAATCAGTCAAGAAAAGTTTATTTGTTTTGCGACGAATTCACCAATTATTATGATGTAGAGATTGGTAAAAAAGCAGTCTTGCTTCTTAATGTATTAGGCTATGAGGTCTTATTGAAAACGCACCCGGAAAGTGGGAGGGCTTATATTTCTAAAGGGTTTTTAAATCAAGCAAAAAAAATAGCTGAGCAAAACGTTACTATTTTTAAAGAATTAGTTTCTAACGATTCACCATTGCTGGGTCTTGAACCCTCTGCGATTCTTGGTTTTAGAGATGAATACCTTAATTTAGTAGATTCTAAATACAAGCCAGAAGCATTACATTTAAGTAAGCATGTATTTTTAATTGATGAGTTCATTTCAAGTGAAATAGAAAAGGGTAATATTAACGCATCTCAATTCTCTGATGAAGAAAAACATATTGTTTTGCATGGTCATTGTCATCAAAAAGCATTATCTACAGTAGATTACACAAAAAGTATTTTAGAATTGCCTCAAAATTATAGAGTGGAGGTGTTGCCAACAGGTTGTTGTGGAATGGCTGGATCTTTTGGTTATGAAAAAGAACATTATAGCTTAAGTATGGATATTGGGAACATGGTTTTGTTTCCGAGTATTAAAGCTTCCGAAAAGAATTCTATTATTGTAGCTTCTGGAACAAGTTGTAGGCATCAAATTAAAGATGGTACAAATCGCATTGCGATGCATCCTATTGAAGTTTTGTATAACGCTCTTGAAAAATAATAGTTTCAAATAATGTAACATTTTGATTGATAATGCGTCAAATTGGTAATCAATCAAAACATTAATCATGAGACAAGATAGACAACTTATAGTTTTAACACATTTAAGCCAATTAATTACACTAGTTATTGGTTTTGGAAGTCTTATTTTACCACTTATTTTGTGGAGTTCAAATAAAGAACGTGTTTTTAAAATGGATGAGCATGGAAAAAATATTTTGAACTTTCAAATAAGTCTTATAATTTATTCTATTATCTGTATTCCTTTGATCCTATTTTTAGGATTGGGTATATTAGGTCTTATTGCCTTAGGAATTATATCTATAGTTTTCCCCATTATAAATGCTATTAAAGCGAGCAATGGCGAAACTCCAAAATATCCATTATCTCTAAGTTTTATTAGTTAGTTAGTTTGAGATAAGTAAACAGCGTTCACATTTGTGAACGCTGTTTTTATTTTGATTGATTCAGTTTACTTACCAAACCTCTACTTTTTACAGTATCGTAAATAATTTGTAAATGTATAATTTCATTTTTTGAATTAAACTCAATAATATCCACTACATCAAAATTTACGCTTTCATTATTTTTTAATGTCCAGTTATAGTTAAAGTATAGTGCTATTTTATTGAATTTTTCTTCTTCAAAAACCCCTTTCAATTCTAATTTAGAGTTTAATGTGTCATTATTTAATTCCTTATAAAAATCACGTGCAATCATAGTTTCATAAATTGGTGATGTGACTTTCCCGCTTTCTGAAAATAATTCGTTTATACAATCGGTTTTGCCTTGTTCTAGATATTCAATATATTTTTTGGCAATTTCCTTTTTTGACATAATAAATGTGATTTATAGTTTAATAGCAAAGAAAAAAACAAAAAAGCCAATAACCAACTTGCTATTGACTCTATTACTTATATTAGAAGCAATCTTAATTGTTAAGCATCACAGGCATTACCAACATGGTAATATTTTCGCCTTCATCAAGACCATCTATAGGTGTTAAAATCCCTGCTCTATTAGGTAAACTCATTTCAAGTTGCACATCGTCAGCTGTTAAATTACCTAACATTTCACTCAAAAAACGTGAGTTAAACCCAATTTGCATATCATCACCTTGATAATCGCAAGTCAATCGCTCTTCAGCTTTATTACTGTAATCAATATCTTCAGCAGAAACATTTAACTCAGCACCTGCAATTTTTAAACGCACTTGATGTGTTGTTTTATTAGAGAAAATAGACACACGCTTTACAGAATTTAAAAACTGTGTTCTATCTATGGTTAATTTATTTGGATTCTCTTTAGGAATTACAGCTTCGTAGTTAGGATATTTCCCATCAATTAAGCGGCAAATAAGTACGGTATTACCAAAAGTGAACTTCGCATTAGAATCGTTATATTCTATGGTGACTTCATCATCACTTCCTGCAAGAATACCTTTTAAAAGGGTCAGTGGTTTTTTTGGCATGATAAACTCAGCAGTTTCACTTGCCGATACATCATCACGCGTATATTTAACTAGTTTATGTGCATCAGTTGCTACAAAGGTTAAACTCTCCGTAGAAAACTGGAAGAACACACCACTCATTACAGGACGCAAATCATCGTTTCCAGCGGCAAAAATAGTTTTGCTAATTGCTGAAGCTAAGATATCACCAGAAAGTATTGTAGAGCTTGGATTTTCTAATACTACAGCTTTTGGAAATTCTTCACCATTAGCATAAGCTAATGCATATTTTCCATGGTTTGAGCTAATTTCAACCGTGTTGTTTTCTTCAACAATAAAGGTTAACGGTTGCTCAGGAAAGGTTTTTAGAATATCTAGTAATAATTTGGCAGGAATAGCAACGCTACCTTCACTATCACTTTCTACATCTATAATCGAAGACATGGTAGTCTCTAAATCGCTAGCAGAAATTGTGAGTTTAGATTGGTTGAGTTCAAACAAAAAATTATCTAAAATAGGTAAGGTGTTAGAGTTATTAATAACACCACCTAATACTTGTAGCTGTTTAAGTAAATATGTACTTGATACAATAAATTTCATCTAAATTGTCGTATAATTAATTATTACAAATATATCTTATCGCTGCTAAAATTGGAAACAAACTTATTAACAACTATACAGCGTATTTTTTCTTTCTATAGAAGTTGAAAATAAAGCCAAAAACTCCTAATAATACTAACGGTAACACAATGTTAATGAGCTGCCATTTTGTTTTTTGTGATACAATTTTTTCCGAATCTAGAAAAGCAATCGCTATTTTTTTTGAACGAATGTTTATAAGTCCGTCATCATCTAACAGATAGTTTACAGCATTTAGTAAAAATTCTTTATTACCATAGGTTTGTCCGGTCCATTTATCAAACCCTAACTCTTGAGAGCCTTTTCGACCTACATCATTTTTTATAACATCGCCATCGGCTATCACAACCATTTTGGTTGCAGCACTTTTATTTTTTCCGTCTGAAAGTTTAAAGGGCTTAACTCTGTTATTATATACCGATGTAAACTCACCTTCTAATAATACAGAAAGTGTTTGTCTACCTTTAGTATATTTCGATTTATCGGGTTGTTTTGTAACAATATCTAAGCTTATTTCTCTTGGTGTCCCTAAAAGTTTTGTTAATGGCGAACTTTTTAAAAGAATAGTTTTAGACACAGTATTTTTTAAAGTATCTATCTGATTTGCAAAATCAAATTTCACCAAATTAATATTGTTTACTATAGGATGATTATTTGCACCAGAAGCTAATGGCGAATATTGCCATTGAATGGGTTGAAACTGTGCTTCACTCCCTTCGCCAATCGCAAGTGTGATAGGAGCAGAGTAGAGATCGTTTACTAGAACAGGGTTGATTCTAACACCATATTTAAAGAAGAAATCGGTGAGATTTAAATCTCTTGCTGTAGCAAAACTTTTTCCAGCATCATTGTACAAACTGTCTTTATCAATAGCAACTTTATCAATTAACCATAAGCTTTTCCCACCATTCATGATAAATTGATCGAGCACCAGTTTTTCTTGCTCTGAAAAGGCTTGCGTAGGTTTAGCGTTAATAATAAGGTCAAACGCCTCTAATTTATCCAGTGTTTGTTGTGCATTACTAGCCACACTATCTAAGGTAAAAGGAGCGATAAAATAATAGTCACGAAGCGTTTTAACAAAGTCTGCAATATATTTGTTTTTAAGTTGACCATTGCCTCTTAATACCGCTATTTTACGATGCTTAGGATGTGTCAATTTACTAAATCCATCAGCAAACACATATTCCAGCTGCTGTACAGAATTACTAACCATATCTTTTGCCGTAGCACCTATCTTATTTTTTAATAGCGAAATTTTTACAGTTTCATTATTATAACTTGCTAAAGCCCATGGAAAAATAACTTCTTGGGTAGATTTTCCGTTTTCGTTAACACTTAATTGCAAAGGTGTTAAACCTCTTTGATTCAAACTTTTAATATTGGCATCACGAGAGTTACCGTCTTCTAAAGGATTGATAAAATTAAAAACGATATGCGGATTGTATGCTGAAAATTCTTCAAGCAGTTGCTTAGTTTCGGTTTGAAGTCGTCTAAATTCCGACGGAAAATCACCTTCAAGAAATACATCAATAATAATAGGAGAATCTACATCTTTAATAATATCTAATGCCGCTTGGCTTAAGGTATAACGTTGGTCTTTAGTGAGGTCGAAGCGTTTATAGATGGATTGTGTAAACATATTTACAACAAGTAATCCTAAACCTAAAACTAGGAATTGTATAAACTCTTTTTTACCTGCCTTTTTGGAGTTAATGCCAAGTTTGGTTAATAATAAAAAGAAAAGCGTCACACTTAAAAAATACAGTATATCTCTGCTGTCAAGTACACCACGACTCATGCTTTTAAAATGAGAATTCATGCCTAATTGTTCTATAAATGTGCTAGATGTAAATTCGGCGATACTATCCAACCCAATAAAAAAGAACAGACATATAAAAACAGCAATAATAAAGGCAACAATTTGGTTGTCAGACACCGTTGAAGCAAATACACCAATAGCAGTATATGCTGCTACTAAAAATAGTAAGCCAAAATAAGAACCCAATGTACTTCCCATATCTAAATTACCAACAGGATTTCCCAATTGATATACCGTAAAAACATATAATAGGGTTGGTATAAGAGCAATTATAATAAGAATAAAAGCTGCTAAAGATTTCCCTAGTACAATGTTGAAATTAGAAATTGGCTTAGTAAGTAAGAGCTCAATAGTACCTTGCTTTTTTTCATCTGAAAAACTGCGCATGGTTATTGCGGGAATAAGAAATAGGAATACCCAAGGAGCTAACATAAAAAACGGAGATACATCGGCAAAACCGTAATCCAGAATGTTAAATTCACCTTTAAACAGCCATAAGAATAAGCCATTTATGATTAAAAATATGGCAACCACCAAATATCCAATTGGAGAGGCAAAAAACGAGTTTATTTCTTTTTTAAGGATGGCTATCATTATGGTAAACTTATAACTTTATCCACACTCCAAGCTTGTGGTTTTTCATTAAACAATACTTTGGTCTGCGCCCAAATGGCAGCAAACAATTCTGAATTTCTATAATTCTCTAAATCAGTTTCATTATCCCAATAGCTATAGGTAAAAAATATAGTTGCATGGGTTGTATCTCTATACAATTCTAATAAACGGCAACCCGGAAAATTCCGTATTTGCTTTTTTTTTGAGTTAAATAGCGTTGTGAATGTATCAATATGTGTTTCAGCAAAAGTCATTTTAACAATTCGTACCAGCATAGTTTTACTTTAAAAAATTAATAGTAACCGTATCCATCATATTCAATCCCATTAAGGTCGAAGCACTACCAACAGTGGTACAATTACTTTTATAGATGGCAATTTCCATATAATTAGAAGAATTAAAGACCACTAGACCACGACCTTCATCATGACGTTTTTCGGCTTCAATATCAAAGTTTACAATATCACTATACTTTGAAAATATCTCTTTAAATTTATAATTTCTAGCATAGATTTCAAAAGATCTTCCTTTTTGAATGTCTTCAAAAAATTTACGCTTTATATTGGTCACGACATTACCATAATTATCAATATACACAACGTTTCCTATAATTTGATTTCTTTCAGCATTTACAAAAGGAATAATATTTTTTAATGGTTTTATACCTTGTATGGGTTTGCCAATAACTTCTAGAGTGCCACCTCGTGCAATATGGCACGCCACTTTTACAAACACATCTAATACAGGGAAGCTCGTTTCTATTTTTTCATGAATATTAATCTCAACAATTTTCTCAGGAGCAATTTCAGAACAAATCATACTCACAATACCATTATTAGCACATACAAAATAATGATCATCCAGCTTAATAACAATATGCTTGTTTTCCTGATTTATTTCCGAGTCAATCCCAATAAGATGAATGGAGCCTTTTGGAAAGCTGCTATAGGCATTTTGTATAATGTATGCCGCTTCGGGAATACTAAATGGCGAAACCGAATGCGAGATATCAACAATTTTAACATCGGGAAGCTCACTATAAATAGCGCCTTTTATTG
>CAYQME010000076.1:0-8837 GCA_964418645.1 uncultured Flavobacteriaceae bacterium
TTACAGCTTGTACACGACGTTCACCATTGGTAAACGTTCCATTTTTTTCAAGGAAAGACGCTCCTGGTAAGATTACATCTGCATATTTTGCTGTTTCTGTCATAAACAATTCCTGTACAATCACCAAATCGGTAGCTTCAAGAGCTCTAATTACTTTTTGGGTATTAGGATCGGTTTGTACCACATCTTCACCAATAATCCAGATGGCTTTTAGTTTACCATCTAAAGCAGCATCAAACATTTCTGGAATTTTAAAGCCTATATGCTTAGGGACTTCAACACCATAAAATGCATTGTATTTTTTATTTACATCGTCTTTAGTGACATCTAGATATCCAGCGCCTTGATGTGGTTGTACACCCATATCGGCACTTCCTTGCACATTATTTTGCCCTCTAAGTGGATTTACACCAACTCCGCGTCTTCCAATGTTCCCCGTTAATAAAGCTAGATCAGCAATTTGCATGACTGTAAATGTGCCTTGGGAATGTTCGGTAACACCTAAACCATGAAAAGACATAGCATTTGGAGCAGATGCATAAGCTATTGCTGCTTCACGAACTTCATTGTGGTTTACTCCCGAAACAGCTTCTAATTTATTAATATCTATATTTAGAATTTCTTGCTGAAATGCTTCAAAACCTTCAGTTCTATTTTCTACAAATGAGGTGTCTATCAAATCTTCTGAAATAATATAGTACATCATCATATTAAGAACGGCAACATTGGTTCCAGGTCGTAATGCTAAATGATGTGCTGCATATTTTGCTAATTCTGTACGACGAGGATCAATAACAATCGACACATTATCTTGTTTCATGGCAAACTGCTTCAGTTTTGCACCTGTAACAGGATGTGCATCTGTAGGATTTGCACCAATTACCATAATACAATTGGTGTCTTTTAAATCGTCAATAGAATTTGTTGCAGCTCCTGTGCCAAAAGTACGTTGCATCCCTAAAGCTGTAGGTGAGTGACATACACGTGCACAACCGTCAATATTATTAGTTTGAATTACTGTTCGGAAGAATTTTTGCATTAAATAATTTTCTTCATTGGTGCATCTTGAAGAAGAAATACCTGCTAAATAATCAGGACCAAATTCATTTTTATAAGCTGTTAATTTTTCAGCAATATAATTGTAAACCTCATCCCAAGATACGTTTTCAAATGTGCCATTGCGTTTAATCATTGGTGAATTTAAACGTTCAGGATGGTCGTAAAATTTGAAGGCATAACGTCCTTTTAAACAAGTATGCCCTTGATTTACTTCGGCATCATAAGGCGCAGTAATACTTAAAATTTCGCCATTGCTAGTGGCAACTTCTAAATTACAACCCACACCACAATAGGTGCAAATGGTTCGTGTTGTGTCTGTTGCGTATATTGCTTTAGATTGGAATACATCTGAAATTGCTGAGGTTGGACATGCTTGTGAACAGGCACCACAACTCACACAATCTGAATCCATAAAAGATTCATCCAGCCCTTTTATAATATGTGTATCAAAACCTCTTCCAGACATGCTTAATACAAACTCGCCTTGTACTTCGTCACAAGCACGAACACAACGATAACAGTTGATGCATTTTGACAAATCGGAAGTCATATACGGATGACTCAAGTCTTTTTCCCTATATAAATGATTATCGCCTTCTGGGTAACGCACTTCGCGTATACCAACTTGTGCAGCAACCGTTTGTAATTCGCAATTACCATTCACTTCACAGGTTAGGCAATCTAATGGATGGTCTGTTAAAACTAATTCTAAAATATTTTTTCGTAGTGCTTTAATACTATCGGTACTTGTATAGATGTATTGGCCTTCTGCAACTGGTGTGTGGCAAGAAGCCATTGTTTTTACAGAGCCATTTTTTTCTAAAGCAACTTCTACACTACATACTCTACAAGATCCAAAAGGCTCTAAATTTGGAGCATCACAAAGGGTTGGAACTAGTCCTTTTTCTTTATAGCGTTTTATGAAGGACAATATGGTTTCTCCTTCGACTATTTCAAATTCCTTATGGTCTATATATGCTGTTTTACTCATAATGCTTTAGTTGAAATAGTCTCTTAATTGATCATCAAAATATTGTAGTGCATTGCGTATTGGTAAAGGGATGCCTCCTCCGTGTGCACAAAGCGACCCTTGTTCCAATGTGCTTAATAAATCATTGAAAAGTTGTCTGTCTATTTTATAGTCTGAAGTTAATGCTTTTTCAGATAATTCTTGTCCGCGTTTGGTGCCAAGTCTACATGGAAAACATTTTCCGCAACTTTCATAAGAAGCAAAATCGAAAAGGTGTTCAATCAATTTCATAATTGGAAAGTCTTGAGGGATGCTAACAATTGAAGCATGACCCAATAAAAATCCTTCTTTTGAAAAGGATTCGAAATCAATCGTTAAATCATTAATTTTTGAGACAGGTACTAAACCACCAAGGGGACCACCAATTTGGAGTGCTTTTACGTCTGATTTGAATCCGCCTCCCAAATTGTTTACAACTACAGAAAGAGGTGTTCCCATTTCAACTTCATAAAGTCCGGGATGGTTAAAAAAGCTATCTAAACACACCAATTTTGTGCCCGATGAACGTTCTGTTCCAATGCTTTTCCAAGCCATTCCGCCATTAGAAATAATATAATGCAAAGCAGCTAAAGTCTCAACATTATTAACCGTTGTTGGTTTATTAAACAATCCTTTTTGTGCTGGGAACGGCGGTCGTACACGAACTTCTGGACGTTGCCCTTCGATAGAATTTATAAGTGCTGTTTCTTCACCGCAAATATAAGATCCTTGCGCTTGGATTATTTTAAAATCGAAATTAAATCCACTTCCTTCAATATTATCTCCAATCAATCCTTCTAAACGAAGTTCATCAATGGCGTTTTGGACGAGATGTTTTGCTTCAGGATATTCGGCTCTTATATAAACAATGCCATAGCTGGCATGTGTTACATAGCCAGAAATTAACATTCCAAATAATACAGAATGAGGTTGTTGTTCTAACAAATATCGATCTGAATATGCTCCCGGATCACCTTCATCTGCATTGCAAATAATAAATTTAGTTTCGTTTTCAGTATTCCGACAAAACTCTAATTTCATTCCCATTGGAAATCCTGCGCCTCCACGACCACGAATATTTGATGTTTTTATGTCGCCTAAAACTTCAGCAGAATCTTTTTTAAGAGCTTCTTTAAAGGATTTGTAATATTCAGAAATAGTTGTAAAGGGCTCAGTTAATATGACTTTTCCAGTAGACTTAACATTGTAATTGTCTTGATTTAATTCGTTGTCAGAATCAATAATAGTATTCAAACTATCTAAAGCTTCTCCTGAGTAATTTTTACCATTATAATGGAACGCACTGTTTTCATGACAACGACCAAGACAGGTCATGTGCCCGATTTCATCTGCGTCAAATTTAGTATTAAGAGCATCAATCACTTTATCTTGAGTACCTGCACAAACACAAGCAGTCCCGTTACAGACATAGGCTTTTTTGTCTTTATTTTCGGGTTTTAGAAAATCGTAAAAGCTTGCTGTACCAAAGGTGTTTGCAGTCCCTATTAAAAAGTCATCCGCTAATTTAGTCAACTCATTTTCACTTGGTGTTCCTTCAGGTTTTGCAAGTTTCCCCATTTTATTAAAGAGATTGTCTTTAATTCCTTTTCTTCCTAATAGTTCACTTAAATTGTCTGACATAAATCTAATATAATTACAGCTACGAATTTAATGAAAATAATGTGGAAATAATCTTAAAATTACGTTATGGTTTGAAGTTTGATAGCTTAAGATTAGTTATTTAAAAAAATATTGTCATTTATTTTGTACGTTGTAGGTGTGAATAACAGGTTGCTCTTTTATCTCTACAAAAGGCAAATAGCGTGATGCCCAGTTCTTTTGCATAATCGACGGCCAATGACGATGGTGCTGAAACTGCAGCTAGAAATGGAATTTTAGCCTTAAAACATTTAATTACAATTTCGTAAGAAATTCGCCCGCTAACTGTTAAAATTTTAGCGTCACTTATTGTATTTAAAGTAATTAATTTTCCAATGACTTTATCTACAGCATTGTGCCGACCTATATCTTCCATAGAGCAGAGTAGGTCTCCTTTAATTGTAAATGCTGCTGCGGCATGTGTACCTCCCGATTGTTTAAAATCGTGTTGAAACACTTCCATTGTATCAAATAATTGATGAATTAAAGTAATGTCAATTTTTTCATTATCGGCAATAGTTTTTCCAATAAATGATATATCACTAAGCTCTGTTTTTCCGCAGATACCACAAGAGGATACCGATAATAAACTTCTGCTATTGGAATAGCCTTCACCTAACTTGTCTTTTGGAATATCAAGATTTATAATAGTTATGACGCCTTCTTCATTTTCTTTTTTAATAATGATTTCTGGGTTAAAAAGGATGTCGTTAATAACCCCTTCAGAATGGAGCATGCCACGAACCAAACTCATGTCTTCACCAGGAGTTCTCATGGATACTGTAAAGGGTTTATCGTTTATATTTATTTGTAAGGCTTCCTCAACTGTAAGTGAATCTACAATTTTGGTCACTTTATGAGTATCAAACTTTTTGCCTTCGTAGTTTTGTGTTGCCATTTCTCCTTTTTTAAAATCACGCTTCAATCTTCACTGTTGTACCACTAAAATCTGCATTTCCAGTTAAAACATCTAATTGCATATTATTGGTTAAATCGTTTAGACTTACACCTGCATTGTCTTTAGCGACAGCAATTTTTGTGCCTTTTCTGTAGTGTCCCCAACCGTGAGGAATACTAACCACACCTGGCATTATTGTATTTGTGATTTCAACAGGTAACTTTACTTGACCAACAGTTGAGGTTACGGTAACGTTTTGACCTTCTTTTATATTAAGAACATCAGCATCTTTAAAATGCATTATTAAAGTACAACGCTCCTTGCCTTTTACTAAGCGTTCGCTATTGTGCATCCAAGAATTGTTAGACCGTAAATGCCGTCTTCCAATCAATGCAAAAGGATAGAATGTATTTGATTCCTTTTCAATCTGATTGAATTTTGTGTTTAAACGTTCTAGGTCTTTAACAAATAAAGGATGTGCTAACTCTACTTTTTTATCTTCTGTAAATAAACGTTCGGGTAATTGAGGTTTTAAAGCACCGTAATCTATCCCATGAGGATGTTTTTTTAACTCAGCAATTGAAAGTTTAGGTTCTTGATAAGCACTAAACTGAAGCATATAATCTAGGGTTTGTTCCAGATTTAACGGATTTTCTTGTCCGCTTAAACGTGTAGTAAGTGCTTTTAATATTTCCCAATCATGTTGTTGCTCTTCTGTTTTTTCAAATAGTACTTCGGAATATTTTGCTGTATTCCGAATAGCAAATTGATGAAACACCAAATCGTACAAAGGCGTTTCTAAGCCTGTTGTAGTTGGTAAAATAATATTGGCGTGTTTTGTAGTTTCATTCAGGTAAATATCAATAGCAACCATATATTCTAACGACTCTAAGGCGTCTTCAAGATGTTTGCCGTTTGGTGTAGATAGCACAGGATTTCCGGCAATAGTAATCATCATCTTTATTTGGTCTTCTCCAGATGTTAAGATTTCGTCTGCTAATGTCGCTACAGGAAATTCACCTGTAAATTCAGGTAAATTATGAACACGTGATTGCCGTTTATTAAAACTACCTGTTTTGCCAGTCATTTTAGACATGCCAACAATATCTATAGCGGGTTTAGTAAACAATGCACCACCTTCTTTATCTAAATTGCCAGTTATACAGTTTAAAACACCGACTAGCCATTGACATAAACCACCAAATTCTTGAGTAGATAATCCTAATCTGCCATAACAAACAGCTGTTTTTGCAGTTGCAAATTGTACTGCAAGAGTTATGATTTCATCAGTATCTATACCAACTATTTTCGCAACTTTTTCTGGCGGATAATCTTTCACCAATTCTTTAATAGTATCCCAACCATTTAAATGATTTTGTAAATGCCCTTGTGTAGCCAAATCTTTTTCAAAGATTACGTTTATTAATGCTAACAATAAAAAGGCATCAGTTCCGGGTTTTATATAATGATGCTTATTTGCAATTTTAGAAGTTTCCGTAAATCTTGGGTCTACAACAACCACTTTTCCATCACGCTTTTTTATAGCTTTTAACCGATTTGCGAAATCAGGAGCAGTCATTATACTTCCATTAGAAACAGCAGGATTTCCACCCATAATTAACATAAAATCTGTACGATCTATATCAGGAATTGGAAACATTAAATAGTGTCCAAACATCATTAGCGATGCAAAATGATGTGGTAATTGGTCAACTGAAGTTGCTGTATATTTTTGATTGGAACCGATACTTTTTGTAAATGAAGAGCCAAATAACATGAGACCTATATTATGCACATTTGGGTTGCCATGATAAGAGCCAACAGCATTTTTATTATACTTTTTTTGAATGGTTTTTATTTTTTTGCTTACTTCATCAAAAGCATCTTTCCAAGAAATATCTACCCATCCATTTTCAGTTCGTTTTATTGGTGTTTTAAGGCGGTCTTTATCGTGATATAAATCTTGTAAAGCCACTGCTTTCGGACAAATATGACCTTTGCTAAAGTTATCTTTTTTATCGCCTTTTATAGAAATGATGGATTTATCTTGGTATTTAATTTCCAAGCCACACATGGCTTCACAAAGATTACAGGTACGATAATGTGTTTTAATTGCCTCCATTTATTCTGCATTTTGACAAGCGATTAAACCTCCATATTCCAAAGCGATACTTCTATCACCAGATATTTTTTGATATTCTGGATTAGAAACCATAGCAAAAAAATGATTTACTGTTGGATATTCTACTAGAAACACAACATGTGGTTGGTTGCTTGAATCTCCAATTACAGTACTATGTACTTGACCTTTCCAAATAACTTTTCCGCCAGATTTTTCAACAAAAGGGGTCGCGTTTTTTAAATAGCGTGTGTACACTTCTTGTCCCGTTTCATTAGTATTGGTTTTTGCTTTAAATTTTAAAATATTAAGCATTACTAAAGGCGTATTTTGAGGATACGCTTTTAGTTCGGCTAATTGAACATCTGTTGGAGATATTTGATCGGAAAGCATAGTTTATATATTTATTAAATAGTGTTTGAAAGAAGACCGAAGTTAGTGGTTTTTCTATCAAGGGCAAAATTCTTTAACTTTTCTAATTTTTTAAAATAAGAATGCGATATTGTATATATCTTGTACAAAATTCTAACTCTTATGAAACCATCTAAATCTTTACTTTTAATTATTACAGTTCTTTGTTTTTCTACAATAACATTAGCGCAAATAGAAGACACACCTCAGACAGACTTTACTAAGATGTATTTACCTGTATGGCTTGAGGCAAAAGCACATTGTTTGGCTGTTGCCAATGCGATGCCAGAAAAACTTTACTCATATAAACCAACCGATGTTAGTAAAACATTTGCTGAACAAATGGTACATATTGCGCATACAGTTGAGCTGCTCACAAAACGTTATGTACAAGGTATGGAGGTAAAACCTAATACACCTGATGCTTCAAAAATGACCAAATTAGAGATTATTAAGCTACTGGAAAAGGGTTTTGATTATACTACTAATGTAATTAATACCATTACACAAGAACAGTTGGATGAAACTTGTGTGATGTACCATAGTGGCAATACGGTAAGTCGGGCTTTTGCCTTTTTTTATGTGCAAGACCATATGGCAAACCATAGAGCTAAAGCTAATTTATATATAAGGATGAATAATATTAAACCACCAGAATATACGTGGTAGTTTAACTTGTTTCATACCTTTGCAATCAAATTAAAAGGAAATGCACAAAGCAGGTTTTGTAAATATTATTGGCAACCCTAATGTTGGTAAGTCCACTTTAATGAATGCCTTTGTAGGTGAGAAATTGTCAATTATCACATCGAAAGCACAAACTACAAGGCATCGTATTTTAGGCATCGTTAATGGCGACGATTTTCAAGTGGTTTTGAGTGATACTCCTGGAATTATTAAACCAGCGTATGAGTTGCAAGAGGCGATGATGGGTTTTGTAAAATCGGCTTTCGAAGATGCTGATGTGTTGATTTATATGGTTGAAATAGGAGAGAAGGAACTAAAAGACGAAGTCTTTTTTAATAAGATTACCAATTCTAAGATTCCTATCTTACTTTTGCTCAATAAAATTGATAGATCTAATCAAGAACAATTGGATGAGCAAGCTGCACTATGGCAAAGTAAAGTCCCGAATGCTGAATTTTTTCCAATTTCGGCACTTGAAGGATTTAATGTGAAAGAAGTATTTAATAGAATTATTGAGCTACTTCCTGAGTCACCAGCATTTTATCCTAAAGATCAACTTACAGATAAACCAGAACGCTTTTTTGTAAATGAGACTATTAGAGAGAAAATATTAATGCATTACAAAAAAGAAATTCCTTATGCTGTTGAGGTAGATACCGAAGAGTTTTTTGATGAAGACAATATTATAAGAATACACTCTATTATAATGGTAGAACGTAACACACAAAAAGGAATTATTATTGGTCATAAAGGAAGTGCGTTAAAACGTGTTGGTGTTGAAGCGAGAAAAGATTTAGAGAAATTCTTTGGGAAGCAAGTTCATTTGGAATTGTATGTAAAAGTGAATAAAAATTGGCGCAGCAATCAAAACCAACTGAAACGTTTTGGATACAATCAATAATCGCTTTATGGTTTTGCATGAATGTTTTTACTGCGTAAAGTATCTCGCATAAAATGATGTAATAAATGCATTTCATCCATTCCAGCTTTTTTTC
>CAYQME010000076.1:8937-10669 GCA_964418645.1 uncultured Flavobacteriaceae bacterium
GTATCTCGCATAAAATGATGTAATAAATGCATTTCATCCATTCCAGCTTTTTTTCCAACTTGTCCAGCAAAATATAGGATAACCCAAATACCAATCATAAAAAACATGATACCTAATTGCAAACCATAGTTTGTGTTTAACGACCAATTGCTATAAGCCCAAGCTCCAAAACCAATAAAAACTACTGCAACAAAAAAGTGAAAAAACATAAACATAGTCCAAACCGTTGGATTTGGTCCAAATAAACCATGTACTGTGCTAGAATCATCATCAAGTTCAATAATTTCTAAATGTAGTTGTGGTGACCAAAAATGTTGTTTTTGTTTTGGAATTCTTATAAACACATGGTCATCTAAACGCGATACAATAAAATCCGATTGCGTGTCTTTAGTATCTTCAAATAATTTTAATAAATCTTTATTATCACGTTTAACATCAAATTTAAATCGAGGGCGTAAAACAATTTCATTGGTTAAAGACATATATGTTTTTTAAAGTGCAGTAAAATACAGTTTTTTCTTCAGATTGTAAACACTACCTTTGCAGCCAATTAAAAAAGCATGAGTAATATAGTTGCCATAGTAGGTCGTCCAAATGTTGGGAAGTCAACCTTCTTTAATCGTTTAATTCAACGACGAGAAGCCATTGTTGATGCAGTGAGTGGTGTTACCAGAGATCGTCATTATGGTAAAAGCGATTGGAACGGAAAAGAATTTTCGCTTATTGATACAGGAGGTTATGTAAAAGGAAGTGACGATATTTTTGAAGCAGAAATTGATAAACAAGTAGAATTGGCTATAGATGAAGCCGACGCTATTATTTTTATGGTTGATGTAGAGGCAGGCGTTACTGGAATGGATGAAGATGTAGCAAACTTACTTCGTAAGGTTGATAAACCCGTATTTTTGGTAGTTAACAAAGTAGATAATAATAAAAGAGCCGAAGATGCTGTAGAGTTTTATGCACTTGGGTTAGGAGATTATTTCAATATTGCTAGTATTAATGGTAGTGGTACAGGTGATTTGCTAGATGCTTTGGTTGATGCTCTGCCTGAAAAAGAAGAGATTGTAGAAACAGAATTGCCATGTTTTGCTGTGGTTGGTCGTCCTAATGCTGGAAAATCATCGTTTATAAATGCGTTAATAGGCGAAGAAAGATATATCGTTACAGATATTGCAGGAACCACTCGCGATTCAATAGACACGAAATACAATCGTTTTGGTTTTGAATTTAATTTGGTTGATACGGCTGGCATACGACGAAAAGCTAAAGTTAAAGAAGATCTAGAATTTTACTCGGTTATGCGAAGTGTTCGTGCCATAGAACATAGTGATGTGTGTTTGTTGGTTTGTGACGCGACTCGAGGTTTTGACGGACAAGTGCAAAACATATTTTGGTTGGCAGAGCGCAATAGAAAAGGTATTGTTATTTTGGTAAATAAATGGGATTTGGTAGAAAAAGATAACAAGACTACCAAAGAGTTTGAAAAGTATATAAAGCAACAAATTGAACCATTTACAGATGTGCCTATTGTATTTATTTCTTCATTAACAAAACAACGCATTTTTAAAGCTATTGAAACTGCTGTAGAAGTTTATAAAAACCGTACAAAACGTGTTAAAACAAGTGTGCTTAATGATGTGTTGTTACCTATAATCGAAAACTATCCACCACCTGCGAATAAGGGTAAATTTGTAAAGATTAAATACATAATGCAATTGCCGACACCACA
>CAYQME010000077.1:0-10404 GCA_964418645.1 uncultured Flavobacteriaceae bacterium
AATATATTTAAAAAAAGCCAACGCATAGCGTTGGCTTTTTTTTATTTAATTTTTACCGACCTGAGTATGGCTTCCAGTTCAAACATATAATCTCGTTTAGCCACTGAAGGCGCAAAAGCAAATCCTTCAAGAACTAAAAGCCTATTGTTTATATCGTCTTTTATTATATAATTTAAAAATGGCCCAGCCATATATGCGTTTTTAACTTCCCAGGTACTTCTTGTTTCAAACGTTGGTTTATTATCCAGAATTGTGGTTTTAAAAAAAGGTGTATAGGCTTCTTCAGTAATCATATAAGAGCCGTCGATGGGTCCGGGAATATATACTTTGCCAATAGAATCTCTCATTTTAATAACATCGTTTATAGCGTTATCACCATCAGAAATAGTGTTTAAAGGCATTTCGTATAACAACAAATTTAGGGTTCCTGTTTTAATGTCGCGCCGTAACCAAAAAAAGGTACTGTCCTCCTTGGCAACTCTATAGCTCGAAGGTGCGTTTATTGTTATCCCTAGTTTTTGCTCTATGTTTGTGTTCTTTTTTAAAGATTTTCTAATGCGCCTTTGCTTTTCTTTTATCTCTTCGTTTTTAAAAACTGAAATTATTTTTTCTGCATTTTGATCAATCTGTGCAATGATTTCTGAATTGGTTTTACCACTAATCAAGACTACTTTTTGAGGTCTAGCAAAAGGGTCTTCTAAAAATATAGTATTGGCCTCTTTTCCTTTTTCAATTTTTAAAACCGTTCTGTTTTTTCTGGCAAACCCTGTAAAGATAGCTGTTGGCATTTGGCTCATACTAAACAATGGCTCTTGCTGTGGTAACCCATAAACTTCAGCGCCAAAAACTTCTCGGATATGGTTGCCAATAGACCCTTCCCATAAAAGATTATCTATAACAACCGATAGATTATTTATATTTCCTGATGATGATGATACTATTCTTTTGTTTGTTACGACATCGTCTTTACACGCTACAAAAAGCATTATGCTTAATGTTGTTAGTATAATTTTTTTCATGGGCTTAATCGTTTTAATTGGATTATTTCTTGGACACCACAAGAATCATTCCGGGTTTTAATTTTGTGTTGCTAATATTGTTCCACTCTTTTAAGTTTTGAATAGAAACTCCCGAAAGCTCTTGTGCAATACTCCATAAAGAGTCTCCTTTTTTAACTTTATACGTTTTTTTATTTCCTGTATTTTTTGTTGTGCCCTTTTGGGATGTTGAAGGATTAGTTACTGCAAACGCTGGTTTTCTGGGGTAAATCGTTAACCGCTGACCAACTCTAATGTTGTTGCTTCTTAGACCATTCCATCGCTTAATTTGGCTCACTCTTACACCATATTTTCTGGCTATTTTTCCTAAGTAATCTCCAGATCTTACACGATAACGAATACGTGATTTGGTTTCAAAAAATTGTGGCAAGGGTTTTTCACGCTTATCAAATTCTGCCTTTGCATAGGCGTATATTTTTTCTTCATTATTAACAAAAGCTCCTATGTGCTCTCTTGGAAGGCGTAACACATAGTTTTCTTCTTTGATAAAGGGAATAATATCAAGTTTATACGAAGGATTTAAAAATTGAAGTTTTTCAATTGGTATGTTGGTGAGTTCAGTTACTTGATCTAAAGTAATCATTTGTTTTATCAGAATCGTATCTGTTTCAATATAAGTAATCTCGGGTTTTTGAGGCTGGAACCCATGTGCTTCAGCATATTCAAAAATGTACATTGTTGCTAAAAATGCTGGTAAATATCCTGCTGTTTCTCGGGGTAAAAATGGTCTTATATTCCAATAATTAGTATAGCCGCCTGATCGTCTTATAGCCTTTGTAACATTTCCGGGACCAGAGTTATAGGCCGCTAATGCCAAATCCCAGTCTCCAAAAATTTTGTATAAACTTGCTAAGTATTTGCTTGCCGCTTCGGTTGACATTATGGGATCACTCCGTTCATCGACATAGCTACTTACATCTAATCCAAATTGTTTTCCGGTGGCAAACATAAACTGCCACAGACCGGTTGCGCCAACTCTAGACTTGGCTCTGGGTTTTAGTGCAGATTCTACAATTGATAGGTACTTGACCTCTAAAGGTATATTGTAATTATCTAGCTCCTTTTCAAACATTGGGAAGTAATAATGACTAAGGGTCATTAAACGTTCTAGAGATTGTCTTCTGTTCTTTAAATAGCTCTTTATAACATTTTCTAAAGATGGATTGTATTCAATATTAAAGGGGGTTATTGCGTTTAATTTTGCTAACCGTTTTTTCAGGGTGTCTGTGGGTAATTCTGGATAGTAAACATCATCGTAGGTTAACTCAGAAACCGATTTGTATATCGTATCATACAAAGATGAACTATACAACTCGTTAAGCCATTTTGCATCCAATTCTGCGGCCATTTTGTGGTCTTCAAATATGCGTTTAACTAAAGAATCTGTAATGGGTTTTATCGTTTTGTTTGCTTGTAATTTACCGTCGATTAAAGTGTCTGAAATAATAGTTTCTTGTGGTGGTTTTGTTTCTTTTTTAGTGATAAGAGTATCATGTGTTTGCGCATTGGCTAACTGAATAAAGAACAGGGCTATTAATACTCTAAAAATCATATACTAAAGTTATTATATAATAAAACGGCTAATGCGCTAAAATCGTGTTTTTTAATGAGAATTGAAACTTGATATATTCTATTAATTTAATATAGCAGCAATTCCGGGCAGTATTTTTCCTTCTAGGCTTTCCAACATGGCTCCGCCTCCTGTACTAACATAGCTTACTTTGTCTTGAAACCCAAATTGTTTTACTGCAGCAACAGAGTCGCCTCCACCCACAAGGGAGAATGCACCATTATTTGTAGCCTCAGAAATTGCATTTCCTAAGGCAATGGTTCCATTGGCAAAATTTTCCATCTCAAAAACACCTAAGGGACCATTCCATAATATAGTCTTAGACTTTAAAATAACTTCTGCAAATAATGTTTCTGTTTTATGGCCAACATCAAGCCCCATCCAATCTTCAGGGATTTCATTAACGGGAACAACTCTTGTATTGGCATCGTTACTAAACGCATCTGCAATAATAGCATCAACAGGCAAATGTACTTGAACATTCTTTTTCTTTGCTTTAGATAATATCTCTAATGCTAGTTCTTGCTTATCTTCCTCAACGAGAGAGTTTCCAATATTTCCATCTTGTGCCTTAATAAATGTAAAGGTCATTCCACCTCCAATAATTAAATGATCTATTTTGTCTAATATGTTTTCTATTATTGTAATTTTAGAAGATACTTTTGCACCTCCAAGTATTGCAGTAACGGGTTTGTTTTTGGTTTCTAATACTTTTTTAATACTCTCAATTTCTTTGGCCATTAAAAGACCAAAGCATTTATTGTCTTTATAAAATTGTGCTATAACAGTTGTTGACGCATGTGCTCTATGTGCTGTTCCAAAAGCGTCATTTACATAAATATCGCCAAGTTTAGAAAGTGCTTTTGCGAAGTTTATATTGCCTAGTTTTTCTTCGTCATGAAATCGTAAATTTTCTAATAATAAGATTTGTCCGGGCTCTAAAGTTGCTGAAGCGGCTTCAGCTTCTTCTCCAATACAATCTGAAATAAAGATAACTTCCACACCAATAACTTCTTCAACTGTATTTAAAATATGGCGCAATGAAAATTCATCTTGCACACCTTTTGGTCTCCCAAGGTGTGACATTAAAACACAACTTCCTCCATCTTCTAATATTTTAATAATAGTTGGTTTTGCAGATTTTATTCTTGTGGCGTCTGTAACTTCAAAAGCGTCATTTAGAGGAACATTAAAATCTACTCGAATTAATGCTTTTTTTTCCTCAAAGTTAAAGTTATTAATGGTTTTCATCTATAGTTCTTTTGTCAACAAATATAATTTATTCCAACTACAAAAAAGTTATCATTTCTATTATCTTTGTTTCATGCTATTCTCTAAAATCATAGGGCAAGAACACCTAAAAAAACACCTAACGCATAGTGTTGATAATGGTCGTATTCCACACGCACAACTCTTTGTGGGTAAAGAAGGCACTGGTACTTTGCCTATGGCAATTGCATATGCACAATATGTGTTATGTAATAACAACACAGGAGAGGATGAAAATGGAAGCGACGCTTGTAACCTAAAATTTAACAACTTATCTCATCCTGACTTACATTTTGCTTTTCCAGTGGCCACCAATGATGTTGTTAAAAAGCATCCTGTTTCAAAATTGTTTCTAGAAGATTGGCGAAAACTTTTAAGCGAACAACCATATTGTAATTTGTTTGATTGGTATAAACAACTTGGAATTGATAATAAACAAGGTCAGATAGGTGTCGATGAAGCACATGAGATTGTAAAAGCGCTAACGCTTAAGTCTTATGAAGGAGGGTATAAAGTGATGCTAATTTGGATGGCTGAAAAAATGAATATTGCTTGTGCTAATAAGCTTCTTAAGCTTATTGAAGAGCCTCCCAATAAAACTGTTTTTTTGCTAGTTACTGAAGATGAAGAGCAAATTATTTCAACCATAAGATCACGTTGTCAAATACTGCATTTTCCGCCTTTAACCGAAGAAAATATCAAACAAGCATTACTGAAAAAATATGGTTTAGATGTGTCTGTAGCTTCAAAAATCGCACAACAAGCAAATGGTAATTTTAATAAAGCTTGTGATTTGGTCTATCAAGACAGTGAAGATTTACAGTTTGAAGAATGGTTTGTGTTTTGGATACGGAGTGCTTTTAAAGCTAAAGGAAACAAAAGCGCTATTCACGATTTAATATCTTGGAGTGAAGAAATCTCAAGGACTGGTCGCGAGACTCAAAAACAGTTTTTACATTTTTGCTTGGAGTTTTTTAGACAAGCAATGTTATCCAATTATCAGGCTAATTCTTTGGTTTTTATTGAACCAAAAGCAGAAAATTTTAAGCTTGAAAATTTTTCGCCTTATGTTCATGAAAATAATATTATGGATATTAGTAATGAACTACAAGATGCCATTTATCATATTGAGCGCAATGGAAACTCTAAGATAATTTTAACTGACTTGTCTATAAAATTAACACGGTTGCTTCATACTAAAACTGCTTAAATGGCAAGCACAAAAAAATGGTTTGTCATTATTAATCCAACTTCTGGAAATGGTACTGCCAAAAAATTATGGCCAAAGATTAAGCAACTATTAATAACCTACCTGTTTGATTTTGAATATGCTTTTAGTGAATATGAAAAACATAGTGTTGTTTTGGTTCAAAGCTCTATAAATCAGGGTTTTGTAAACATTATTAGCGTTGGTGGCGATGGTACATTGCACAACATAGTTAATGGTATTATGTCTCAAGATACTGTTATATCCACTAATATTTCTGTAGGAGTTATTCCCATAGGAACTGGAAATGATTGGGTAAAAACTTATGGTATTCCAAAAGATATTGAAAGCGTCATTCAAATTATAAAAAATGGAAACACAAAACAGCAAGACATTGGTAAGATTGAATTGTTAGATCAGGATAATTTACCTATATATTTTAACAATCTTGCAGGAGTTGGATTTGATGGTTTTGTGGTAAATAAAGTTGGCAAATATAAACATTTTGGCGCCTTGGCTTATCTTATAGGGACTGTAATGGGTTTGTTTGCTTTCAAGAATTTTGTAGTAGAAATTTCTCTGAATACTGAAACAATAACAACAAAATCTTTAATGATATTAATTGGATTATGTAAATACTCTGGTGGTGGTATGCAACTTACAAAAACACCTCATCCTTCCGATGGTTTGTTTGATATTACTCTTGCTGAAGATTTTAATAAATGGGATATTGTAAAAAATATACCCAAATTATTCAATGGTAATATTGTAAACTTTAAGAAGGCTCAATCCTTTAAGGCTGAAAGTGTTGTTGTGAAAATTCTCCAAGAGGATAAACCCTTTATTCAAGCAGATGGCGAACTTATTGGTGTTGAAGATTTTAAGGTATGTATCTTGCAAAATGCCTTTTCATTTTATTGCATATAAAAAGCCAGATGTTTCCATATGGCTTATACAGTATGTTTAAAATACTACTAATTCTTTTTATAAGCAGCATTAAGTGCGTCTAAAATCACCTGAGTTAGATCTGACTCTTCTTTTCCAAACATCACGCTTCCAGCCTCATTGCTGCCTAGAATAAAATCATAACCGTTTGCTTCTCCATAATCTTTTACAAACGCTTTTACCTTTTTAATAAGAGAATCATTCTTAGCCTGACTTTCTTGTGTAATTTGTTGTTGCTCAAATTGAAGTCGTTGCCCAATAATTTGTTCTTTTTGCTGAAACTCTTGTTGTAGCTTTTGAAGATTTGCCTGAGACATTTTTCTTGCTTTTACTTCGGCTTCTTTTACTTCTAATTGAAATGCTTTGCTTAAGCTATCTCTTCTTTTTTCATAAGATGCAATTTTTACTTGAAGCTTAGCTTCTATGTCTTTTTTTTCTTGATAGTCGTTTATTAAAGTAGAATTATCTACATATCCTATTTTTTGTGTTTGCTGACAAGATGTAATTGATAAAATTATAATTATAGCAAATAATACATTTTTCATTTTTTTCATTTTATTGCTCCGCAAAAATAAAAAAGTAAATCTAACTACGTTCATAAAACAAATAAATTTAGATTAATAAATAAAACTTATCGATAGTGTGAATTAAAATTGATTATTTCTATTAAAAATCAATTACAATAATGAGTTGTACTGACCTAAAACAAATCTTAAGGGTGTTTCGTTTAGTTCTAGGCGTCTAGCTTACTAAAAAGCTCTAAAATGTGTTTTAGCTGTTCTTGATAGCATAAATTAATGAAGAGTACTCTCCTGACTGTTTTGCTTTTCTATTTGAAAGAAAGCCAATGTGAATAGCATTGAAAATATGCATTTTCCCTGATTTATATTTTTCTGAAAGTAAACTCACATAATAGGCGTCAAATTTCATAGGATACATTTTTACAACCTTCATTTCTTCTTTTAAAAATAATCGTTGGATCGCTGTTTTTGAAAAATGCCATAAGTGTCTTGGCACATCAAATGCTGCCCAAAAATTATTATAATATTCAGCATCATAACTTTTGAAGTTTGGGACTGCAATAATTAATGTGCCATTCGGCTTAAGCAATTTTTTGAATATCGAAATATGCTCTTCTAATTTTGGTAAGTGCTCTAAAACATGCCACAATGTAATAACATTAAAACTGTGTGATTCTAACTTTTGAAGATGTTCCGTTTCGAAAACCGAACCATTGATTTTTATATTAGCAATTTGTCTTGCTTGTTTGTTGGGTTCAATCCCTGTAATATTCCAATTATCTTGTAGAGCCACTTTTAAAAAATCACCTGTACCACATCCAATATCTAAAAGTTGTTTTTCACTACTGGCATAAGAATTAATGAGCTTTAGCTTTCTTTTTAGCGTCTTTTTTCTAACCAAATGATACACTTTTTCAAACAGATTGCGCTTGGAACTTGTGTGTGAAATATAATCTTCACTTTTATAATACGCTGTTAAATTTTCTAAAGAAGGTTGTGGATGTGTTTCGAGTAAATCAAAATCTTTGTTGTGAAAAAGCTGAAACTCTTCATTAGAAACCGAATGATCTTTAACTATAATATAAGGTGCTGTGTTCGTCATTTAAAAGATGTTCCACGTGAAACTTTTATAAATTATCTTCCCATATAAACCAACAATACAGAAATATCATTCGGTGATACACCACTAATTCGAGAGGCTTGGGCAACTGATGTTGGTTGGATATATTTAAGTTTTTCTCTTGCTTCAAAACTCATAGATTTTATCCTGGAATAATCGAAATTTTCTGGTATTTTCACGTATTCTAATCTGCTTAGTTTATCAGCATTGTTCTTCTCTTTAGCAATATATCCTGAATATTTTACCTGAATTTCAGTTTGCTCAATAACCTCTTTATCTAGATTATTGTCTTGTATATATTGCTCGACATCATCAAACTTTCTAACATCATCAATATCTATATTGGGTCTCGTAAAGAGTTTAAACATTTTATCGGATTGCTTTACCAATGCTGAGTTTTTAGATGCTAACACAGGATTAGCTTCTTCGGGTTTAACACTTGTGTCTTTAAAAAACTGAACAAATTGTTCTGCTTGCTTGTGTTTTTCCTCCATTCTTTTTAATCGCTTTTCATTAGCTAACCCAAGATTAAATCCTTTTGGAGTTAGTCTTAAATCTGCGTTGTCTTGTCTTAAAAGCGTTCTATATTCAGCTCGAGATGTAAACATTCTATATGGTTCTTCTGTGCCTTTAGTAATTAAATCGTCTATTAAAACACCTATATAGGCTTCATCTCTTTTTAATATAAATGGCTCCTTTTCTTGAATCTTTAAACTTGCATTTATCCCTGCCATTAAGCCTTGTGAAGCCGCTTCCTCATAGCCAGTTGTTCCATTGATTTGTCCAGCAAAATACAACCCTTCAACTAACTTCGTTTCAAGGGTGTGTTTTAGTTGTGTTGGTGGAAAATAATCATACTCAATGGCATAACCAGGTCTAAAAAACTTTACGTCTTTAAAACCAACTACAGAGCGCAAAGCTTTAAACTGTACATCTTCAGGTAGAGATGTGGAAAACCCATTTACATATACCTCGACAGTGTTCCAGCCTTCTGGCTCAACAAAAAGTTGATGCCTGCTTTTATCCTCAAAACGATCTATTTTATCTTCAATAGAAGGACAATAACGAGGACCAACACTTTTAATCCTACCATTAAACATTGGAGATCTATCAAAACCATCTCTAAGCAGGTCATGGACTTCTTGGTTGGTATAAGTCATATAGCAAGAACGTTGGTGCGCTAATGGTTTTGTAATATCTAAATATGAAAATTTCTCTGGGTTTTCATCTCCAGGTTGTTCAATCATTTTAGAAAAATCTAGAGAGCGCCCATCTACTCTTGGTGGTGTTCCTGTTTTCATTCTACCTGAATTGAATCCAAGAGATGTAAGTTGCTCAGTAATTCCTGTTGCTGCTCTTTCTCCCGCTCTTCCGCCTCCAAAGTTTTTATCGCCTATATGAATCAAGCCATTTAAAAACGTTCCGTTGGTTAAGACTACGGTTTTTGCTTTTATTTGAACTCCTAAAGATGTAGTAACACCAATAACTTCATGATTGTCGACAAGTAATCCAGAAACCATTTCTTGATAAAAATCAAGATTTGGTGTTCTTTCTAGCATCAATCTCCAGTCTTCAGCGAAACGCATTCTATCACTTTGCACTCGAGGACTCCACATTGCGGGCCCTTTAGATTTATTAAGCATTTTAAATTGTATGGCTGATGTATCACTTACAATACCACTATAACCTCCAAGCGCGTCTATTTCTCGTACAATTTGTCCTTTTGCTATTCCACCCATTGCTGGATTGCAAGACATTTGTGCTATGTTTTGTAGACTCATTGTAATGAGCAGGGTTTTACTACCCATGTTTGCAGCCGATGCTGCTGCTTCGCTTCCTGCGTGACCACCACCAACTACAATTACATCATATATGTTTTGAAATAAACTCATAAACGTTCCACGTGAAACAAATTATTCTTTACTAAATTAAAGTTTGCAAATATACATTGAATCTTAGACTTTTATGCTAGTTGTTCTAAGTAGTAATTTTCTTTTGTACGCATTACGTTAGCATCTTCTTCTGATTTATCCTTATAGTCACAATAGTGTAAGACGCCATGAATTATAACACGATGCAATTCTTCTACAAATGTGTTACCAAAATCATTGGCATTATCTTTAACCCTTTCTATAGAAATGAATATATCTCCATGTAAGGTTTTTCCTATTGAATTATCAAAACTAATGATATCCGTAAGCGTGTCGTGATTAAGGAATTTTACATTCAGCTTGTGTAAATACGCATCGTCACAAAAAATGTAATTTATTTCTCCTTCTTTAAGATTTTCAGACTGAATAGTGTTACTTATCCAAGTAGATATGTTGTCTTCGTTTTGTAATTTAAAATCTGTTTCGTAATTAAAGCTAATCATTACTCTTCTTAAAATAGGCCTTCACCTTCTTTTTATATACTGGCTGTAAAGGTAATGCTTGCCTGTTTAATATCTCTGTAGTGTTGAAATATTGTTTCGCATTTAATAGTTGTTTAGATAATGTATTGTTAAACTGACCTTTATTTGTTTTAGATTGTCGCTTAGTATCTTCTCCTTGTTGAAAAGTGGCATTCTCCAATTTAAGTAATTGGTGTTGCAACTCTAGCATTTTTTGGAGGGTTCTATTGGTAAATCCTTTGTTTAGAAGATCTTGCTCAACGTTCTCCATTTCCTTTAGTAGATTTCCCCCAGCGCCCTTATTGCCTTCTTTTCCTAGTTT
>CAYQME010000078.1:0-10251 GCA_964418645.1 uncultured Flavobacteriaceae bacterium
AAGATATGGGAAGTATTATGTGGGCTGAAACAGTTAAAGCAGTTCGTAGAATGAATCCTGAAACAACTCTAGAAACATTAATTCCAGATTTTCAAGGTGTAGAACAACATTTAGACAGAATTCTTGCGGTTAGCCCTGAAGTGATTTCTCATAATATGGAAACTGTGCGCCGGTTAACAAGAGAAGTACGCATACAAGCTAAATATGATAGAAGTTTAGAAGTTTTAAAATATTTAAAAGAGCAAGGACAACGTCGTACAAAAACTGGAATTATGCTTGGTTTGGGTGAAAAACGTGAAGAAGTTATAGAAACACTACATGAACTAAAAGACGCAAAAGTAGACGTAGTTACTATTGGACAATACCTTCAACCAAGTAAAAAGCACTTGCCAGTAAAACAGTTTATCACTCCCGATCAATTTGAAGAATACAAAGAAATAGGTCTTGATTTGGGGTTTAGACATGTGGAAAGTAGTGCACTTGTTAGATCTTCATATAAAGCTCAAAAACACATCAACTAATTATGATTAATGTTGCCATAAATGGTTTTGGTAGGATAGGCAGACGTGTTTTTAGGTTGCTCCAGGAACATAATGATATTCAAGTTGTAGCTATTAATGACTTAGCCGATACTAAAACCTTAAGTCATTTATTAAAATACGATAGTATTCATGGTATTCTTAAAGGTGATGTAAGTCATGATTCAAATCATATTATTGTTAATAACAGAAGCATTACATTACTTAACCAATCAGATATAACCAATATTAATTGGAAACCTTACAATATAGATTTTGTGATTGAAGCAACAGGAAAATTTAAATCATACGAAAAACTACAACATCATATCCAAAATGGAGCTTCAAGAGTTATTTTAACGGTACCTCCAACTGATGATTCTATCAAAACTGTTGTTTTAGGAATAAACGATCAGATTCTAACTGGAGAAGAGCTTATAGTATCTAATGCCTCATGCACAACAAATAATGCAGCTCCAATGATTAAAATTATAAACGATTTATGTGGTATAAAACAAGCCTATATAACTACCATACATTCCTATACTACAGATCAAAGTTTGCATGATCAACCACATCGAGACCTTAGACGCGCAAGAGCTGCAAGTCAATCTATAGTACCTACAACAACAGGTGCAGCAAAGGCTTTAACAAAAATATTTCCAAGTTTATCTAATGTTATTGGTGGATGCGGTATTAGAGTTCCTGTTGCTAATGGCTCATTAACAGATATTACTTTTAATGTTTCAAAAATAGTTTCGGTTGCTGATGTAAACAATGCCTTTAAGATTGCTTCAATAACAACATATAAAGACATTCTAGAATATACTGAAGACCCAATTGTCTCTATCGATATTGTAGGAAATCCTCATTCTTGTATATTTGATTCTCAAATGACTTCGGTAATTGGAAACATGATAAAAATTATTGGATGGTACGATAATGAGACAGGATATTCTAAAAGAATTATCGATTTAATTTATAAATTATCCCATAAATAATTTTCGATCAAAATGCAGAAATATTAAAAAAAAGTGCATTTTGTCGAATAAATAGTTATATTTGTCGATAAAATGACTTGAAATGTCCCGAATCAAATATTACATATTTGTTTTTTTAGTCTTATTTGTGACACCCTTTTATTCTCAAAATAACATTGAGGATGATGTTGCTTTAGAGAGAAATAGAATTGAAGTTTTTATTCAAAATGCTGAAAAAGAAACTAAGCAATCTAAATTCTACAATGCTATAAATATTCTAGAAAAGGCATTTGAAGCTGCCGAAAAAATTAATGACGAAAAAAACAAAGGCATAATTCTATCAAAAATTGCTAATCTACAATACCTTCTTGAAGACAATAAAGATGCTAAAGTTTCAATTATCAAGGCAATGGCGATACAGAGTGCTATTGAAGATAAAGTAAACTTAGCAGTATCAAGATATACATGTGGATTAATTTATTTAAAAGAGAAAGACTATACGAATGCACTTGACTATTTTAAATCTTCTAAAACAATTTTTGAAGAGGAAGGACTCCATGAGTTTGTTGCAAAAGTTAATTTGAGTGAAGCAGAAGCATATATAGCTCAGGATAATCTGAGTAAAGCAAATGCTTTAGTTGACAAAGCTCTTATTCTATCTATTAAATACAAACTTCCTATAATTCAAAGTTCTGCCTTAATAGAAAGTGGTATTGTTGCTTTAAAAGAAAATAAACTAGATAAAGCATTAACACAAATATCTGAAGGGTCATTATTAGCTCAAAGCAATAACGATTTGGAAACTTTAAACAAAAGTTATCATATTCTAAGTAATGTTTACGCAAAAAAAGGTGATTATAAACTAGCCAACACAAATTTAAAATTATATGTAAACCTAAAGGATTCCATTTCAAGTATAAAACTAGAAAACTTATCACCTCAAAAAGCACAGTTAATTATAGATAACCAAGACGCCCTAATTCAAGATCAACTAGACGAAATAAACAAAAAAAAGGAATCAGATAGTTTAAATAGGTTAACTACAATTTTAAGCGTAGGACTTATTACAATACTTTCATTACTTACATTATCCCTTTATAAGAATAACAATATTAGGTTAAAAACTAATAATATGTTATATCGTAAAAATGAAGAATTGTTAACCGAGAAAGAAAGAGCAGAAATTGCTGCAAAAACAAAAACAAATTTTTTATCTACAGTTACTCATGAGCTAAGAACACCATTGTATGCCGTAACAGGTTTAACTAATATGCTCATGGAAGAAGACCCTAAACCTGAGCAAATACAGCATTTAAAATCACTTAAATTTTCGGGAGATTACTTATTAACTTTCATTAATGATATACTTCAAATTAATAAAATTGAAGCTAACAAAGTAGAACTTGATCCTGAAGTTTTTAACTTGAAAAATAAGGTTGAAAATGTTATAGCAGCTTTAAATAACTCTGCAATGGATAACAATATTTTTATCCACTTTGAGTACGATAAGAAATTGCCGGAAATATTTAATGGTGATCAACTAAAGATTTCTCAAATATTGATTAATTTAATAGGTAACTCTATAAAATTTACTAAAGATGGAGATATATGGATAAGAGTAACTCAATTAGCAAAAAAGAATAAAAAGCATAGTATTCGTCTTGAAGTAGAAGATAATGGTATTGGTATTACCAAAGAAAAACAAGACAGTATGTTTGAAAGTTTCTCTCAAGGATCAGTTCAAATAAACCGTAAATATGGTGGTACTGGTCTTGGTCTTTCTATTGTAAAAGGATTAATTAAAATTTTAAAAGGTAAAATTTATCTAAAAAGTGAATTAGGTGAAGGTACTAGCTTCTTTGTAGAATTTCCTTTAGAAGAATCAAAAGAAATAGCAGAAATTAAAAAGAAAGATTACGCAAAAGATTTAAATAATTTAGACCTAAAAAATGTGAAAATACTTGTAGTAGAAGACAACAAAATTAACCAAATGATTACTAAGAAAATCTTAAATAAGATGAACTTAAATTGTGATTTGGTAGACAATGGTGAAGATGCCGTTGACAAAGTAAAAGAAGTTGAGTACGATATTGTTCTTATGGATATTCATATGCCTGGAATTAGTGGTTTAGAAGCAACCAAATTAATTAGAGGCTTTGATAAAGAACTTACAATTTTTGCACTTACTGCTGTTACTTTAGAAGATAAAATGCCAGAATTTGAAGAAGCTGGTTTTAATGATATTATCTCTAAACCGTTTAAACAAGAAGATTTTGAAAAGAAACTTTACGACGCTTTATCAGGTAATAAAATTACTTCTTCAGTTTTTAATAACTAGAGATAAACTGTTTAACAATTGTATTAAATTTATCTTCATTAGAGATCTCAACATCAATTGGTAAATAATATATCCTACTCGTATCTATCTTACCCTTTAATCTCATAAAATCTTTTTCGGTAGTTAACACTAATTCTTTACCATTTACCTTCCCTAAATCGGCAGTTGTAAACTCATGATGATCTTTAAACTTTAAGTGCTCAAAATTACATCCTTGCTCTTTTAAATAGTTTAATAATGATTCAGAATTAGCTATTCCTGTTACTAATGTAAATTGTTCGTTTTTTAAAATTCCTATTGGTTTACTTTCTTTAATAGAATAAATAGTATCAGCATAATTAATTGTGCTAAAAAATACTTGCTGTTTATCTTTAGGTTTTAGAAGATTAATAATCTTATTCTTTTCATCATTGCTTAGAAAGTTAGGGCATTTAGTAACTACAATTACATCTGCTCTTTTTGCTCCAGACTTGGGCTCACGTAAATTGCCAGTTGGTAGTGAAAAATCATTAATATATAACCTATCATAAGTTGTAAGAAGAATGTTAAATCCTGCTTTAACTTTTCTATGCTGAAAAGCATCATCCAATAATATTATATCTGGTTTATTCTTTATTCTTTGCAACATTGCAATTCCATATTGTCTATCAGAATCTACGCTAACCACAATATCAGTAAACTTTTGGTAAAATTGATAGGGTTCATCTCCAACAGTTAATGCTGATGAGTTCTCATTTGCAATTTGAAATCCTTTAGTATTGCGCTTATAACCTCTACTTAATGTTGCAATACTGTAGTTATCTTTAAGTAGCCTTACCAAATATTCAATCAATGGTGTTTTACCAGTACCACCAACACTTAAATTACCAACACAAATTATTGGGAAATTATATGATTTTGATTTAAAGATATGTTTGTCAAAACACCAATTTCGTATCCAAGTTACACCTTGGTAAATTGGCACTAATGGAAATAATATTTTTCGAATCAAATTCATCGCAACTAAAGTAATTATTTATCTTTGAACTTAAACATAATATTTATGATTGTCCAAGACGTAATAAATTACCTTGAAGAATTGTCTCCTCTTGCCTATGCTGAAGATTTTGATAATGTTGGCCTTTTAGTGGGCAATAAAAATAATAAGGTAAATGGTATATTAGTAACTTTAGATACATTGGAAACTGTAGTTGGTGAAGCAATTGATAATAATTGTAACCTTATTGTTAGTTTTCATTCCATAATTTTTAAAGGCTTAAAAACACTAACAGGAAAAACTTATGTAGAACGTGTTGTAATGAAAGCGGTTAAAAACGATATTTCAATTTTTGCTATGCATACTGCATTAGATAATGCATTACAAGGTGTTAATAATCAAATTTGCGAACAACTTGGTCTTAGTAATAGAAAAATATTAATTCCCAAAAGTGGGAACATTAAAAAACTAACTACATATATTCCAAAAAAAGATTTAGATACTGTTAGAGAAGCTTTGTTTAATGTAGATGCAGGAGACATCGGAAACTACAATCATTGTAGTTTTAATGTAGAAGGTATTGGTACTTTTAATGGTAATGAAAATTCTAGCCCAACAATTGGAGAAAAAGGCATAACACAATATGAAAAAGAAATAAAATTATCAGTCACTTTTGCAAAACATCAAGAGTCAAAAATATTACGAACACTTTTTAAATCACACCCTTACGACGAAGTAGCTTATGAAGTAACTACACTTGAAAACAAAAATCAACATATAGGAATGGGAATGATTGGAGAATTCGAAAAACCAATGGATGAAACGTCCTTTTTAAATCATTTAAAGCTTAAAATGAATAGCAAATGTGTTAGACACTCTTCTTTATTGGGGAAACCAATTAAAAAAGTGGCTGTTTTAGGTGGCTCAGGTAGTTTTGCTATTAATGCTGCTAAAGCTGCAGGAGCTGATTGCTTTATTTCTGCAGATCTTAAATACCATGATTTTTTTCTAGCTGAAAACAGTATTTTATTAGCTGATATTGGACATTATGAAAGTGAACAGTACACAAAAAATCTTTTAGTAGCATTTCTTACAGAAAAAATGCCTAATTTTGCAATCATTTTATCAAAAACAAATACCAATCCTGTAAAGTATTTATAAGCATGGCTAAAAAGAAAGAAGTTACTATAGAAGAAAAACTAAGAGCATTGTATAACTTACAATTAATTGATTCTCGTGTAGACGAAATTAGAAATGTAAGAGGAGAACTTCCTTTAGAAGTGCGCGATTTAGAAGACGAAGTTGAAGGTTTAAATACAAGACTTCAAAAACTAAATGAAAGTCTTTTTAATATTGACGAACAAATTAAAAACAAAAAAAATTTAATCGAAGAAGCTAAAGTCTTAATTAAAAAATACAGCGAGCAACAAAAAAACGTTAGAAATAATAGAGAATTTAACTCGCTTACTAAAGAAGTAGAATTTCAAGATTTAGAAATTCAATTAGCCGAAAAGCACATAAAAGAATTTCATGTACAAATAGAGCAAAAAAACGAGGTTATTGATACTACAAAAACACGTTTAAAAGAAAGAGAAACGCATTTAAAACACAAAAAAGGAGAATTAAATGCAATACTTGCTGAAACTGAAAAAGAAGAAGAAGCGCTTTTAAAGAAATCTAATCAATATAAAGATTCTATTGAAGAACGTTTAGTTATTGCATATGCAAGAATAAGAAAAAACGTAAAAAACGGACTTGCTGTTGTCCCTATTGAAAGAGGAGCTGCTGGTGGTTCTTTTTTTACAATACCACCTCAAGTACAAGCTGAAATTGCAGCACGCAAAAAAATTATTACCGATGAGCATAGTGGACGCATTTTAGTAGACGAAGTATTAGCTACTGAGCAAAAAGGTAAAATGGAAAAATTATTTTCTAAACTTTAATTTTTAGAAAACCATAAATAAAAAAAGCCTTTACAAACTAAAGGCTTTTTTTTATATTTCAAAATTTTAATCAATTATGTTAAGTTATTACAGCTTCTTACGACTTAATGCCAAAACAAAGTGATGAAAAGAAAAACATTAATACTAGCTCTAACCATCATATTTACATTTAGTTGCCAAAATAATGCACAAGTAAAAACTAGTAATCAATCAAAAAAAAGCAATATTGAAAAAGGGCTTTTGAATGCTACACCTATTGAAGTGCCTCTCCTAAAGGATAAAGCTAGAGCCTATTTTGCAAGCGGCTGCTTTTGGTGTGTAGAAGCTATTTATGAAAGTGTAAAAGGTGTAGACGAAGTAATAAGTGGCTATTCAGGTGGCCATACTTTAAATCCAACTTACGAGGATAGCAATACAGGGAGAACAGGTCATGCAGAAGCTGTTGAAGTTATTTACAACCCTGAGATTGTAAGTTTTGAAACCCTGATCGATGTCTATTTTGGATCACAAAATCCAACGCAAGTAAATGGACAAGGTCCAGACAGTGGCTCACAATATCGCTCTATTGTTTTCTTTCAAAACGAAACTCAAAAGCAAATCATTCTAAAGAAAAAAAGCGATCTTTCTAAAAAAATAAATAAAAAAGTAGCTGCCGAAATTATGCCATTTTTAAAATTCTGGAGAGGTGAAGATTATCATCAAAATTATGAAAGATTACATCCTGAAAGTGGTTATATACAAAATATTTCTATTCCAAGATTTAATAGGTTTAAGAAAAAATTCCCTCAGTTGATAAAAGAAAATCATTAACATCTAAATTGGTGTTTACTTAATTTTGAATTATCGAAAAATAATGGTTACTATTTTATAGCTTTCAACTCAAAAATTAAGGGATACAGTTTATCTTTTCTAGCATACATTCCAGATTTGGTTTCTACTAAATCTGGCAATACATTATAAGGACTTTCATCATATTCCTTTAGGTATTCTATATGTAAACCTGCTTCGGTTAACGCAGATACAACCTCTCCTAAACCATGATTCCAACCATACTCTTTACTAATCATTTTTGAAGAATCATCTGCATAAGTACCTTCATATTCTTCATAAATAACCTCTTTTTGATCATATTTATATTTCATATTAGGCTTACCATTCAAATAATCGAACATCCAAACTATTGGATGAAATTCAACCATATAAAAAACACCTCCTTTTTTTAGTCGTTGTGCAATCATTTTTCCCCAAGGTTTTAAATCTGGTAACCAACCTATTACTCCATAACTTGTAAAAACAATATCAAAAGTATCTTTAATAAATTCTGAAGTATCTAAAGCATTACAACAAACAAATTCTGCATTAAGATTTAATTCTTCATTTAATTTTTGTGCTAATTTAATACCTTCATCACTAATATCAACTCCAACACAATTCGCTTCTAACCTACTCCAACTTAAGGTGTCTTGACCAAAATGACATTGTAAATGCAATAGAGATTTTCCTTTAACATCCTTAAGTGCTTCAAGTTCATATTTCATTAAAGATGTCTTACCATCTTTAAAAGCTTCCATATCGTACATCTCACTTTTAGAATGTTCTTTTACTTTCTCATTCCAAGTTGCTTTATTAGTTTGAAAATATGTATCGTTTTCGCTCATAACTTTCAGTTTAAAAATCTAATATAAGTCATCTTCTGCAATCTTTATTATCTTTGGTAAAAATCAAACTTATGAAGTATTTTACTTATATCATTTTTTTGGCTATAACTATTTTATCTTGTAAAGATGAAAAGAAAGCTATTACAGAACAAAAACCTTTAACAATTGCAGAAAAAATCGCCAATGCTCATGGCTACCAAAACTGGAAAAATGTAAAGAATTTTCAATTTACTTTTGGAGGCAAAATAGAAGATTCTTCTAGTGGTCGTGCTTGGGTTTGGAACCCAAAAACAAATAATGTGAAACTAATTAGAAATGGCGAAACCACGGAATATAATAGAAATAATATGGATACTATTGCATTAAAAGCAGATAGAGCTTTTATTAATGATAAGTTTTGGGCTTTAATTCCGTTTCAATTAATTTGGGATGAAGGTACAACGATTAGCGAACCAATTGAAGAAGCAAGTCCAATTAGCAAAAAACAGCTTAACAAAATTATACTTACTTATTCTAACAATGGAGGCTACACTCCAGGAGATGCTTACGATATATATTATGATAATGAATATATAATAAGAGAATGGAGTTATAGAAAAGGCAATACTGCTAAGCCAACATTATCAAATACATTTGAAAATTACAAAGATACAAATGGACTAAAAATAGCCCAAAGTCATAAAATTTTTGAAAGTGACAGGAATCTACTCATAAGAAATATCAAGGTTGATTTAGAAAAATAATTTAATGTGTCAGCGCTCCTAAAATCTTTCAATTTTTCATATTTTTGAGTAAAATCAAAACTCTAAACTTTGTACAATTTCCAACTCGGTCTCGAATATGCTAATCAGCAAGACCAATTAGACAACTTATCTAATTATAGAAACCAGTTTCATATTCCAAAAGATAATAATGGAAATGAATTGATTTATATGACAGGAAACTCGCTTGGTTTACAACCAAAATCAACCAAAGCATATATAAATCAAGAGCTAGAAGACTGGGCGAATCTTGGTGTAGAAGGACACACTGAAGCAAAAAATCCATGGTTAGCATACCATGAGTTTTTAACAGAAAGTATGGCAAATTTAGTTGGTGCAAAACCTATTGAAGTGGTTGTTATGAACACGCTTACAGCTAATCTTCATTTTATGATGGTTTCCTTTTACCAACCAACACAAAAACGTTATAAAATAGTCATAGAAAGTGATGCGTTTCCATCTGATAAATATGCCGTTGAATCGCAATTACGACATCATGGTTACGATGATAAAGAAGGCTTAATTCTTTGGATACCTCGAGAAAAAGAAGATGTATTACACTACGAAGATTTAGAAACAATTTTAGAGTCTCAAGGTGATGAGGTTGCTCTAATTATGATTGGAGGCATAAACTATTATACTGGACAATTTTTCGATCTAAAACGAATAACGGATTTAGGCCACAAATATGGTTGTGTTGTCGGTTTCGATTGTGCACATGGCGCAGGAAATGTAGAATTAAATTTACATGATTCTGGAGCAGATTTTGCTGTTTGGTGTACTTATAAATATCTAAATTCTGGACCAGGAAGTTTAGCTGGATGTTTTGTGCACGAGCGTCATGCTTATAGCAAAAACCTCAACCGATTTACTGGTTGGTGGAGTCATAATAAGCAAACACGTTTTAATATGCGACAACCACTGGATGTCATGCCAGGTGCAGAAGGCTGGCAACTCAGCAATCCTCCTATTCTATCCATGGCTGCCATAAAAGCATCGTTAGATATTTTTAATAAAGTTGGTATTAAAAAACTCACAGAAAAATCTAAAAAACTCACAGGATATTTTGAATTTTTA
>CAYQME010000079.1:0-10098 GCA_964418645.1 uncultured Flavobacteriaceae bacterium
GGTTCCATAATTAAATACCCTGCTATATTTGGATGTACGCCATCACTGGTTAATTCTTTTTTGAGCCCATTAGACTCGTTTACCATGGCACTAAAATAGTCCACAAATAAGATGTCATGTTTAGTTGCGTAAGATTTTAATAAAGCATTCAGATTCATAACTTTTTCTGCAGGTTTTAGCCCAGGTTTCCATGGAAAATCGTAAGCCGGAAGCACCGAACACAATATTGTCTTTATATGATTAGTCGTGGCCAATTCTACCATTGAAATGATATTGTTAATAATCATGTCAATTGTAGAAGGTCCAGTATTTTCTGCTATATCGTTTATCCCTGCTAATATAACTACGGTTGAAGGTTTCAGATTAATAACATCTTGTCTAAAACGTAATAGCATTTGAGGTGTCGTTTGTCCACTAATACCTCTATTTATATAATGCTCGTTAACAAAAAATTGAGGTCGTAAGGTTAACCAACCCTCGGTAATAGAGTTACCCATAAAAATGATGCGACTAGCATCGCGCTTAGAAGAAATTAATTCAGTATTTTCCTTTTGAAATCGTTTTAAGTTAGCCCAATCTTGAGCATAAGATAGTTCAAACATTAGGACTGTTAAAAGAAAACATAAAATCAATTTTAATTTTTTTATAACTAATTTCATGTGTTTATATTTATTGTTTTTTAATGGTCACATGCAGTTCGCTATTAATCATTTTCTTGAGTGATAATAATTTTAACATGCTCGTTTCATAAGGGTTTATTAAACAGATAAATATAATGGAAAAAGTTAACTCTTGATAATTTCAGTGACAACTAAATGAGTCTTTACTTGTTTTTTACCACAGTTCTTTGTTAGCCTTTCGTTATTTTTCTAGCTCCAAATCAATCTCTGCTATTATTGATTTCATTTTTACTTTAGAATCATCCAAAAAAGCACAATAAAATTGAGAGTTTTCCCAAAAATTTGCTATATCAGAAATCATTATTTTATTGCCAGATTTCATCAAGTTTTCATAACTCCAATGAAATTTTTCATATGAATATTTTCCTGCTAAATTATTCTCTCTGAGTTTTAAATCTTCGTAAATACTATTGATTCTAGGATACTCAATGTTATATAGGGTTTGAATTTTTTGAAACAATATTCTATTATTAATCAAATTTGATTTTCCGTCAGCGATTAGCGAATTATAAGTACCAATAGTTGATCTAAATGAATTTCCTCTGTGGAACAAATCTATGAACTTCATATTTACAGTGTCAATATTTTGTAATTTATACTTTGAAAGCAATTTAAAGTAAGGTTCTAAAGATTCAACTATATTGAGTGCGGAGATTTTTGAATTAACAATTATGGTTGATTGATTAATATCTTGTCTCAAATCATTTCTTATCCCCTTTAAATATTCTTTCTCTTGAGTAGATTCTTTTTGTTTCTCGTTCCAATTGTTTACTTGAAGGGCAATCAAAATACCAATAACTACTAACAGTATTTCTCCGATAGCATAAATTAGATACTTACTGAACTTGTTTTCATATATCATTTTTTGTCTAATTTTTCTAAAGAGTTTAATCATAGTTGGTTGTAAGGGTGTGGCTAGTTGATTTTGAAATAAATATAATAATTCTTATTTAGAGTTGAATAATAGATTTACTAGAATGGATGAAATCAGATGTATACAAAATCTTTAAAGCGACGAATCCATGACACTTAATAGGTGTCTATCTACTACAATATGCAACAAAAAAAGGATTTGCAATTAAGTAAATCCTTTTTGTTTTATTGTGACCCTTCGACACCGCTCAGAGTGACAAATCTATTATTCTTGTAACTCTACGATAAGAGCATCTTCAATTTTAGTAACCTTTGTTAAGCCATGTTTTGCTAAGCCTTTCATGCCTTTGTCCCAAGCTTTATTGCTTAATCCTGATTGTGATTTTAAATCAGATAAATTCATAGATTTTTGAGCTTTTAAAATATTGAAAATGGCTTTTTCATTATCACTCATTTCAATAGCCTTTTTCTCAGGTTTCATTTGAGGAAAAAACAAAACTTCTTGTATAGAAGCATTGTTTGTTAAAAACATAATTAAGCGATCCATACCAATTCCCATTCCAGAGGTAGGAGGCATTCCGTATTCTAAAGCTCTTAAAAAATCTTGATCTATAAATTCAGTTGCTTCATCATCACCACGACCTGCTAATCTTACTTGATCTTCAAAGCGTTCTCTTTGATCAATTGGGTCGTTTAACTCAGAATAGGCATTGGCTAATTCTTTACCACAAATAATTAATTCAAATCGTTCTGTAAGATCTGGATTTGAACGATGCTCTTTAGTTAAAGGACTCATCTCTTTTGGATAGTCTGTAATAAAGGTTGGTTGAATATAATTGGCTTCACATTTTTCGCCAAAAATCTCATCAATAAGCTTTCCTTTTCCCATGGTTTCATCAACTTCAATTCCCATGTTTTTTGCTGCTTCTCTAATTTCATTTTCTGATTTTCCAGAAATATCAAATCCAGTAAAATGTTTAATGGAATCTGTCATGGTTACTCTAGCATAAGGCGCTTTAAAATTAATTTCATGTTCTCCAAAAGTAGTTTTTGAGCTGCCATTTACTTCAGTAGCACAAAACTCTAACAATCTTTCAGTGAAATCCATCATCCAATGGTAATCCTTATAGGCTACATAAATTTCCATCATGGTGAACTCAGGATTATGAGTGCGATCCATGCCTTCATTTCTAAAGGTTTTTGCAAATTCATAAACACCATCAAATCCACCAACGATTAATTTTTTTAAATACAATTCGCAGGCAATTCGCATATACATAGGAATGTCTAAGGAATTGTGATGCGTTTGGAATGGTCTTGCTGCAGCACCTCCAGGGATTGACTGAAGGATAGGAGTTTCTACTTCGTAGTAACCATTGTTATTAAAAAATGTACGCATTGCTGTAAATAGCTTAGTACGTTTAATGAACACTTCTTTAACTTTAGGATTAACAACCAAATCTGCATAACGTTGTCTATAACGCATTTCAGGGTCATTAAACTCATCAAACATATTCCCTTCGGCATCTGTTTTTGGCAATGGTAATGGTTTTAGTGACTTACTCAATAGGGAGAATTTTTTTACCATGATGGTTTGTTCACCAACTTTGGTAGTAAATAATTCACCTTCAATACCTATAAAATCTCCAATATCAAGTAGTTTTTTATACACATCATTGTATAAAGTTTTATCTTCTCCTGGACAAATTTCATCACGATTAAAATACACTTGTATTCTGCCTTCACTATCTTGTAGCTCTGCAAAAGATGCTTTACCTTGTATTCGTCTTGACATTAATCGACCTGCAACAATAACTTGTTTACCTTCAGCAAAATCCTGTTTTATCTGTTTTGTAGAATGATTAATAGGATATAATTTTGCTGGATAAGGATTGATGCCTAAAGCTCTTAAGTTTTTAAGCTTTTCGCGTCTTACTAATTCTTGTTCTGATAATTGCGACATGGTCTTTTGACTATAATTGAAATTTAAACGCACAAAGATAATTACTATTTGTTAGATAGTAAATAATATCGTTGTTTTATGTCTTGTAACAAATGTATTTATGCTGCGTCATATAAGTAATCATCAATCATAAAATTAAATTAAATGAGTTTTTGGAGAGTTTTACTAGCCATTTTTTTTCCACCACTTTCTGTTTTAGATAAAGGTTGTGGTTCTATATTTATTGTTTTCTTACTATGGCTTTGCGGATGGGTTCCTGGAGTTATTGCTGCACTTGTTATTTTGAATAATCCTAATAAATAAAATTTTAAAATGTTGTAATTTTGTACTCTATGAATAAGATAGTTGAGGTACAAGATTTAGGTCTAAAAGATTATAAACAAACTTGGGATTACCAAGAGCTATTGTTTAAAGGTATAGTTGATACCAAAATTAAAAATAGAAGAGAAGAAAGTAATAATGCGACCAATAATTATTTTTTATTTGTAGAGCATCCACATGTTTATACCTTAGGAAAAAGTGGAGATATGTCTAACCTGCTATTAAATGAGGAGCAACTTTCCCAAAAAGGGGCCACATTTTATAAAATTAATCGAGGTGGAGATATAACTTATCATGGTCCAGGACAAATAGTGGGTTACCCCATTTTAGATCTCGATAATTTTTTTACTGATATACATAAATACCTGCGTTTGCTTGAAGAAATGATTATTCTAACTCTCGCTGAATATGGTTTAAAGGCAGAGCGAAGCAATGGAGAAACGGGAGTTTGGTTGGATGTCGGAACACCTTTTGCTCGTAAGATTTGTGCTATGGGAGTTCGTGCAAGTCGTTGGGTAACTATGCATGGTTTTGCATTAAATGTGAATGCCAATTTGGGCTATTTTGATAATATTATACCTTGTGGCATTCGTGGTAAGGCCGTAACCTCTTTAAATGTTGAGCTCGGTAAAAAAGAAGTGAATGAAGCCGAAGTAAAAGAAAAATTGTTAATGCATTTTGCAGTACTTTTTTGGGCGGAATTAGAAACTAAATTACTTTCATTATGAATATAGGAATGTGGGTTGCCATAGCAGTAGCCGTTTTTGTTGCCATTTATTTCGGAAATAAAGCGGCTAATAAAAATAAAGATAAAGATAAAAAATAGTATTATTTATTAAGTCTATCGGTAATTATATAAAAAAACGCCAAAGCAATCCTGCTTTGGCGCGACAATAGATTAGGGCTCCCGATTTGGTTATCGTTAATTGCTTTTTGACTAAGTTGCTAAAAATAAAATGAGGCGTAACCAAACGTGAAAATTTGGTATGATTTGCTATTAAAAATGCTGTTAAGAATAATTCAAAACTACAAAAATAAACCCTTAAGTATCAAATATTTTCGCACTAATTTTTTTGATATACGATGATTGCATTAGATTCCCCTTTGGTAACAAATTCTAAGTTGCTATCTACATCTATGTTAGCAAGGTCAATAACAGAATTACCATAAACGGGGAAGTTTTGTATTGGTTTTGATTGGCTATCAAATAGATATACTTTTTGAGCTTGCAAATCGGTTAGTGTGACATAAATTTTATTGTTGAGGTAGAAAATTTTTGGAGCTGTATAATTTCCAAAATCTAACCCTTGCCTTTTTTGTTTTATGGTAAGTTTGTTTTCTGTTAAGGTTACAAGAGTTTTATTAGTGGTTTCAATAACGTGATTGCTCGGTAAATTTAAAGATTGCTTACTCACAGTACCTTTTAAATTTACTTGCACAAGCTCACCTTTAGTAGTAGTAGTTGTAAATTTGTTTTTGTATTTAAAAATTTCATTTTCAGAAAAATTTATAGTCTCTTTAACTGTAATTCGCGATTGCCCTTTCCGGTTAAGAATCATCATTTTATTACCAGCGGCAAAAACGATATAATCTTTGTCATTAATTCTAAAATGTTTAGGTTGGGTTGTAATTCTATTTGAGGTTTTCTTATATCTAAAGCCGTTGACATTCTTTCCTTTTTTGTCGTACATTAAAAGTGCATTATTTTGCGTCACTACAAAGCGATAGTTCTTTTCATTATCATAATCAAAAACAGATAATGGCTGGGTAATTTTATCATTAAACTTTAATGGAAAAGGCGTAACATCTTTACCATTTCTATCTATAACATACGCTCTATTTGGTGTGGCGAATGCAAGTTGAAGTCGTCCGTTTTTATATAAATCTACTTGTTGGATAGTACCTAAAATAGCACCTCTAAGTTGTTTTTTCCAAAGTACTTTTCCAGTGTTGGAAATAAGATATAAATTGTTGTTTACATCTTGCACCACAATATCTTTTTGGGTGTTGCGATGGTTAATTACAAACTGAGGATTAGTGAGTATATCTGCATCCAACAATACATTAAAGGCTTCAGTAATACTGTGTTGTCGTGCTCGAGATTTGTTCTTTTTAATGACAGTATTTACATGAACAAATCCATCATCTTGCACAAACTGAAAGCCTGAATATTTATAATCTTTAAAATTCATAGTAGTTATATTTTCATTAAAAGCACCTCCAAGAATGTGTTTTAATTTTGTTGGATTAACAACAATTAAAAGCGAAGATTCATCACTAAACGACAGTGCAGTATTTAAATACCCAGAATTGTTTGCCAGTGTAGTTCCGTTTTGAAAATTGGTAATGATATCTTGAAGCAGTTGTTCAGAATTGGCAAACACAAAAAAGTCATCAATATTAATATACTTTGAGACGTTATCTACTGAAATTAATGGGTTAAAAATAGTCTTGAAATATTCTGGATTATCAAACGCCATAATTTCTACATTTCTAAAACTAGACAGTACATTCTGTTGGTCGCTAAGTGCTTCTTTGGTACTAAACGCATCAATAGATTTTAAAACCACAACAGTTTCATTGTTCATATAAATTTCGCCAACTTCAGTAATAGTTTCTAGTAGTTGGTTATTTTCTATAGTGTCAATAGTTTGTTGATTAAATTTAGTAATATTCTGGTGTAGATTTTCAAAATCATTGTAGGTAAAACTTATAAAACCACCACTACTTTCAGGAGTTATATACTGAATTTTATTTTCTTGTGGAATGGTGTTTTTAAATATATTAATTAATCTTGGAGTAGTATTATAAGTAATGCTTACACCATTTAAATTTATTTGATCTGGTGTAATTTCGGCATCCATGGTAACCCAGTTAGCAAAAGCATGAGTATTCTCAGTAAAAACAGAATTTCCAAAATGAGAAGCAATGTTTTCATTTAATGATATGGAAAAAGACGCATTGGTATTTGTGGCTTGGTCTAAAGTCTTAAATGCAGAATTTTCGGTAACCATAATACTGTCAATAATAACTTTGGAAGGCGAACCAGTAAAAATACTATCTATAACTTTACTGTGTAAATAAAGAGAATCGAGGTTTTTATTACCAAAAAGACTATCAGAATATTTTGTAATAATGCTGTAATTTGGTTTGTTTTTTAAGCCATTAAAGCAAATTAAAACGGTGTTAGTGGTGTTTAAATATGCTAAGTTTTCAAGTGGATTTAAAAGGTCTTTATAGACTATTGAAGATTTTAATTTTTTAAGAAACCCGTTGTTCTTTATATCACTTTTAAAGGTTTCAATATTGTTGACGCTTAAAACTACAGTAGCAGTTTCAGGTATGAGTTGTGTTATTTTAGTAGTGCTTCTTTTAGAGTGGTTACAGCCTACTAATAGAAAACAGATTGAGAGGGCGTATAGAAGGTGTTTCATTCAGGATTAATTATTGAAATAGCAAGACAAATGTATAACTTAAAATTCAAAAGTTAATTGTTCTGGCAAGAGTCTGAATGATTTTCTGTGATATTTTGTAATTCCATATTTTGCAATAGCTTCACGATGTTCAATAGTTGGATAACCTTTGTTTTGTTTCCAGTTATACATGGGAAATTCGTCGTGAATTTCTGCCATATACGCATCGCGATACGTTTTTGCTAATATTGATGCGGCAGCAATATGCATATACTTACCATCACCTTTTATAATTGTTTTATGTGGAATATCTTTAAAAGGTTTAAATCTATTTCCATCAACTGCAATAAATTCAGCAGTTTTGTGCAATAGCTCAATGGATTTATGCATTGCTAAAATAGATGCATTTAAAATATTGATGTGGTCAATATCTTCTTGAAAAACGTGAGCAACACCAAAACTTATAGATTCACTTTCAATTATTGGTTTTAAAAGCTCGCGCTTTGTATGCGATAATTGTTTAGAATCGTTTAATATCTTATTTTTAAAATAAGACGGTAATATAACAGCAGCAGCAGTAACAGGACCTGCAAGACAGCCACGACCAGCTTCGTCAGTACCACATTCAAAAGTATAATCGGAATATTTTAGTTTTAGCATTTTAAATAAATTGTTACTAAGCTGCGTTATTGTAGTTTGAATTGTCTTTCTTCTATAAAAAAAGTAAATCCATTGGATAATTGCTATTTTTGCACGAAGTTTATCTAAACAGAAATACAGTATCAGCCTTTGGCTCTGCAAGATTAAAAAATATTTATGAACAGAATAATTTTAGTAGTTTTTTCTTTTTTTATAGTTGGGTTTGTAAATGCACAGGATAAACCACCAGTGAAAAAACTTAAGCTTCAAGAAAAGAATATTGAGTTTAATGATTCTTTAGGAACAAGAGCATTAAAGACCAAATCTAATAGGATCATTAAAAATGAAGATGCAACAATCGATCTTTATAAAATTATTTCGAGAGAGAATGATACCACAATAGTAGATACATCACTTACCATTTATAAGGACTATAAATACAACTATCTTAGAAAAGATAATTTTGATCTATTGCCATTTTCTAATATTGGGCAAACCTATAATTCGTTAAGTTATAATTTCAGCGATAATAGTTTAATGCCAAGTTTTGGAGCTAGAGCTCGACATTTTAATTTTATGGAGGTCGACGATATTAATTATTACTATGTTCCTACACCTTTTACAGAATTAATGTATAAAACTGCTTTTGAACAAGGGCAATTACTAGACGCCTTTTTTACGGTAAATACATCAAAACAGTTCAATTTTTCAATTGCTTATAAAGGTTTGCGGTCTTTAGGTAAATACCAACATATATTAACAAGTACTGGAAATTTTAGATTTACTATAAATTATAGAACAAAAAATGAACGGTACAGTGTTAGAGCACACGCTGTAATGCAAGATTTACTGAATGAAGAAAATGGAGGAATTTTAGATGAAGACATCCCGAATTTCGAATCAGGAAATCCAGAGTTTATTGATCGATCTGTTTTCGATCCCGCTTTCGAAGATGCAGAAAGTGTTTTAAAAGGGAAAAGATTTTTTATAGATCATCAATATAATATAGTACAACAAAAAGATTCGATTACAAATAATGTTTTAAGCATTGGAAATGTTATTTCTTTTGAAGATAAATTTTATCAATATAAGCAAACAAGACCCTATATCGAATCATTTGGCGATGCGTTTGTAAGTTCAGATCTTAACGATAAAGTAACCCTTGAAGATGTTTATATTGAGGCTAATGTAAAATATCAAAGTAAAACCTTAGGTTTAGTAAAATTTAAAGTTGGTTATAATAATTTCAATTATGGATATAATAAACTAGTGTCTTTGGCTGGAGTTGATATAACCAATCGTTTAAAAGGAAATGTAATCTCAGTCGGAGGCGATTATAAAAACACAATTGGCGAGTTTTTAATTGATGGAAAATTTGGAATTAATGTTTCTGGAGATTTTGACGGAAACTTTTTAGAAGGAAAAGCAAAATATAATTTGAATGATGATGCATCAGTATTGGCAACAATTAATATCAACTCAAAAGCGCCAAATTATAATTTTTTGTTATATCAAAGTGACTATATTAATTATAACTGGCAGAATAACTTTAGCAATCTAGATACAAAGCAACTCGGGTTTCAGCTAAAGTCTAAAAAGTGGCTTGATGTGGAGTTGGATTATACAACTATTAATAATTTTGCTTACTTCACTAAATCAGATACTGATAATTTGTTGAAACCTAATCAATATAATGAAGTCATTAATTACTTTAGAGTAAAACTGAGTAAAGAAATCAAGTATGGTAAATTCGCATTAAATAATACAATACGATATCAAAATGTTATAGATGGTTCAGGAGTAGTTAATGTGCCAGAATTTATAACTAGAAATACGCTGTATTACTCTAGTCATTTTTTTGATAAAGCACTGTTTCTTCAAACAGGTATAACCTTTAGTTATTTCACTACATATAATATGAATGGGTATGACCCATTGTTAGCCGAATTTTATGTACAAAACGAGAGTAAATTAGGAGGATTTCCAAGAATAGACTTTTTTATCAATGCTAAAATTCGTCAAACACGTATCTATTTAAAAGCAGAACATTTAAATTCTTCGTTTACGGGTTACAATTTCTACTCCGCTCCCAACACTCCATATCGAGATTTCGCGATACGGTTTGGGTTGGTATGGAATTTCTTTTTATGATATAAAGTATTGATTAAAAGGGGATAAAAGGGGATAAAAAAGTGGGGTTAAAAAAAGG
>CAYQME010000080.1:0-9633 GCA_964418645.1 uncultured Flavobacteriaceae bacterium
TTGACGCATAGATTTAAAATGAGTCTCTTCTGGAAAGATTAAAGCGTTTGCATTTTGTTTACTGACACCGTTTTCTTTTACTGTTTTAGTTTTTTCATTTTTACAAGAAAATACCACAAAAACAAATAACACAATATAGAGATACCTCATCATTACAATAATTAGTATTTTTGACAAAATTAATATTAATAACATGAAACAAATACTAATTCTAGTTTTTTTTATAACCCTTTTAGGATGTAATACAACCTATAAACCAGAGAATAAAATTAAAGAAGACGTCACTTTTTTAGCAGATGATAAGCTTGAAGGAAGAGGCACAGGAACAGCAGGAGAAAAAACAGCAGCAGATTATATTGCAAAACGGTTTAAGGATCTAGGAATTGAAGGGAAAGGAACAGATGGGTATTTTCAAGACTTTACATTTAAGCCTAAAACCGACCCACATTCTGAAGTTAAGTATACATCAATGAACTCTGACAGTACTATTACGGGACGAAATGTTTTGGGGTTTATTAATAACAATGCTAAGCAAACGATTGTTATTGGTGCTCATTATGACCATTTAGGATTTGGTAATGAAGGCTCACTTTATAGAGGTAAAGAGAAAGCTATACATAATGGCGCTGATGATAATGCCAGTGGAGTTGGACTTATGTTGAATTTAGCAAGTAAACTAAGAGAGGCAAACACTAATAATAATTATTTATTTATGGCTTTTTCGGGAGAGGAAATGGGTTTGTTAGGATCTAATTATTTTGCTAAAAATGCTACCGTTTCTACAGATTCTATTAACTATATGATAAACATGGACATGGTTGGTCGTTTAAAAGCAGATAGTACCTTAGCGGTTTATGGGGTGGGAACATCTCCAATTTTCAAGCAAGTACTCATGGCTAATAATACCTCGTTTAAAATTATTGAGAACGAATCAGGCGTTGGACCATCAGACCACACCTCGTTTTATTTAATAGATATTCCTGTCTTGCATTTTTTTACAGGACAGCATGAAGATTATCATAAACCTAGTGACGATTTTGATAAGGTGAATTATGAGGGGGTGGAGAGAATTTCAAACTATATTTTTGATATCATTTCTGATTTAGACAATAACGGAAAATTAGCATTTAGAAAAACTAAAAATGAAAGTGAAGAAACACCAAGATTTAAAGTAGGACTAGGTGTTATTCCTGATTATTTATTTGATGGCAAAGGCATGCGAATTGACGGCGTAAGTGAAGACAGACCAGCAATAAAGGCTGGATTACAAAAAGGAGATATTGTTGTAAAGCTGGGTGATAGTATAGTCGTAGATATGATGAGTTATATGAAAGCCTTATCGGTTTTTGAGAGAGGAAACACAACAAATGTTGTAGTTATAAGAGATGGTGAAAACAAAACCTTCGAGGTGAGGTTTTAGCTAAAATTAAAAGAATTTATCTTGGTAAAAATTGATAACATAGAGCTTCCAGATTTCCCATTACTATTGGCTCCAATGGAAGATGTAAGCGACCCTCCTTTTAGAGCACTTTGTAAAGAACAAGGAGCAGACGTTGTATATACAGAATTTATTTCTAGTGAGGGTTTAATTCGGGATGCTGTAAAGAGCACTATGAAGCTAGATATTTATGAAAAAGAGCGACCTGTAGGCATTCAAATTTTTGGAGCTAATTTGGATAGTATGCTCAAATCGGTTGAGATTGTAGAGAAATCTAATCCGGATATTATTGACATTAACTTTGGTTGTCCAGTTAAAAAAGTAGTTTCTAAAGGTGCCGGAGCGGGAATTTTAAAAGATATTCATTTAATGGAGACACTTACCAAAGAAATGGTAAAGCGCACACATCTTCCAATTACAGTAAAAACGCGCTTGGGTTGGGACTATGATTCCATAAAAATTGTTGAAGTTGCTGAACGCTTACAAGACGTAGGCTGTAAGGCTATTGCAATTCATGGGCGTACTCGTGTACAAATGTATAAGGGAGAGGCAAATTGGAAGCCAATTACCGAAGTAAAAAACAATTCAAGAATGCATATTCCTGTTTTTGGGAATGGAGATGTTGACACACCTGAGAAAGCTTTAGAAATGCGAGATAACTATGGTCTTGATGGCGCTATGATTGGTCGTGCATCTATTGGAAACCCTTGGTTTTTTAAACAGGTAAAACACTTTTTTAAAACAGGAAAGCACTTAGAACCTATCAATATGAATGAAAAAATTGAAGCCGCTAGACGCCATTTACAAATGGCCATTGATTGGAAAGGAGAAACGCTAGGCGTTCTGGAAACAAGGCGGCATTATACCAATTACTTTAAAGGGATTCCTCATTTTAAAGAGTACAGAAAAAAAATGGTAACAAGCGATGCCGCTCAAGATGTTTTCGCAGCTTTTGATGATGTAGAAGATAAATTTTCAGACTACCAATTTGTCTAAAAGGTAGTGATTAATTGTTTAGAAATTCTAGATGATGCAATTTTAGATGCCAATATCCCTAATACTGAGATGGTTGCAAACACAATTACAAAGTTTATAGGTTTAATGGTTACTGGGTAAGGTAGAGAAGGTGTTATCATAATCAAAGAGAACCTATCTTGAAGCACTATTATAGCGTAACCCAACAATAATCCCAACCCTCCACCCAAAACGGTCATTAAGCTGCCTTGTAAAAAAAAGATACGACGGATATCTTTTAGGGTTACACCAAGATTAAACAAAGTGTTTAGATTCTTCTTTTTATCTAGAATCATCATTATTATGGAGCCAATAACATTAAAAAGAGCGATGATTAATACCAATGTAAATATTAAATACACCGCTAGGTTTTCAGTATTCAGCATTTTATATAAAGTATCGTTGAGTTGCGCTCGGGTTTTAATAATAATGCTATCCCCAAAAATCTCATATAGCTGTTGTCTTACATAATCAATATCTTCAAGATTGTTTAACTGAAACTCGATGGCGCTTACCTGATTATCCTTATAATTGAGGAGATATTTAACCGTTTCTAAATTAGCATATACATAAGAATTGTCTAAATCTTCATTTATCTGAAATACGCCTGAATTTGTAGCGTTTATAGAATTAAAGGCAGATTTAATAGATGAAATTTGTCCCTTTCCTGGTTTAGGCACAGAGATTCGTATGGTTTTTGCATAATCAAAAACCCCAAATGACAAGTTATTAGAAACACCCCAGCCCGAAACAATTTGATCCGTATTAGGTTCAAACCATTGCCCTTGCACTAGAATATAATCAATAGTAGACTTTGGATAGTTATCATCAACACCTTTAAGGGCAACAACAAGATTTTTATTGTTGAAATTTAAAACCACACGTTCTTCAACAACCCTTGAGTAAGAGATTATTCCATCTAAATCGTGAATTTGATTAAGTTGGTCTTGTGTAAAAGTAAATGCCTTTCCTTGAGATGCTACGGCTTTTAAATCGGGGTCAACCAAAGAAGAAAATTGCAAACTAAAGTCTTTTAAACCAGCAAATCCTGAAAGCACAATAAATAAAGAAGCCGAACCTATAATTACACCAATAGCAGCAATTATAGTAATTATATTTATAGCATTATTACTACTTTTAGAAAGCAAGTAACGTTTAGCTATGTACAATGAAACAGTCACAATTTTGTATTAATAGAAATAATGACAAAATGAATGTTTAAAATAACCATTAAAAAACAATTATGATTTTTTTCTATTATCAAATAAATCGGAATCGTCAAGAGGATTATCCAGACCCTTTAAAGAACGCTCAATCTGATCAATATATTCTAAAGAGTCATCAATAAAGAACACTAATTTGGGCATACGTCTCAGTTGGTGTCTTGTTCTTTGCGCTAATTCATGCTTGATTAATGCAGCATTAGAGGCAATGCCTTCTAATAATTCCTCACCTTTATCAATTGGAAAAATACTCAAATACACTTTTGCGATAGACAAATCTACAGTAACATTTACTTTGGTTACCGAAATAATAATACCACGCATTCCTCCTTGAGTTGCTGCACCCTGAAGCACCTCAACCAAATCACGCTGTAATACCGAAGCTATTTTTTTCTGCCTATTACTTTCCATAATGCAAAAATAAGATATTTCATGAGTTTATACTTTAAAACATTAGGGTTTTAAGTTAAATTTGTAAGATGATAAATAAAATTGAACACATAGGGATTGCAGTAAAAGATATAAAAATATCAAATACTATATTTGAAAAACTTTTAGGGGAATCGCATTATAAAATTGAAGATGTAGAAAGCGAAGGCGTTAAAACCTCTTTTTTTAAGGCAGGAAATAATAAAATTGAATTACTTGAGGCAACTCACAAAGATAGTCCAATAGCAAAATTTATAAATCAGAAAGGCGAAGGGATTCATCATATTGCTTTTGATGTCGATGATATTAAAGTAGAAGCAAAACGATTGCAAAGCGAAGGATTTGTAATTATTAACGAGAAACCCAAAAAAGGAGCTGATAATAAATTAGTTGTATTTTTGCACCCAAAATCAACAAACGGTGTGCTTATAGAGCTGTGTCAAGCGAGGGTTAATAAAGAATAAATTTCTTGTGGAGTTTTAAAATAAGTGTTAATATTGCACCCTAATTTGGTCCTATAGCTCAGTTGGTTAGAGCACCTGACTCATAATCAGGGGGTCCATGGTTCGAGCCCATGTGGGACCACCTTTAAAATCAAGCCTTACAGAAATGTGAGGTTTTTTTATTTTGTTTAGGTTAAACATAGGTTAAACAATTTTGTTAATCTAAATTAAACAAGAACGTCATCTTAAGTTCTGTGAAATTGTTTGAACTAATTTATTTTCCTGTATTAAGTTCGGCTAAAATTTTCAGTTTAAAAGGCTCTGAATACCGTCTAATTACTTTGTCATTTTTGTACATAATGTTTAAAATTATGTAGCCTTTATTCAGGACGGATCAACTTTGAATAAGGTTTTGGATTGAATATTAATAGACTCTATTCCTTTATAATGGGCTTTAACTATCCCTAATATCTAATTCGAGTTCTATTAAATAAAGAGTAGGTTCTTAATCATTGCTTAGTTTTAACAACTATGTTTCAAAATTAGCTTAATAAAGCTTGTTTTTTAGCTCAGTTCTTTGTTAGGTGTCGTTTTTCTGAATTCAAAAAAACTAGCGTTTATAAACCTTAACCCAATCTATTTCCATGATTGAGTTATTGGCATAGTTATCTGAATTTCTGTCTATAAAAAACAAGCCCCCAACGGCTGTATTAAGTACAACTTTTTGTTTTTTACCAAAAAGACTGTTTATGTTGTTATTCCCATTGGTAGTATAACTATGAATCAGCTCTTCATCAAAAACAATATCAATGGAATTAGCTTTCCAAATCATTTCATAAATATGGAATTCTGCAGTCAAATCCTTTCCAATTGAGTGTTGTACATCGGTTCCTTGGTTAATATTAATATTTGGGCTAGTCCCGTAAAAAATATTGGTTTGATATTCAAAAGGTTCACCTCCACGCCCTTCCAGTATATCTATTTCTCCTTGTGTCGGCCAAGGATCTCCATAGGTCCAGAAAGCTGGCCACATACCATGCCCAAATGGTAATTTAATTCTAGCTACAAAGCGGTATTCCCGTTCTCCTTCTATGTTTGTTGGTCCAAACAAATCTTGACTTTCAATTCTACCAGAAACATATTCAAAGTTTTTTGGTGTTGGGTCAAATATTGATGTAGGACCCGAAACATCTTCTCGCTGTATATTGATTTTTAGAATACCATTTTCAATGGAAAGTTGCTCTGGTCTATACAATTGAATTTCTTCATTAAAAGCACCAAAGTTCCAAATATTCCATAATGATAAATCGTTGTCAAATTCGTCTTCGAAAATTAGGTTCCAAGGCCCGGTTACCTCTGGTTGATTAATCTCTCGATTAGTACCTTCTTCCTCCTTACATCCAAAGCTCAGGCATGCAGATATTAGAATTATTAAAAGAAATTTAAAAGGGTGTTTAATCATCTCGGTGTATTGTTTATAATGTCTCGTCCTGAAATATGGCTACAGGTTAAAAATTGATTTACGTTGTTAATTTATATACCATATTTGGTGTTTTAAAATCTAAAGATAAGTGTAATCTTATTTCATTATACAATTTAATTGCATTTTTTGCTGCTCTTTTTGCGTGAGCCACATTTATAAAGGTTTGGTCGAGATAAAATTCATCTTTTAAAATACCGTTTACACGTCCCGCCATTGCATTTTCGTAACAATGATTTTCCTCTGTCATACTAATGCCTATCTTTTTTCTTTTGAGTATTTGCGTGTAAATATTGCTACAATACTGTATTCCTCTATCGGAATGATGAATAAGTCTTTTAATCTTTTTGGCTTGATATACGGCTTTATTCAGCGCCCTTACGCATCCTTTGAGTTCCAGGCTATCACTAAGATCATATCCAACAATCTTTCTTGAATGCATATCGGTTATCAGTGCTAGATAACAAAATCCTTTTAGGGTTCTAATGTATGTGATATCACTTGCCCAAACTTGATTAGATCTATTGACTTCTATATCCTTTATAATGTTGTTATACTTATAAAACCTGTGATAGGAGTTGGTAGTTCTAGAACTATATTTCTTTCTAAGTGTTAACATATTATGTTCTATAAGGACATTAAATAAAGTATCTCTACCAACTTTCAATTGTTGTTTTTCAAAGTTTTGGTTTAAAGATTTCATTAGTTTCCTTATACCTTCTCTGGGTAAGGATTTGCGTCGTTTTTGTACCATATGTAAAAGTTGTTGTTCAAACGATTTTCTCTGTTTGACTCTACGGTTGTACTTGTAGTAAGCATCTCGTTTTAAGTTAAAACAATCACATACAATTTTAATCAAAGCAAATCCTTTAGCTTTATTTATAGCTAGTACTAGAGCTTGATGTTTAGTTTTTTTAAGTTCTTAAACATTTTTATAGCCTAGTTTCTTGGCTGCTACTTCCAAATAAGATTCATTGACTAATTCATCTAAATCCTTTTTCACAACTAGTTTTTTGAGTTGTTCAATCTCTTTTTGAAGTGCTTTAATGCGTGTTATTTCATCTTTGGTCTGTACCATAACTCTTGTGTTCATTAGGTCATTACGTTCGTACTTTCTAATTCATTCATTAATGGTTGTAGGAGCAATACTGTAGAGTTTTCCTAATTGACTCTTGGTGTATTTTCCTGTACTAAGTTCGGCTAAAATTTTTAATTTGAAAGGTTCGCTGTAACGTCTTGTTGCTCTGTTATTTTTATACATATACTTGTAGTTTTGTGTATACATCTTTCAGGACGGGTCATAATTGCACCTAACGGCTCATGGATTTGCAGTGTGAGCGAATGCGAGCATTGATATATCCATATTGTTAGCCGCTTTTGATTTCATTCATTTCCCGTCATTAAGAGGGATAGTCCACATGTTTTTTTCTAAATCAATTGTTCCTCCCATCTCCTCCTTTATAACTCTATCTGTAATAATTAATCCTTTTTTAGCCATATTTTCAAATGAGTCGATACCACCATTAGGGAAATTTTGTCTGGTTCTGTGTATATTATATTGATTTGAGAATTTTCTACCGAAAGCTTTTTCTACACCATCTTTTCCAATCATAAAACCAATCAACCCGCCCCAAGTTGCAGTTGGATTATCCGAATCCCACCCTGCTAGCGCTCCCACTTTTATGGTTTTCTTTAAATCACCTTCTCCGTAAAATAAGCTTACCAAGCTTGACGCAAAGTTTATACCCGCTGCAAAGCAGCCATTGCAGTATAATTTTTTTGAGGTAATATCATATCCATCTTCTTGATTAACCTGATATCTATAGTAAATTGAATCTCTTGTTTGTTCCCATGGGATACCCGATTTATACAATTTTTGAGTATAATCAAACATATGAGCGGCATAGGAACTGTCAGGGAGTACATTTCTTGCTTGATTTGCCATCCAATTTATTTGCTGATTCATGGATTTGTTAGAATCCGTAATTGAAGCCAAAGCATACATGCTTACATAAAATTTTGAAATATATTCGGCTTCTTCCCGAGCGGTGGTTTGTATGGGCAAATGAGCAATTTTTAATGCTATATCCGGTCTGGAAGGTGAGAATAATCCAAATATTTCTGTAGTTAATTGCGCATCGATCATTTCAAAATACTCGTTGTTTTTGGGGCTTCCAGTTTCAGGAGGCACAACTCCTTGCTTCATTAGATCAAAGGCTTTTTGATTTGATACCCATAAAAAGTTTTCCTCTTCAGATTTCATATGTTTTAACCAACCATTACGTATTTGCTGTGGGGATAAAATACTAGTTTCGTTTGTGTAAAGAAGATGCTGGTACATATATTCTATATCCGTATCATCATCAGATCCCCAAATTTCATTTGTGTCTTTAAAAACAAAATCAATGGTTGGTGATAAGTCACTCGAGCTACCTTGCCCCCAAATACTGGGTTGATCAGGTTTCCCCCAATCCTCCCTAGTGTAAAAATCTCCTGTTTTAATTTCTCCGATATTACCGATTTTATCCATCTCCGTAACCAGCCCTGTCCAATTAGCAATACATTGCCCTAACCAAAAACCATATAATTGATTATAATATTTGTCCCGTGAAATACTAATATACCCATCCCTCTCTTTGATAGTATTGATTTTCTTTTCATCATCCTTTTTGGCCTCTGTGTTGCATGCGCACAACAAAATCATAGAAAATGTTATTATAATATTGAATTTCATAATTGCTGCTAACTAAGGGTTAAACGTAGTTCTATAATTTTTGAGTAAATATAAAGAATTTGCTCAACTATTATAAGAGAAAAGGACTACCTATTACTCTCTTATAATAGTTCGCCTTTGGCGAATGTGTTTCATCGGTTTCGCATAACGCACTTTGCGTTTCGTTTGTACTAAGTTAATTAAAAGGAACTTGATTTTCCGCTTGTGTGATTAATTCGGAGTAGCCTGGACTAAGCAATGTGAATTATGTGTTGTTGTAAAGCCTTTTTGCCTTATTATTCTTCTTGTTTGAAATTCTTTCAAATATATTCAGCAGCCGAAATTATTTAGTCCAATAATCCAATACCAGCACATCTTCCAAATGCGGGCTTAACACATTCACAAAAGCCATATGTGCAGGATGAGGAAGGTATATAGATCTTTCTTCCTCACTATCAAAAGTTACAAAAAAACAATGAGTAAAACCCTTGTTTAATCCTTCTGGACTATTATTTAGGCCCCATTCAAAATCTTTTATTTCTTTAATTTTAGAAGGCAAAGCGACAAACGTAGCTTCCACGTTTTGAATATCAGCGGAGGTAGATGCTTCTTTAAATTTAAACAGAACTACATGACGCAGCTGTTTAGTCAGTTTGTTTGCGGTAGGTGTTGTAACCTTAGCATTATCTGTTCTATTAACACAACTGCTAACTAATAATAAGGTAAATAGTATTAAAATATTATTTTTCATGTCTGTTAAAGTTACATTTTATTAAAGTTTTAGCGACATTCTGTTTTATCAAAACAAGAATTTATAAGTAATGAAATTCTATTTAATGCAAATTTCTTAAAATGTTCTAATGCTTTACAACTAAGGGTTAAACGTAGTTCTA
>CAYQME010000081.1:0-1356 GCA_964418645.1 uncultured Flavobacteriaceae bacterium
TCGGCAACCAACAACATAAAAATTACAGACACCATAAATAAAGCTATTATAAAAGGACATTATGCTGAAGTATTTAAAGAAAAAGACTCCGTTTTCATCACCAAACATGCACTTGCAATTACGGTTCAGGAAAACGACTCTATTTATATTCATAGCGATACCTTAATGGTTACTGGTAAACCTGAAAATAGAATTACAAGAGCATATTACAATGCCAAATGGTACAAATCCGACTTAAGTGGAAAAGCAGATTCTATTCATGTAGATCATAAAACAGGATTGACGCAACTCATTAATTTAAAACGCTTTTCTTCAACCGATAATTTTGCTATTAAACGCAATCCGATTTTATGGAATATTGGCAACCAAATTACAGGAGACACCATTCATCTCCTCTCAAATCCAGAAACAAAAAAACTAGATTCTTTAAAAGTATTTAACGATGCTTTTATTATTAGTAAGGATACACTTGGCGATGGTTATAACCAAATTACTGGGCAAAAATTATTTGGCTTTTTTAAGGATAATATCCTAAACACTATTGATATTATTAAAAATGCAGAATCCATTTATTATTTAAGAAATGAAAAAAACGAATTAGTAGGAACTGATAAAGCAAAATCTGGAAGAATAAAAATTTGGATTACAGACAATTCTATTGATGAAGTTAGAAAAATTAAACAAATTGATGGCAATGTATTCCCTGAAGGGCAATTTCCAGAAAAAGAACATTTTTTAAGAGGCTTTGATTGGCGAGAAAATGAGCGTCCAAAGAATGTAGACGACCTTTTTAAAGATGACCCTCCTTTAAATTTACCAATTATAAAAGGTTTGGATGATTATGTCCCTCAAGAAGATTTCTTTGATGATGCCTTAATAAAAAGAGTTAATGCATCAAATAAAACAACTCCTTCTAAACCCAAAGAAAATAAAGCGGCAAGAAACATCCCTAAAAAACCTTTGAATAATCGCAAGGAACAACTTTCAAATGGTAAATTGCTAAAAAAGACAAACTCTAAAAAACAAAAAAATAATTAAAGCCGATTTCTTTAAATATCAAGCACAAACTACTCCGCATCCTTTAGCTATAGAAATCTCTCATGCTCAAGGCAGTTATATCTATGACACTAACAATAAAGCATATCTCGATTTTGTAGCAGGTGTTTCGGCTTGTCCTTTAGGACATAGACATCATAAAGTTATTTCTGCAATTAAAACGCAATTGAATAAGTATTTGCATGTTATGGTCTATGGTGAATATATACAAGAGCCCGCTGTTGAGCTTTCAAAATTATTGGCACAGTATTTACCAAAACCATTAGAGAATTCCTATTTAACAAACTCTGGTACTGAAGC
>CAYQME010000081.1:1456-9296 GCA_964418645.1 uncultured Flavobacteriaceae bacterium
ATTCAAGGAGGTGCAGGATTTATTTTGCCTAAAGAGGGCTATCTTGAAAAAGTTAGACAACATTGTACTGATGTTGGAGCTGTTTTAATTTTAGACGAAATTCAAACAGGGATTGGTCGCACAGGGAACCTTTTTGGTTTTGAACATTATAATTGTATACCAGATATTCTAATCTCAGGAAAAGGTCTTGGTGGTGGTTTGCCAATTGGCGCGTTTACGGCTTCAAAAATAATGATGGATTGCTTAATGGATAATCCCAAATTAGGTCACATCACCACTTTTGGAGGACACCCACTAATTGCAGCTGCTGCTCTTGCAACTTTAAAAGAAGTTACTAATTCGAATCTCATTTCTGAAACTTTAGAAAAAGAAATGATTATAAGAGAACAGCTTCAGCATCCTCTCATTACCGAAATAAGAGGCAAAGGGTTAATGCTTGCTGCTCTAACACCTTCAGCAGAAATAGCAAATCAAGTCATTTTAAAATGTCAGGAAACCGGATTAATCCTGTTTTGGTTGCTTTTTGAACCTTGTGCAATTCGCATTACTCCTCCGCTAACCATTACAAACAAAGAGATTATTGAAGGCTGTAAGCTTCTTATTGATGTCTTAGATCAAGTACAATAAAGTCTTCTTTGCTTAATCTAGATCAAAATTCATTAAAAGTAAACTGTTAACTATTTTGTTGAAAACATTGATTGAATAATCTTCATTGTGGCAAATAGAATACTACATTTATTTTAGTGAACTATTAATAATGCCTATGGAGTTTAGTCAGTACGACGACAACAATAATTTGTCCCTCACAAAGTTTGAGTCTATGCTAAAAACTAATAATGTATTGTTTTTTGACTCAAACGAATTTGAAAACATTATACATTATTATCTTGAAAATGGTAAAATTGCTTTAGCAAAAAAAGCTATAAAACTTGGTCTAGAACAGCATCCAACATCTACCAATTTAAAATTATTTAAGGTTGAAGTCTATGTTTTTGATAACAAATTAGATCTAGCTGATGAGCTGTTGAATACCCTATATGAAGTTGAACCAGCAAATGAGGAGATTTTTATTCAAAAAGCAAATATCTTATCCAAAAAGGATGAGCATCAAAATGCAATAGATATTTTACAAAAAGCTCTGGAATTTTCAGAAAATTCTGCCGATATATATTCCCTTTTAGGTATGGAATATTTATTCTTAGATAAATTTGAAGACGCTAAAACCTACTTTATAAAATGTTTAGAATCTGATTCTGAAGATTACTCTGCGCTTTACAATATTATGTATTGTTTTGACTTTTTAGAGCAAAATAATGAAGCAATCGAGTATTTAAACTCCTATTTAAATACAAATCCGTATTGCGAAGTGGCATGGCATCAATTGGGGAAACAATACTTTTCCGTAAAAGACCATGATAAAGCACTTGCAGCATTTGATTTTGCTATAATTTCTGACGATGTATTTATTGGCGCTTATCTTGAAAAAGGGAAAGTGCTTGAAAAATTAAAACGCTTTAAAGAAGCCATTGAAAATTATAAGATTACGTTGGCTTTAGACGATCCTACATCTTTTGCATTATTACGAATTGGGCATTGTTATGAAAAATTGGGACATAATGATTTGGCAGTACAACATTATTATAAAACAGTAGAAGAAGACCCATTATTAGATAAAGGATGGATTGCTATAACCAACTTTTATAATAAAAATCAAAACTATCAAAAGGCATTGTATTACATTAACAAGGCTATAAATATAGATACTGAAAATGTGGAGTATTGGAAATTATATGCACAAATAAATCAGCGTTTAAACTTTTTAGAAGAAGCTGAAAGAGGTTATAAAAAAACACTAGAACTTGGCAATTACGAGCTAGATCTTTGGCTGTCTAGAGCCGATATATTAACTAGTCTAGGCGAATATGAAGCTGCTATGTTTAGCTTAGATCAAACTACGGAATTTTATCCGGATAATGAAGAAGTTCAATACCGATTAGCAGGTCTATATTATATGATGGATAAGACTGACCAAGGCTATATTTATCTTCAAAGTGCTTTACAATTAAATACAGAGTACTATTTTATTCTTGAAGAATTATTTCCAACAGTATATCAGCAAAATACTGTTCAGGAAATAATAGCAAAATATCAAAACGCTTCCAACTAAAAATACATACCTTTATTGTTCTTAAACAAAACTATGCAACGACGTTTTATAGACTATCTTATTATTTCATTTAAAGGTCTAGCAATGGGAGCAGCCGATGCTGTTCCTGGTGTTTCTGGAGGTACAATTGCTTTTATTTCTGGTATCTATGAAGAACTTGTTGCAACCATAAGTAATGTTAATATATCACTGTTTAAAACATTATTTAAAGACGGTATAAAAGCATTTTGGAAACAATTAAATGGCAATTTTATCTTGGCATTATTAACAGGAATTGTTATCAGTTTTGTGTCTTTTATGAGGCTTGCAAAATATCTTATTGAATTTCATCCTATATTAATATGGTCCTTCTTTTTTGGGCTTATTGTTGCTAGTATATTTTTTGTAGGTAAGCAAATTACTAAATGGAACATAGCCACAATAATTGCTCTAATTATAGGAACAATTGCTGCATACTATATTACTACGCTTCCAAGTTTAGCCGATAATGAAAGTTCCCTATTCTTATTCATTGCTGGAGGTATTGCCATTTGCGCTATGATCTTACCCGGAATTTCAGGCTCTTTTATATTGGTTGTTTTGGGTGCATACAAAACTTTAAGTGAAGCCATTCACGACTTTGATTTTAAAAAATTAGCACTCTTTATTTTTGGAGCACTTGTTGGATTATTAAGTTTTAGCAGAATTTTAAAATGGCTATTTAAACATTATCACAACATTACATTGGCTATACTTACAGGTTTTATTTTAGGTTCCTTAAATAAAATATGGCCATGGAAAGAAGTATTGAGTTGGCGTATTAATTCAAAAGGTGTAGAAGTCCCTTTTTTAGAACAAAGTATTTCACCCTTTTCATTTAATGGTGATAACCAATTGGCATTTGCAATTGTATTAATGATTATTGGTTTCTTTACCATATTACTTCTTGAAAAGATTGGGACAAAAACAAACAATTAGTTGCCAATGCAAAGCACAAGAACATTATCAGATCGATTTTTTCTAGTTATTAAAGGACTAGGTATGGGAGCTGCTAATAAAGTTCCTGGTGTTTCTGGTGGTGTTGTTGCATTTGTTGCAGGGTTTTATGAAGAGTTTATTTATTCGCTCCAAAAAATAAATAATAAAGCCTTTAAACTACTTTTAAATGGACGCTTTAAAAGTTTTTATCGATACATCAACGGTCGGTTTTTAGGTTTGCTTTTTTCTGGTATGGTTATCAGTTATTTTAGTGTCTCAAAAATTCTAGACTACCTTATAATAAATTATGAGCTTTATGTATGGAGTGTTTTTTTTGGGATGATAATTGGTTCTATCTATTATATAAATAAAGATTTTAAGGACTGGAATGCAAAAACAATTATAGGATTATGTGTAGGTATAATTATTGGTTGTGGAATTAGTTTTTTGGATCCTGCAAAAGAAAATGATAACCTTTGGTTTGTTTTTTTCTGCGGAATTATTAGTGTTTCTGGAATGACATTGCCAGGGCTTTCAGGTTCATTCATACTCATTTTGCTAGGTAATTATGTACTCTTATTGGTAGATTCTGTTAATGCATTATATGATACTGTTTTAAATATTGTTAAAAACGATTTTAGTTTTACTAGCGATCCTGCTAGGATAAGAATGCTTAAAGTACTTGGAGTATTTACTTTAGGCTCACTTACAGGGTTAATAACCCTTTCGCATATTTTAAGTTATGTGTTAAAACACTACAAAAGTATTACATTATCAATATTAATGGGTTTTATTATTGGTTCTCTTGGCGTAGTATGGCCATGGAAAGAAACCTTATATAAGATTACAGATAAAGGTTCTTTTTTGTTAGATTCAGCTGGAGAAAAGGTTATAGAAAATTATAAACGGTTTTTTCCACAACTTAATTCAGAAACGTATGTTGCTGTAGTGTATATAATAGTCGGTATTTTAATTATTCTTGCTTTAGAATGGTATGGACAAAAAACAAGAAAAATAAATGTCTGAATTTGGACTCATAGGAAAACACATAGATTACTCATTTTCAAAATCATATTTTACAAAAAAGTTTGAAAACAAAGGGTTATCACATTCATATCAAAATTTTGATATCAACGCTATTGATGAATTCCCAAAGATTATTACATCGACCAAAAACTTAAAAGGTTTAAATGTTACTATTCCGTATAAAGAAGCCATTATCCCTTATTTAGACCAATTAGATGAAATAGCACAAAAAATTGGAGCTGTAAATACAATTAAACTTACTGAAGAAAAAAAGTTAATTGGTTATAATACAGATTGTTACGGTTTCAAAAAATCTATTGTACCTTACTTAAAATCCAACCATAAAAATGCACTTATTCTAGGAACTGGTGGCGCTTCTAAAGCTATAGCATATGCATTAAAACAATTAGGAATTAAGTTTAATTACGTTTCTAGAACCTCTTTTAATAAAGCCGATTACACTTACGATATGCTTTCTGAAGATATAATTACAGAACATCAAATTATTATTAATTGTACGCCTTTGGGAACTCATCCAAATGTAAATGATTGTCCTGAAATTCCGTATGACACTATTTCAAAAACACATATATTATTCGACTTAATTTACAATCCACAAGAAACCAAATTTTTATCTTTTGGGAAGCAAAAAGGAGCTACTATTTGCAATGGTCTCAACATGCTGGAACTACAAGCAGAAAAAGCTTGGAAAATTTGGAGTCATGCTTAAAAGACTTTAAAATTGAGCTCAAGTTTTTGTATTTCTCTTGGTTAATAGTATCTTTAACCATTGAAGAAATTGACGAACCTAAACATTGAAAGACATGTCTGAGAAAGATAACCTGCAAGAAGCAGATGGAGTTAAAGAAGAAATTAAGCCTCAAAACAAAGAAGTAACCGTAGAAATCGAAACCGAAACTGTTTTAAAGGAATCCACCGAAAAAAAACCCGAAATTGAAGAAACAACTGTAGCTGAAAATACTGAAGTTGCTCTTGATGAAATTGATGCTTCTAACGCTGAAGATGCTGAGGATGAATCTAATAGTAAACGCCATGAGATTGAAGAGAAAGATTACCATACAATGTCTCTTACAGCATTGGTTGACGAATTAGAAAATTTAGTAAAAAATGAAAAAATTCAGACTATTAAATCTCATTTTGAAACTATTAAAACTGAATTTAATGCAAAATTTAGTACTCTAATTGAAGAAAAGAAAGAAGAGTTTCTAGCTGCTGGAGGGAATGCCATAGATTTTCACTTTAAGAATTTAGAAAAAACGCGTTTCAATGATATTTACAGAGAATATCGTGATAAAAGACAAGCATATTATAAAAATTTAGAACAAAATTTAAAAACCAATTTAGAACAGCGTCTAGAGATTATAGAAGAAATAAAGGGGTTAATAAATGTTGAAGAAAACATAAACACCACTTACAAGCATTTTAAAGAATTACAAGAAAGCTGGAAAAATGCAGGTCCAATTCCAAGAGATAAATACAATAATGTGTGGAATAATTACCATCATCATGTTGAGATTTTTTATGATTTTCTGCATTTAAACCGCGATTTAAGAGACCTTGATTTTAAGCATAACTTAGAGCAAAAGTTAAAAATTATTGCACGTGCCGAAGAACTCGCTCAAGATACAGATAGTAATAGAGCATTTAGAGAGCTTCAGGCACTTCATAAAATTTGGAAAGAAGAACTCGGTCCTGTTGGCAGAGAACAACGTGAAGATATTTGGGAACGTTTTAGTGCAGCAACAAAATCCATTCATGAAAAGCGGCAAGCTCATTTTGAAGAAATGGACAAAGCTTACGAAAAAAACCTTGAGGTAAAACATGATATTATTTCTAAAATAGATGCCCTAACCCAGGACGATTCTAATAATCATAGTGCATGGCAAAAAAAGATTAAGATTCTTGAAGATTTGCGTAATCAATTCTTTAATGCTGGAAAGGTGCCAATTAAGGTAAATGAAGCTACTTGGGCAAAGTTTAAAGATTCGGTGAGAGCATTTAATAGAAAGAAAAACACATTTTACAAAAGCTTAAAAAAGGATCAATACGAAAATTTACAGAAAAAAATAGAGCTTATCAAGCTAGCTGAAGCCAATAAAGACAATGACGATTTTGATACCACAACACCTTTGATGAAAAAAATTCAAAGTGATTGGAAAAAAATTGGTCATGTTCCAAGACGAGATAGCGACAAAATCTGGAAGCAATTTAAAGCCGCTTGCAATCATTATTTTGATAAATTTCACGAAAGTAAAAATGCTGCCAACAAAGATGAAGTTCAAGCCTTAGAAAAAAAGTCGAAATTCTTAGATGCACTTAAAGATTTAAAATTCTCTGATGATTTAAAAGCTAATATAGTATTGATTCAAGAAAAAATTGATGCCTGGAAAGCCATAGGCAGAGTGCCATATAACAAACGTTTTATTGATGGGAAATTTAACAAAGCCATAGACACTTTGTACGGAAAATTAAACATGACTAAAGCTGAATCTGATTCGTTGAAATATGATAACAAATTGGCTAATATGGCAAATACTAGTGATAAAAGACATTTAGACAATGAGCACAACTTTATTAGAAAGAAAATAGATGAAGTTAAAGCAGATATAAATCAGTTGGAAAACAATCTTCAATTTTTCTCTAATGCTTCTGATGATAATCCGCTAGTAAAAGATGTTTACAAAAATATTGAAAAACACAAAGTTGACTTAACTTCTTGGGAAGCAAAGCTTAGAAAAATAAAAAAATTCTACTAAAAGAAAACATCCTACTTGCAAATGCAAGTAGGATGTAACTACTAACTAAACTAAATAAAATTGTTTTTTGTTATCTTTTCAATAAAATTGAATAAGATGTGCTATTAATCCATGCAATTTTATAACTCTATATATTATAGATACTTTATATACGTTAGGTATTCCTTTTTGGATGTTTTTTTATAAAAAATTATAAGCTTTTTGCTTCTTCCCAAAATACGTCCATTTCGGCAAATGTCATTTCACTTAATGATTTATTTAATGCTTCAGCTTTACTTTCAAGATATTGAAACCGTTTTGTGAATTTTTTGTTGGTTTTTTCTAAAGCATTTTCTGGGTTAATATTTAAAAAACGCGCATAGTTAATCATAGAGAATAATACATCTCCAAATTCACTTTCTATTTCATCTTTATTACCATGAGCTACTTCGGTTTTAAACTCTTTGATCTCCTCCTCTACTTTTTCCCAAACCTGATGCGACGCTTCCCAATCAAAACCAACACCTGCTACCTTTTCTTGTATTCTACTAGCCTTAACCAAAGCTGGTAAGCTTTTTGGAACGCCTTCTAATACACTCTTTTTACCTTCCTTAAGTTTCAATTTTTCCCAATTTTGCTTAACCTCTGCTTCATCCTTAACCTTTACATCGCTATAAATATGAGGATGTCTGTGGATGAGCTTCTCACAAATGGTATTGGCAACATCAGCGATATCAAAATCGTTGGTTTCACTACCAATTTTGGCATAAAACACAATATGCAATAGCAAATCGCCTAACTCCCCTTTAATCTCTTTTAAATCGTTATCTAGAATGGCGTCACCCAACTCGTAAGTTTCTTCAATAGTAAGATGCCGTAAAGATTGCATGGTTTGCTTTTTATCCCAAGGACATTGCGCACGCAACTCGTCCAT
>CAYQME010000082.1:0-8499 GCA_964418645.1 uncultured Flavobacteriaceae bacterium
TGTATAACGATGAATTGGAAACATCTTCTTGTAATTCTACTATGTCTTTGTTCATTTTTTAAGATTAATTGGTTTTTTAGGATAAGCACTACCTTCTTCTTGATTGTTATCGGCAGTTGAAGCATTTCTATGAATCCAAACCCATCGATTATTTTCTTGTTTTAAAACAATTGTCCAACGAATCGGAACAATTAAATTATCTTCCTTATATTTAAGATGTATAGAAAGTGTAACTGATGCCACTGCATGGTCATCAGACTTACGAATATCTATCCAATTCCATTCAAATTTTGTGGCTGTAGCCTCATTAAAATTTCTCAAAAAAAGCTGCTTAACTTCTTTACGTCCAACACATAGTTCGTCTGAACCAGTACCTATAACAGATATATTATCCGACTCGTCAAAAACCGACATTAGAGCCTCAATATCTTTAGTACAATATGCTTTAGCATAAGCTTCTAATGTTGATTTAATTTGCTCTTGAATCATTTAATTAATTACAATATTTATCTGCAATAGCAATAGCTTGTGAAATAATCTTTAAGCCTTCATCTACTTCTGCTTTACTCACATTTAATGGAGGCGCAATAAAAATAAAATTCCAACGTACAAAAGTAAACATACCTAATTCTCTAATCTTTGCTGCCATCATATTAGTGACTTCCATATCTTTTGGAGCGGCATTCCATGGCGTGATAGGTTCCTTGGTTTTTCGATTTTTAACGAGTTCTATACAGCCTAATAATCCTGTGTTTCTAAAATCACCAATAGATTTATGTTTCTTCTTAAGCTTCTCAACTTCTGCTTCAATGTATAATCCCATTTCAGCTGCTTTTTCAACCAAATTATCTTCTTCAATAATTTTAAGATTTTCTAAAGCTGCAGCACACAATGTTGGATGTGCAGAATATGTTAAGCCAATAATCATAGGATTGTCGTTAAAATAGTCTGCAATTTTATCAGTAACAACAACACCTCCAAGTGGTAAATAACCAGAAGTTAATCCTTTAGCCAAACACATTATATCTGGAGTAGTATCATGATGGTCTATACCAAACATTTTCCCTGTGCGACCAAAACCACTCATAACCTCATCATCAATCATCATGATTCCGTATTTGTCGCAAAGTTCACGAACTCGTTTTAGGTACATTGGAGGATATTTAATACATCCAGAAGAACCCGATTCTCCTTCAAAAAGAATAGCAGCCACACTATCTGGGTTTTCAAATTTTATAACACGCTCTAAATGTGCAATTGCGCGATTACCACATTCTTCTATTGTTGTAGAATTCCATGGACAACGATAAGCATAAGGATTTTCGACATGTATCACATTTGGCATAGCCTGAACATCAACTGGGAAACGTCTTGGATCTCCTCCAGCAGTAATTGCTCCATAAGTTGCACCATGATAAGCTCTGTATTGCGTGATTATTTTGTGGCGTCCAGTGTATATTCTTGCCAATTTAATGGCATTTTCTATTGCTTCTGCTCCACCAAGTGTAAAAAAAGTTTTAGTTAAATTTCCAGGTGTAATTTCTGCAATTTTTTTACCAAGTCTTCCACGAACATCTGTTGCCATGCCTGGATAAACATAACTCACTTCGTTCATTTGCTTGGCAACTGCTTCTGTGATTCGTTGGTTACCATGACCAATATTTACATTCATTAGTTGAGAAGAAAAGTCAAGGTATTTTTTACCATCTCTATCGTAAACATAAGAGCCTTCTGCATAAGAAGCATTTATAGGATTTAGACCGCATTGCTTTGACCAAGAAAACAAGGTATAATCAAGGTTGTTTTTTAATATTTCGTCATTCATTATTTGTTAAAATTATTTTTTCTATTGCTCTCCTACACTATTCACTTCAATCCAATAGCCATCAGGGTCTTGAATATAAACCTGTTTTATACCATCAGCTCGAATAGTTATTTTATTAAAAGTCCCTGGCCAATCGGAATATACAATTTCCATTGCATTCAGTCTTGTGATAAACGATTCAAAATCTGAAGTAGTTAACGCTAAATGAACGGCCTTGCTTAATTTAATTTCACCTTTTATTATAGAAATTAGATGTAATTCTTTGCCCTCGCCTAATGAAAACCATCTAATCCCATCGACTTCCGTTCTATTGGTTATTTCTTTCAATTTAAGAACATTCTTATAAAATTCGGTGCTTTGGTAAACATCTTTAACGGACAGTGCCAAATGATTGAAAGTAATTGAGTTGTTCGTTTTATTTTGACTGATTACAAATTCTGAAAACTGAAAAAATAGCAATAGAATAATTATTTTTTTCATTTATATTTATTTTAACTCATCCAATTGGTTTGTGCTTCAGGATTCCATTTGGTTGTTGTTTTTTTGTTTTGAGTCCAAAATTCGATAGAGCTTCGTCCTGTAATATCCCCAACTCCAAATTTTGATTCGTTCCAACCTCCAAACGAGAAAGGTTCTCTAGGTACTGGCACTCCAATGTTTACGCCAATCATTCCTGCACTAGCCCGTTCCATAACTTGTTTAGCCAGTCCTCCACTTTGGGTAAATACAGCAGCAGCATTACCATAATTTGAGCCATTTTCAATTTCAATGGCTTCGTCTAAATCTTTTGCTCTTAATATTGAAATTACTGGACCAAAAATTTCTTCTCGCGCGACAGACATATCAGTTGTTACATAATCTATAATGGTTGGACCAACATAAAATCCGCCTTCTTTACCTTCAACAGTTGTATGTCTTCCATCCAATAAAATTTTGGCACCAACTTTTTCCGCTTCAGCGATATAACCTTCAATACGCTCTTTAGCTGCAGCACTTATTACAGACCCTAAATTTTCTCCAGGAATTAACGATTTGGCATCTTCAACCATTTTATCTATAATATGCTGAATCTTATCTACGCCAACCATTACCGAAGCTGCCATACAACGTTGACCAGCGCAACCAGACATGGAAGCCACCACATTTGAAGCCGTCATTTCAGGGTTCGCATCTGGAAAAACCAACAAATGATTTTTTGCACCACCAAGAGCTACACATCTTTTTAAAGTTGAGGTGGCTCGTTTATATATAATTTTAGCCACTTTGGTAGAACCCACAAAAGAAACTGCTTTTATATCTGGATGGTCGCAAATTGCTTCGACCACGTCTTTACCTCCATTCACCAAATTAAACACACCATCTGGAAGACCAGCTTCTTTTAATAATTCTGCCATACGCACAGTACTTAATGGCACAACTTCGGAAGGTTTCATAACCATTGTATTCCCAAGAACCAAAGCATTTGGCATCGTCCAATGTGGTACCATATTGGGAAAATTAAAAGGTGTAATTGATGCGACAACGCCTAATGGTTTACGTTCAATTCTACATTCTACACCTTTACTGACTTCCTGTATTTCGTTTACCACTATTTGCGGCATAGAAACTGCAAACTCACAGAGTTCCATACTTTTTTCAACTTCTGCTTTAGCTTCACCATAGGTTTTACCGTTTTCAAGTTGTACCAATTTGGTTAATTCGTCCATATTTTTTTCCAATAATGTTCGATATCTAAAAAAGATTTGAACGCGTTCTTTAAAAGTCATTGCTGACCAACTTGGGAACGCTTTTTTTGCTGCTTGTACAGCTTTATCAACATCATTATAAGTTGATAATGGTAATGTAGAAATAACGCTTCCATCTATTGGACTAATAATATCCATTAATGATTGACCATTTCTTTCAAATTTACCATTTATATAATTTTTTACTTCGGCAAGTTCTGCTGTGAGATTCATAAGAATTAATTTATGTTTTAGATAAAAAAGAACACCATTAATCAATTGTCATTTTTGCTGACAATTTCTAATCGTATTCTAACTCAAATATAACGAAATAAAATTAAAAAGGATATTAAATCTCTAAAGAAGTAAACTTGAAATTTGTGCCATCAAATAGGCCTTTATCGCTTAATTTTAAAGAAGGAATCACCAATAATGCCATGAATGAAAGTGTCATGTAAGGAGCATGAAGTTTGCTTCCCATTGCTTTAGCCATTTTGTCTAAACCTGCGTATTGATTTCCAATAATTTCGCCAGATTTATCACTCATTATTCCAGCAACTGGAAGTGAAACTACTTTCTCTACGGAATTAGAAATAGCACAAATACCTCCTTTACTTTCAATAATTAAATTAACCGCTTTACAAATAGCTTCGTCACTAACACCAACTGCAATAATATTATGTGAATCATGCCCAACCGAAGATGCAATAGCGCCTTCTTTTAGTCCAAAATTCTTAATAAACGCAATTGATGGTTTTTGGTTATTGTAGCGATTAACAACTGTCATTTTTAAAATATCCTCTTCTACATTTGAAACCAAATTTCCATCTTTAATTAAAGCATTTTCGATAAGTTCTTTAGTAACCAATTCTCCATTTAAAGCTTCAATAACTCGAATTTGTTTTGTTGAAGATTTAAATCTAAAATTATTAACTTCTTTTTTATTAGTGCGAAAATTATTCAAGATTTCAAAAGGAACAGATTCTATTTTTGATTTACCTTTATCAAAAACCAATTCGCCATTAATATAGGTTTGGACTGCTTTGAAATTTATTAAGTCTTCAACCACAGCAATATCTGCAAAATCGCCTTCCCGAAGTAAACCAACATCGAGATTATAATGTTTTACCGGATTTATACAAGCCATTTGCAGTACTTTAAAAAGATCCATGCCTTTTGCAATTGCTCTTGCACACAGTTTGTTAATATGACTGACCAATAAATCGTCAGGATGCTTATCGTCACTACAAAACATCATGTTTTCAAAGTGTTCGGGCAACAAATCAATTAAGGCCTCAAAATTTTTGGCCGCAGAACCTTCTCGAATAATGACTTTCATACCTTTTTGAAGCTTCTCTAACCCTTCATCATAAGTAAAACATTCATGGTCTGTAGAAATTCCTGCATTGATATATTTTGCAACATCTTCTCCTCTTAATCCTGGAGCATGTCCATCAACCGGCTTCTTATAATGTTTTGCCCAAGCAATTTTTTTCATGACTTCTTCATCATCAAAAATAACGCCTGGATAATTCATCATTTCTGCTAAATATTTGATGTTTGGATTCTTAAGTAATTGCTTTATCCCTTCAGAATCAATAATGGCTCCAGCAGATTCAAAAGATGTTGCAGGTACACAAGAAGGTGCCCCGAAATTAAATTTGAATGGTACTTTTTTTCCGTTATTAATCATAAATTCTACACCTTCAATTCCCAGTACATTCGCAATTTCGTGAGGATCGGAAACCGTTGCAACCGTTCCGTGAGTTACCGCAAGTTTGGCGAATTCGGAAGGTACCAACATAGAGCTTTCAATATGAATATGAGCATCCACAAAACCAGGAATTATATAATGTTCTACATTATGTTCCTTTTCTGTTATAGAACTTATTGTTCCGTTATCGACATCAATTTCTCCTTTATAAATACGTTTGTTTTGTATATCGACTATTTTTCCTTGCAATGTCATTTTAATTCGATTTTTAATATCTGTTGTGTGTCTCCGGTTACTTTGAATCGGTCATCTGCCCTTTTGTTAATTACCCAAACAATCTCATCTTTTGAACATAATACCCACACATTTTCTTTATCTAATAAAGACAGCTTTTCATCTTTAAAATATTTACTCAATTTCTTCTTTCCTTGCATACCAAAGGGGTAAAAATAATCACCTTCTTGATATTTTCTTACTGTAAGAGGAAATTGCAATTTATTCTTGTCTACAAAAATCACATTGGCACGCTTTCCAAAAAGAGCGTCTGCTTCATCAAAAATTAGTATTCCGAATGGTGTTTGGGGCTGTTTATCTGTCTCCCTAATACTTAGAGATTCTTCATTTTCATTCAGAATGACATTATTAATTTCACTTAACAACAAACAATCTCTATCTTTTATTAAGCGATGTGTTGCGGATAAAACCTGTTTACCAGATTGTGCTTTTAATAGATTATTTACATCGTTCCATTCAGTAAATCCATAGTCTTTTAAGAGTTCGTATAAATAGGCTTTTGGAGTATTTAATGCTTCAATTTGTGAAATATCAAAATGAATTCCATTCTCATTTACTTTGGTGATTATTGTATCGGAAATTGAATCAATCCTATCGTCAATAATAGCTTTAGAATCTTGTAAGTGCTCAATAGTCTTATTAAAGCTCTGCAATAATTTTGGGTTGATCTCCTTAAGTTTCGGAATCACTTCCAATCGCAATTTGTTTCTCAAATATTTAGTAGAAGAGTTACTAGCATCTTCTAGCCATTTTAAATTTTCTGATTTTGCGTATTTCACAATATCATTTCTTGTAAATGATAAAAATGGTCTTACAATATTCTCATTAATTTTTGGAATCCCTGTTAAACCGTCTAATCCTGTACAACGAGATAAATTGATGAGGAATGTTTCTAAATTATCATCGGCATGATGTGCCGTTAAAATATAATCAAAATCTAATTGTTCAGCTAATTCTTTAAACCAATTATAGCGCAGCTCTCGAGCTGCCATTTGAGTGGACAGCTTGTTTTGTTTTCCATAAATTTCTGTATCAAAACTTTCAATAAATACTTCAAGGTTTAAATCTTCAGCTAACTGTAACACAAAACATTCATCTTTATCACTTTCTTTTCCACGCAAATTAAAATTACAATGTACTAAGGCAAAATCCAATTTTGATTTATGGCATAAATGCGTCAATACAACACTATCAACACCTCCAGAAATGGCCAAGAGGAGCTTACTCTCGGTTAAGAAAGGCAGGTTCTGATTGATATAATTTTGAAAGTTTTTAAACATTATGCTAATTTACATTTTGTCCAACCATTTTAAAATAGTTTGCATAAATTCTTCTTTGCATAAATCGTGATGCAACTCATGATATCCGTTTTCAAATAAAGTCAATTCAGCATTATCTGTGTTATTACAAAACTCCTCTGAACCTTTATAATCAATAATTTGGTCATCAGTACCGTGTAAAACTAGCATTGGCGCTTGTAATTTATTAGCATTTTGTATTGCCCATTCTCCAGCATCAATTACAGGAAATATATACATAGGACTCACTTTATCATGAACCAAAGCGTCATCACAATATTTTTTAACTTCAGTTTCATCTCTTGAAATGGCTTCTACTTCTAATTCACTAGGCATTGTTAACGATGGTAAAACTTTGAGTAATAATTTACCTAAAGCTACTTTCCATTTTGGCGGATTAAATGCTAATCGTAAAAATGGACTCGTTGCAATCACGCCTTTAAGTACACGGTTTTTTGTTAACGTGTAATTAATAACAAGGTTCCCGCCTAAGCTGTGCCCATAAAGGTAAATTGCTTTGTCAGGAAATAATACGTCTGCTTTCTTTATGGTATATTCTATAGACTCTAGGAGTGCCTCATAGCTTGGGCAGTCTCCCCGTTTTCCTTTTGTTTTCCCATGACCAAATAGATCGAACGCCACCACTGCTAATCCATTTTTTACCAAATGTGGAACCACAGATTGTTCGTATCGCGATGAATGTTCGCCCATGCCATGCACTAAAACAATGACTGCTTTAACCGATTGTGGTTTCCAATATTGACCAAATAATTCGGTATTATATAAGTTAAATTTATATGTGTTATGCATATTTAATTTTCTAAAACTGTTCGCATTGCTTTTGCTTTAATTAAGCATTCTTCATATTCTTTTAAAGGGTCACTTTTTGCTGTAATCGCTCCTCCAACAGAATAGGATACATACTTGTTGGTTTCATTGTACAAGATACTTCTAATTACAACATTAAAATCAAAATCGCCATTAGGTGTGAAATATCCAACAGCTCCCGAATACAATCCTCGTTTGGTTTCTTCTAATTCTTCAATGATTTTCATTGCTGAGATTTTTGGTGCTCCTGTCATACTTCCCATTGGGAATGTAGATTTAATAACATCTACAGGATGTACAGAATTCTCAACTTTGGAAATTACTGTAGATACTATTTGATGCACTTGCTCAAAACTATATACTTTGCATAATTCTCTTACTGTTACTGTGCCTTTTATTGCGGTTTTAGACAAATCATGTCTCACCAAATCGACAATCATAATATTTTCACTTCGCTCCTTTTGGTCTCTCTCTAAATCTTGCCTTAGTTTTTCATCTACATCTTTAACTTTTGAACGCTTTGCTGTACCCTTTATTGGCTGTGAAATAATAGTATTTCCTGTCTTTTTTAGATAACGTTCTGGAGAAGCCGAAAGCAAATATTTGTCATTACATTTCAAAAACGTAGCAAAGGGTGGATATGAAATAGTATTAAGCTTTTTATAGGTTTCTAAAGGATTTATACTCGTACTTTCTGCATAAAACTCTTGACAAAAATTGGCTTCGTAAATATTACCTCTATGAATGAGTTTTAATATGGAATTTATTTTTTTAAAATAGTCGTCTTTGTGAATTCTCAACTTAATTTTGATATCC